>QHZP01000145.1:0-7476 GCA_003224715.1 Acidobacteriota bacterium | reverse complement strand
TTGGATGAGAGTAGAATTGTTTCACCAATTTTGCAGGAACATGTTTCACCGGCGAGGAAGCAATTTGCCGGTACCATTCGTTAAGACTGCTGCCGGTGGTCGTTTTCGAGTACTGAGGATAGAGTGGCAGCAGGACCAATTCTTCCAAGGATTTCTTCTCCACTGCCCGAACGGTCTCCTCAGTCAAGGGATGCCAGTACCGCATGGCAATGAAAACCTTTGCTTCCAGACTCTTATTCAACTCACTTTCCAGGGCTCTGGCCTGTGCCGTTGTGTATTCGAGAATAGGTGACTTACCGCCGATCTCCAGATAGTGACTTTGAACTTTGCGGGCACGGTTTGAGGAAATCAGCTTCGCCAGAGGCTTTCGGGCAATTTTGGCGAAAGGAAAGTCGATGATATCGGGATCGCTAAAGAGGTTATAGAGGAAAGGTTCAATGGTCTCCAGAGAATCAGGACCTCCCAGCTGGAAAAGCACTACACCGATGGCCTTATCATTTTTCATGACTATTCACGCCTTCAAGATTAGCATGCTGCCCTTGTGCCCGGTCACCTCCAATCTTTCGGGAGCTGTGAAAAAAATTCAAAACCGCCGAAGAATCGGAAGGTGAGGCTCCCGCCGAGCCTCATGGGCAAGATCTTGCTGAGGTGACGGCTCGCCCTCCCATTTTTCGCAATGCTGCGTATAGATTGGGCCTCGATTTGATGGCAAAGTGGAATGCAGGCGTACACTGCAACTGTAGCATTCGCCGAAATGACAAGGCGGTGTTTTTGTAGCATAAATTATCCGACACTTCAACTTCCAGCCAGAACAAATTACGAGACAACACCTGGTGCCGCGCGAACATCTTTAAAGAGGGCAGGGGATAAGGCAGTACGCCGTATAATAGGGCGAACGTAAATTCATTCCATGGCGTTCGCCTCGAGGAGAAATCCGAATGAAAAAACTCAAAACCGCACGCCTGGCTGCACTTTTGGGATTGGCCTGTCTTTCCTTGTTCTTGGTGGCGTGTGAGCAAAAGAGCATTAACGAGATTATGGCCAATCCTCATCGATACACCAGGCATCAAGTAGGAGTGGTTGGAAGGGTGGTTCAAAGTTATTCTGTGTTGGGTCGCGGTGCCTATCAAATTGACGATGGAACTGGGAAATTGTGGGTCGTTTCGGTTGGGGACAAAGGGGTCCCGCGCAAAGGCGCACGCGTGGCTGTCAAGGGGAAGATTCGTGATGGGTTTGATCTTGGATCTATTGTGAAATTGCCAGAGGCTGTTAGTTCGGGCTTGGTTTTAGAAGAGTCTTCCCTTAAGGCAAAAAATTAAGCCGGCGTGGGTCTTAGCCGGCGTAAGGCAGGCTGCATCATTCTGCACAATTTTGATAAAGATTCGGAGCGTGATAGACTGGGCTGTGGTCAGCCTCATAAATCTCATCGAACGTCCAGCCGAGGCGAGGCTAAACCTTCCCAACTCAGGCTCGTCATCCTTGAGAATAAGAGAGGCTGTTCCCTATCTTGGCCATTTGGGATTGTCTAGCTGATCTGACAAATTAGCAGGGTCAGAGTTCAGAGAGTCCTTGGGAACGAGGTGATCATTATGGCACAGTCAGCCAACTCCGAAAGGGATGGGTTCCAGCTCACCCAACGACGTTTTGTTGCTCCGCCCAACACTTCCTTCCTGGATTCAGTCACCAAGCGAAAAGTAACAATCTGTAACCTTTTTTCCAATCACGAATTACCTATACGGGATATTGCCCGAGTGCTGGATGAAAATTACGGTCGCGTGGTAACTATACTCATTGAACAAGGCTTGATTCACGAACGACGCAAGGGTCGGGCCGGCGCGCAGCCCCAGGTAGACCGGAGACGCTCATATTTTGGTAACCTTTAAGCGACACGTGAACCGCCTCATCTCAACGCTTCATGTGCCCTTTAAATAGTCTGTCTCTCCTGGGTGGCTCCCGGACGAGGGGAATCAAGGTAAATCCCCTGTTGGGACGAGCAAAAGGCGGAGCCTTCGGGGTCCTTCCAGTTGGGGACAACCCACCGCTGCAACCTCTGACGTGGAGGGGAATAACGGCTTGCGATGCCTTGCCACCTTTTGCCAGAAAGTTCGATCCCGACTGAGGTCTGCTACCTTTTCAATTGACTCAGGATTGAGGGCACTTCTCGCGTGTTGTATTTGCGTTGATATTCCAAATGGGCTTCGTCAGCCGGATACCTTTCAGTGGCGGGATAAGGGTATTGGCTCATGGAATGAAAAGGCAGGGGAGTCACGCTATCGGGTGATGCTGAGTGGGTGTCCATGTCTTTGCCAAATCCGTCCGCATAGAAGAAGAAGCTGCGCGCCCACCCGGCTGGAACAGGCGGGAGCTGGGAGGCAGCGAAATCAATCTGAATTTCATCGCCGTTCCGCATGATCACATACATATCTTCCTTGGACTTGAGTAAATCGGTCACCTCGCCAAAGCGCGTATAGTCACCCGTGTGGCTCTTCCACGGCGCCACAGGATCAATCCAATCGTAATCGTAAAGGAAGGGACTCCGGCCATCAGGACTAAACTCGCGTGGGAAACCACCAAAACGGAGTTCTGCTCTTTGTGGAGCCAGGCGATACTGCTTTAGGGCAGGCTGAGCCGGGAACGTATTGACCAGAATTTGATCCCAGTAAATCCGCATGCTGGTGACAATGCGGACCTGATAATCGTGGGTGAGAAATTTTCCAGTCAAGTCCACAATCATGGTCTTAGGCAACCCGGCAGGAAATCCCAGGCTGGGAATGACCGTCTGCCACTGGCCTTTGGCATTTCTCACCTGCAGGTAGGGTGGGATAAGTTGGGCGCCCGCTTGAGAAGCCTTGAAATTGGCGGTCGAATCCGCATAGTCAATCCAGGCCGTCATTAATAAATTGATGTTGGACGCTTTGGACAAATCCCCCAAATCCAGTATCAGGTCGTGTTCTTCAGCATAGCCCTTGTAAGGCAGAAGCTTGAAATGGTCCGGATAAGTCCGATCGATTTTGGCAATCAAGGGCAAGACATCCTGGCCCTGACCATCCCAGGCCGCCTTGGGAGGACAGGCATTTTTGGCGGTGTAAATCTTAAACGGAGGATAGGGAGGCTCGGGCATTAAGCGTTCATTGGGAAACAGGTCCACATCAGCCGGATGGTCCAGTACCAAAAGCTCAGTCTGGTCGATATAGAGCACCTCTTCGAGTTGATTATTGACCTTTAGAGAATAGGTGCCATCCCTAGGTTGAAGCTGTCGGCCCGAGATCTTGACGTATTCGTCCGTGTCGGGTGTATTGTAATGCCCGGGTGATTCAAGATAGCCGATGGCGCAGCCTCCTAAGAAATCCGTGACAAACTGGTATCTCGTCCCGTTCCAGGTGTAGAGCAAAGGACAGGAAGTGCCTTTGCGATCGAGTTCATGAATCAGCTTCGTCTGGTTGATGGGAAGATTAATTTCAGATTGCAGCACTCCGCCCGGCCAGAGCAGACGTACCACGTCCACAGACTGGTGGTTTCCCAGCCCGAAAATGACTTCTGGCGGGCTTTGCGAGAGATAACCCGATCCGCCATTGATTTCAACTTTCTGCCACAGCGTACCGGACTTGACTTCCACTTTCGTTCCAATGCCTGATTTATTGCTGTTGGTACCTTGCAGCCGGACCTTGATCCAATGGTTCTGGTTGCCGCCGTCATTGCGCAACAGCACAGGTCTGCCACCGTTGACGGTTAAAAGGATGTCGGTGTCGCCGTCATTGTCGAAGTCTCCAAAGGTTGCGCTGCGATACGACTTGCCCCGAAATTGGCTCAGGCCGACTTTTTCCGTGACATTGACAAACTTGCCGTCGCCCTGGTTTTCCCAAAGCTCAGGACCAGCGTCCTTGGAATCCTCTGGCCTGTTGCCCACGGTCAGCGCAAACAAATCGAGGTCTCCATCATTGTCATAATCGAAGAACTGAGCTGTCCACGCTTGCGCGGAATCGGGTTTGGCTACGGAAAATGGAAGAGAATTTTGCTGAGAAAAGTTCGTACCGCCGTGGTTCTTGACCAAAATAGGTCCTCCAAGATGAGGGACCAAGGCAAAATCCATCCAGCCGTCTTTGTCATAATCTCCCACAGAGACACTCAGCGCCTTCAAATTGGCAATTGGCCCCAGAGCGGCGTTCATATCCTGAAATGTTCCCACTCGTTGGTTGCTGTAAAGATGATTCCCCTGGAGGCTGACCGTCCAGAAGTCCACGTCGCGGCGATTGTCGAAGTCGGTAAAAGCGACTGATGTAATCGCCTCGTGCGGAATCTTCACCTTGGCCTCGTCGGCCACATCCGTGAAGGTTCCATTGCTGTTGTTGCGGAACAAATGACAACCGGCTCCAGGAGGACCCGCCCCCAAACGAAGAGGCTCACTTTTTTCAGACGGTTCTTTCAATTCGATATAGTTGCCAACAAAGATATCCAGGTCCCCATCGTGGTCATAGTCTGCGATAGCTGCCGACAAGTGCCAGTGCTGATCTCCGCCAACGCCTGCTTTAGCCGTCACGTCTATGAAAGTACCGTCCCCATTATTCTGATAGAGAAGGTTAGGACCGTAATTGGTCAAGAACAGATCCGGCTTGCCATCGTTGTTGAAGTCTCCCCAATAGGCGCCCATCCCGAGACCGGTAAAGCGAATGCCTGCTTTCTCTGTCACGTCTTGAAAATGCCCCTTGCCATCGTTGTGATAAAGGGCGCCGTGAGCCTTGGAAGCATCTGCTGAGCTATTGGCCAGGTAGAGATCAAGGAAGCCATCATTGTCATAATCGCAGAAAGCCGCGCCAGATCCCAGAAAGGACACATTGTTTTCTCCTGCGCCAACCCGTGCCCCGTGCTGAAAGTGAATGCCTGCAGACTCGGTGGCATCCACGAACCGGATGGGCTTGGCGGGCGCTGGACTTTCGCCGGTGGGCAGCGCTTTAATGTCCGCGTATTCGCCGATGGCCATCATGTACTTGCCCTGTTCTCCATACTGAGTCCCGGTCGAACTGATTCCGCCTTTTTCACGCAAACGCGTGAACGTTTGCATCACCTTCTGCCCCTCGGCTTGATTGCCTTTCCGGATAAGGGTGGTAGCCAGGTTGTAGTAGGCAGCCACATCATAGGGCGAAAGTTCGACGACCTTTTTCAAATAGGTCTCCGCCTGGCTGTAGTCTTGTTTCTTGAGATAAATCTGACCTATTTGATAGAGGACCTGGGAATCCTGCGGATCGGCCACCAAGATCTTCTTAAAAGAATCCAAAGCCAGATCCATCTGGTTTTGGTTGCGGTAAATCATGCCCATGGCGAACAGAGCATTCGGTTGGTTTGCATCAAGAGACAGAGCGCTCAGCAAAAACTCCTGGGCCTTGGGGAACTCCTGAAGGTAGAAGTGGGCCAGTCCGGTGTTGACCAGTGCGGGCAGAAACCTGGCGTTGATCTTGAGACACTGAGCAAATTCAGCAATGGCTTCGCGAAAACTGAATTGCTCCAGCAGAGCAATACCGATGTTGTTATGGTAGATGAGTTGGTCCTGGGGTGATCGAGGCGCAGCGCCCTGGACAGCTGCCTGAGCAGACCGAAAGGGATTTCGCGTCCAAAGATGCAGGGACGTCATGGCCGCCATGATTAGGAAGGCGATTAAGATAAGAAATGACCTGAACGTTCGATTCTTACGGTTGAACATAACTTTTAACTATGAAGACGGAGTCGCAGACACATGCCGGAATTATAAAGAAAAACTGTTTCCGGAAGATAGGCCTATTACCAACTAACCAAGGCTTGCCCCTTGATATCCTTGCTGCCGCCACCCCTGACTGGGAGCCCGAAGCGCCAGCGAGGGTCATCGTGCGGCTGTCCCTCGCTGGCGCTTCGGGCTCTCAGTCCATCCCCAAACGAGAACAAAATTCTCGTTTCGATCCACATAAGCCAGGAGTCAGAGTCAGAATGGCTGAGTGTTGTGTCCAAGCCCCGCTGGGGGCGAAATATTGGTAGCCCGGGATGCTTGCTTGGTGCAGGAATAGATTATTCTCCGGTTATTTTGGCGCTTTTCCTCCGGGGCTCGCACTGGCAATCCCACTTCCCTCTTTAATAATGAGGAACTGATTAGCTGAAACATTGGAAACCTTATCTACAGTACCGCTGGGCCAGACCACTTCGAGGGATTGCAGCTTATCGTGCTTGCCCAAACCGAAGGTTAAAGGCAACTCGTTCTGCGAGCAATAGCTGCTGCCGCTTTTGACTTGTTGCCAGAGAACACCCTCGGGGAGTTGGAGCCGGACCACGGCGCCAATCCCGTCTCGATTACTCTTCGTCCCCACAGTTTTGACTCGGAGGTAATGGTTGGCGTTGCCTCCCTCATTACGCCAGAGGTAGGCCGGACCTCCATTGGTGACAACCAAAAGGTCCAGGTCGCCGTCGTTATCGATGTCTCCGTAGGCAGCACCCCGCGCCACCTTGGGGATTTTCAAGGTAGGCCCAACGAGCGGCGTGACTTCAGCGAACTGTTTGTTGCCGCGATTGTGGAAGAGGTGGGGAGGCTGAGCATAGGTGACACGCTTCTGCACCTTATTAATGTCGTTCTCAACATGACCGTTGGCCACGAAAATATCCGGCCTCCCATCCAAGTCGAAGTCAAGAAAGAAGCACCCAAAAGCCAAGGTCAGGAGACTTGCCTGGCCCACTGCCGAAGAGGGAGCCTCATCCACAAACAGACCTTTACCCTCGTTATGGTAAAGATTGAGCATCTCATTGGAAAAATTGGCAATCAGCAAACTGGGAGAGCCCGAGCCGTCGTAGTCGGCAGCGTCCACGCCGATGGCACCGCGCACCGTTCCATCTTCGCTGAAGGCAATTCCGGCAGGAACCCCTTTTTCACTGAAGGTTCCATTCTTGTTATTCACATAGAGCTTGTTTGGTTGAGTGTCATTGGCAACCACCAGGTCGGGCCAGCCGTCATTATTGAGATCGAAAACCGTCACCCCTAGGGCCTTGCTGGTGGGATCCAAGAGCCCGGCCTTTTGGGTGACATCGATGAACGTGCCGTTCCCCTGATTTTGATAGAGCCGGGACGATACGCCCTTGTAGGACTCGGGAGTGCAATAGGATTTATTCACGCCGTCGAGCGTGCAAAAGATATCGGTTTCAGCGGTCCACTGAACATAGTTGCAAACAAATAGATCCAGGTCCCCATCCTTGTCGTAATCGAACCAGGCACTGCTGGCCCCAAAATCGGCGTTCCCTAATTTCGCTTTCTGGGTCACATCGGCAAATTTTCCGTTTCCCAGGTTGCGGAAGAGGTGATCCGGACCCAGGGCGCTGATATAGATATCCACGAAACCGTCGTTATCATAATCCCCAATGGCGTAGCCCATGCCGTACATCTCCACGGCCAATCCGGCCTCGCGAGTGACATCGGTGAAAGTGCCGTTCTTGTTGTTGCGATACAGAGCCGAATAAGTCGGTCTG
>QHZP01000144.1 GCA_003224715.1 Acidobacteriota bacterium | reverse complement strand
CTGGCGTTGCTCTCTGAGGGGAAGCCGATGATTCCGGCCGCCGACTACCTGGACTTGGTAAAGTCCGTTGACCCGCGAAGTCATTAACCTAAATCTGGCAGTTGAAATTGCCACGGAGTCATGGAGCGCGCAGAGCAAGTGCAAAAGTGGCCGGTTTTCAAATGCTTTATCTTGACCGAGAGAATGACAATTTTTCAAGGCTTCGCGAAGACACAACTCTTTGTCGGCCGCCTCTGTGGCTAACTGCCGTTTTTAGGCTCAACCATTGCCTTTGCGGCTGTTTTCGATCAGGTATTCGCAGGTCCGCAGCGTGAATGCCAAAATGGAAAGTGTGGTGGTTTTGTCGGTGCAATAGGGAAAGAGGCTGGCGTCGCAGATATAAAGATTGGATACATCATGACACTGTCCAAAGCGGTTCGTGACAAACTTCTTGGGGTCGTTGCCAAAACGGCACGGCCCCGTTTCATGCTGGCTGTAGCCCGGCGTTTCAGGATCTTGTCCTTCACCTAGTAATTCACCCCCGGCAGCTCTTAAGACCTCTGCGCAAACGCTCATTGGTTCTCCACTGGAAGTGAAAGCGCAACGCTGGAATTCCAAAGATGTCCTTCACTTCGGGATCGATGTCCAGGTAGTTGTCTTTGCTGGGGAGCGACGGCGCCTGAATGGTGAAACTCACGGGGGCCGGGTAGTAACGCTTAATATCACGCTTAAACCGAGAACCAAAGCCTTCGAGGCGGCGGTAATAATAGGGGAATTCTCCGCAGCCACCGCCGGGATAGACGGAGTAGCCACGAATGAATTTTTCTTCGTGAGGACTTTTCAAGTTCTGCCAGCGCGGCATCCAGACGACGGTGCTGGCTGAGACATTATCTGGCCGGCTCGGTTGTCCCAGAAGTTGCGGCAAGTAGCCGTAGGCTGAAGTCCCGTAGAGATGATCGCAGAGATTACGGCCAAGTTCCCCGCTCGAATTGGCAATCCCAGTCGGCCAGTGGCGGGATTTGGAGTTGAGCATGATTTTGGCGGTTTCAAGGCAGGAGGCGGCCAAGACCACCGCCCTCCCGTACACTTCCACTTCCTGCCTGGTATTCCGGTCCACATAGGCCACGCCCTTGGCGCGGCCGTTACTGTCCACCAGAACATTTTTGGCGATAGCATTCGTCCGTAATTCGAAGTTGCCCGTCTTTTCGGCATCAGGCAGGGTAAACCACGGGGGTGAAAAAAACGATCCCGTGTCACAACCCGAACTGCAGTTGGCACAGTAGTGGCAAGCGAGATGACCGTTGTGAGGAACGGTTAGTTGCGCGATACGATCTTCCACATAAGGTGTCCCCACTTTCTCAGCCCCTTTTCGCAGGATGTAGTCGATACAACGGAGCTTCATCGGTGGAAGATATTCTCCGTCCGGATTACTGGGACGATTCTGCACTGTACTGGCCACGCCAATCCACTTTTCTACCCGGCTGTAATACGGAGCGATCTCCTCATAAGTGACAGGCCAGTCCACATCAAAGCCATCCAGGCTCGCGGCTTTAAAGTCGATATCCGCAAAACGGGCCGATGAGCGTCCCCAGAAATTGGCTTTGCCGCCTGTTACTTTGACTCGCAGCCACTCCCATTGGGTGCCTGGGGACGTGGTGTAGGTAACATCGTGCTCCCATAGACCCTCGGTGTACTCCCTCTCATCGTGGTAGCGAACAGTCTTCGGATCTCCGAAACCTCGGTATCTCATGTCGTAGCGCTGCTTGTGGCCGCGGAAATCCTTGGCAGGATCAACCCTTCGTCCGGGGTTTAAGGCCAAAACCTTCAGGCCCGCTTCACAGAGCGTCTTGATGGCCATGCCCCCGCCGGCTCCGGTTCCAACTACGATCGCATCGTAAATTTTCCTTGCCATGCAGAACTCCTGAATTATTAATGAATGACTTCTTGTGCCCCTTCAGTTCCTAGCCAACTCCACGCTTCAGCGGCGGGTCTTGGAGTTTGGACATTTTCGATCGATCAAACTCAAGGCATTTCTTGATCTCTTGGGACTTGTCCTGCTCGCGCACTCGAAATAGATACTTCATTTGGAATCCTCGAGACTTCGCCGCCAAGCGTCTCTTTCCCCGAAGGGGATCAATAATCCAGCCCAGGGTTACGGCGCAGCCGCCACCCTGGGTCAGGGATCATGATGAATTCCCATCTGACAGCGATAAATCAGAAGAGAAAATCATGATCCTATACTCCGTTCTGAAATCTAGATCCAAATGAGCTCTCGTCAGGGCCTAATGCCTCTCAACATTAGCTTAGTCGATGTGAGAAAGGCAAGGTGTAGTGGTTGAGGAAAATGGCGAAGGCACTCGTGGCATCGATAAAATTTTCGCCCTTCAATCGGATAATGGGATTGTCGTATGATGGCAGTTAGCGAGCTGCTGACCAGCTCACGGCGTGAGGCAGCGTTTCCTGTGGCGGCCGGCTGGATAAGGAAAACGCAGGGGGCGGAGTAATTGGCGTGAAAAAGAAGAAGAAATTTGACGTAGTGAAACAAGTCAAGAGTCTGAGCCGCGTGCTGGTAAAAACACCCCCGGGAAAGCTTATCCAGTCTAAGAAAAAGAAACTGTTGGAAAAGATCAGACAGCGAGAAGCTAAGACCTAGTACTGTGTTTCGCAATTACGCTAACGTATTCACTCACTCGCACTTCTCCGGACGCCTGAGTGAGAGTCCCAAATGCGTCACCGTATCTCTGAATTGACGGACTTGGTGAAGGACAAGGAATTTTAGGCAATATGGAACGAGCTTATAGGGTTGCCGTTGTGGACGACGAATCCGAGAGTTTGGCTTCCATATCACGGGCCTTGAAGAAGGTCGGTTACGAAGTGATGAGCTTTGAGGATGGGGAAGTAGCACTCCAGAACCTTGAGGTCCTGAAGGACACGGATTTGGTGGTAACCGACCTGAAGATGCCTCGCGTCGACGGCTTGGACCTGCTCAAAGCCGTTCGCAATGTCAATCAAGAAGCAGGATTTCTCATTGTTACAGGACACGGAACCGTGGAATCTGCGGTTGAGGCTATGAAAATGGGGGCAGACGATTACATCCTCAAGCCTCTTGATTTGTTCGAACTGAGAGATCGGGTGTACCACATCTTGGAAAGGCGTCGACCTCAAAACGAACTGCGGGTTCTGCGACGCCATCTGGATAGGCGCTACGGCATGGAAAACATTATTGGAAGATCGCCCGTGGTGGAAGGGCTGCTGAATCAGATCGCCGTGGTGGCCCCGACCCGATCTACGGTTCTCTTACTTGGAGAAAGCGGAACCGGAAAAGACCTCGTGGCGCAAACCATCCATCAGTGCAGCTCCAGGAAAGAACGAAATTATCTGCCCTTGAATTGTGCCGCCTTGAATCCCACTCTTTTGGAAAGTGAGTTGTTCGGCCATGAGAGGGGTTCTTTTACGGGGGCTACCGACAGACGGATTGGTAAACTGGAATTGGCCGATCAAGGCACCTTGTTCCTGGACGAAGTTGGGGAAATTCCGCTAGACATGCAGGTGAAGCTACTCCGCTTCCTGGAGACGCGAGAAATCATGCGGGTGGGAGGCGGGACACCGCTCAAGCTCGATGTGCGCTTGATTGCCGCTACTAATTGCGATTTGCCCGCGGCGGTCGAGCAAGGGAAGTTTCGCAAGGATCTGTATTACCGGCTAAAAGTGGTTACCTTGAAAATGCCGCCTCTGAGGGAGAGAGTAGAAGACATTCCTTTGCTGGTTTCGGCCTTTGTCAAAGCTTTCTCCCAAGAGCATCGCAAGAATGTCCGGGCTGTCAATGCCGAGGCCATGGCGGTTTTCACGCGATATTCCTGGCCGGGGAACGTTCGGGAACTAAGAAATCTTATCGAAAATTTAGTGGTTTTTTCGAGGGGGGAAGAAATCACGCTGGCGGACCTTCCCTCGGAATTGCAGGACAGCCAAAGGGACTTCACCGGCACTGAGTCTCCAGCTCTATTTGACGAACTATCCATGGCTGCCGTGGAAAAACAAGCCATTTTGCAAGCGTTGGAAAAAACAGGCGGAAACCGCCTCAAGGCCGCGCAGATTCTAGGGATCGGTTTGCGTACCCTGCAAAAGAAGCTCAAGGATTATGGAATGACAGAGCGTTGACTGTGGTTAGCCAGAGTGTTAGCATTTACCAGCGCAATGTATCGCTAATGATTTCCTTTTCCTCAATCGATTAGGGTTACTTGGTGGCGACGAAGTTCAAACGTTGGTCAAGTTTGTTGACCTGTCGTCCCCTCACCCAGGGAGCTTTCTCAAAGCTCCCATGCCTCTCCCCTGGGGCGAGGGTGGCCGCAGGCCGGGTGAGGGGGCCCCTGCTTTGGGAGAGCCCTTGGCGGCATGTGGTTGCTCGCTACAAAATAGCCCGTGAAATTTGAGGATTGTCACTCCGATCACACGGAGAAATGCAATCAGGAGAGACTTAAATGGTACGCTTGAGTAAAGGAACCGCCAAACTGGTTTTGCTGATTGGGGTCTCCCTCTTTCTGGGGTTTCTTGTTGGAAATCTCAGCGACTTCTCCGTTCGCAGACTTAACCCTTTTTCGCGATTAGGAAACCGTTTCGGAAACCAGATTTCCTTTGCCGACGTGGCGGATCGAGTGAACCCATCGGTTGTCAGTGTGGTCTCTACCAAAATCCTTGACCTTAGCCAACTGAACGAGGGCTTCGAATTCTGGTCTCCTTTGAAGCCGGAGGAGAAGGGCAAACGAAAGAGCCTTGGATATGGCTCCGGTTTTGTAGTTGAAGGCAGCGGGCTGATTCTCACCAATGAACACGTGATTGATGATGCTCGCCATGTCACGGTGCGATTATTTAATGGTCAGGAATATCCAGCCGAGGTATTGGGCACCGACGAGCAGACCGATTTGGCAGTAATCAAGATAAATCCTAAGACTCGGCTAGAGGCCGTGCGCTTGGGGGATTCCGACGGCGTGAGGGTAGGTGATTGGGTCATGGCGGTGGGAAATCCTTACAACTATGATCATACCGTGACGGTAGGGATTGTCAGCGCCAAAGATCGGAAAATCGACGATATTCCATTTGAGCGATATATCCAGACAGATGCCGCCATCAATTTTGGAAACAGTGGCGGACCTCTCTTTAATACCCGGGGTGAAGTGGTTGCTATCAATACGGCCATCAGCACCAAGGGACGCGGCATCGGATTTGCCATTCCCATTAATTTAGCCAAGGAAGTGGTTCATCAGATTGAGGAGCATGGACGAGTGGTGCGAGGTTTCTTGGGCTTGAGGCCCGAACCGATTACAGAGGATCATGTAAGGGTTCTGCATTTGACCTCAACCCGGGGGATTCTGGTGACCGAGGTGGACCCCAACACGGCTGCTGAGAAGTCCGGGATCAGGCGCTACGACGTTATTACAGAGATCAATGGAAAAGCCGTGCCCGACAAAGATGACTTTTTCAGAAAGATTGCTCAAACCGCGCCCGGAACTCCGATCAGGCTGAAAGGCATCCGCGACCAAAAGCCGATAGAATTCGAGGCGATTGTGCGAGAGCGACCTCCTCTGAACCAGGCTATCCTAATCCCGAGGGAACTGGAGCCGAATTCAAACCAAGCTCTGGACCTTGCTCACGGGCGGATGGGCATTGCTGTTCAAGAAGTGACAGAGCAACACCGAAAAGCCTACCGAGTTGAGGGAGGGCAGAACGGAGTCATTGTTATCAACGTGGCTCAGCTGAGCCCAGCGGCAGAGGCTGGACTCGTGCCCGGCGACCTCATTCTCGAGATCAATAAGCATCCCGTCAGGTCTCTGGTGGAGTATCAAAAATTGATTTCCCACTTTAAGCGTGAGGATGTGGTCATGCTGCTGATCTCGCGACCCAAAAACGACACTCGTATTGTTACCCTCAGGCTCGCAGACTCACCTACGAGATAATGCTCACATCGTTCATCCGTTCCGTGACCAGGAAGCGATCCAAGCCAGGCGATGTGACCCTTATATTGCACACAGGGTCCTCGTCGTCGTTCTCATCCTCGTTCTCGAAATCCAAAAGGCGATCACGACGACGATTCGTTCAACGACAACAGAATTCTCGTTTCGATCGAATTAACTGTCTAACTTTGCAAATAAAAGACGGGAATTTCCGGGGGGCAGAGTATTCTGACGGGAATTACGACTTTGCCTAATCCGCGGCTGATATACATTTGCGTGTTACCGTTCCTCACGAATCCTTCCAGGAAGTCCTGACTGGGCTGCGTCACCACGTTCAAGGAACGCATAAAAGGAATTTTGATCTGGCCACCATGGGTATGGCCGGCCAGCACGAAGTCCACTTGATGACAGGTTGCTTGGGAAACTATTTCGGGATTATGCGCCAGCAAGATCCTGGGCTGAGAGAGTGGCACCTCCCGCATGGCTTTCGGGATATCGCTTTGGCCGTAACTATACTCGTCAACGCCGGCGATCCACAAGGAATCCCCTTTAAAGTCGATTCTTTCAGCGCTATTCCTCAATACCTTAATTTGGGCCGTTTCCAAGGCTTGAGTGATCCCCTCCGCGTCCACTCGCATGTCATGATTTCCCAGGATCGCATATGAACCGAAACGGGATTTCAGATTTCTCAAAGCTTCGGCCACGGGTGCTATGAATTTCTTTGACCAGGTAATGTAGTCGCCGGTGAGAAGTACCACGTCTGGGCTTTGCCGGTTGGCCAATTCCACCATTCGAAAAACTTCATTGAAGGATACAAACTTACTGTGATGAATGTCGGTAAGGTGAACTATTTTAAAACCTTCAAACGAGTCTGGTAGATTCTTCAGCCGAACGCGGTGGTGGGAGACATCTATTTCTTCACTGGCGATAAATGGGTGAGCGGTAGAATCTAAAGATATCGAAGACAGGCTCAGGATACCGGCCGACTGGAGAAACTTTCTTCTGGAGACAGAACTTAGCTGCATACGATTCTCCCCCAAGAAATCCCAGTATTTTAAAACGAGCGGGCATTCTAGCATTTTCCTAATCAATTTGCCAATTAATTCAACGGCTTAAAGGGATTAATTCAATACGTTCAAGTAATGGGTCGGAAGATGTGAAAAAATTCCGATGTTACCCCCTCACCCGGCGTTCGGCCACCCTCTCGCCCAGTGGGGCGAGGGAGTTAAATTTAATGTTTACTTTCCCCTCGCCCCAACGGGGAGAGGGGCCAGGGGTGAGGGCGGCGAGTCCAATCCTCTCGATTTCTGATTTTTTCACACCTTCTGAGGCATTGCCAAAGCCGCACTGGGAGGCGGTCTCCGTCCGGCGATCCCAAACTTTGTAGTTTACAGTCCCTCTTTCCGGTTAAGCTCGCTCTGGTCGCCGCGCGGAGCGCGCCTCACATTCTTAACTCTCCATCAACTGCCGATATCGACCACAGCTTCGGTGATTTGCCCAAGGTATTTACCGTTGCAGCTGACATCCGCCGCCACAGCAAAGCGTGGTGAACTGGGCCGCCAGTCTCGAGGGATATGGACGCTAAAGGCCTGGCGCACTTTGTTTCCGGCAGCGGCCTCGAAACGCAAGACCTCTGGCTCGATGTGCCACTCCCCCGGTGCCACCAGGAAAACCTCCATTTTCATCGGAGCCTTCCGATAATTCTGGACTCGGATTTCCACGCGCGAAGAGTCGCCCGGCTTGATCAGCATCTGGTAGGGGTAAAGGCTGCACCAGCTAGGATCCAAACCAAAGTTGACATCAGGATCTGCGATGATTTCATGGAAGAGATCGGTCTGGCGCCGCATTTTCTGTTCAGTGGCCAGCAAGTCTTCCCGATTGGCCAGAAAAGGGCGGCCATGGCCCGGGGCCATTAAGTTGGGCTCATGATCGATCAAATTACGGATGGATTTGATATGGCTATCGCTTTCGACGTGGTTACGGAAGATCAGGCTGTGGCGAAGAACTGTTTGTGCCGAGTCCGGATAGGGGAAGAAGGCATCCCCTGTAAAAGCCACGCGGGCCCCATCAATCGTGACGAAAAGCGCCATCTGGTATTCG
>QHZP01000143.1 GCA_003224715.1 Acidobacteriota bacterium | reverse complement strand
AGCTCTATGGGTCAGAGTGGCCCAATGCCTACACACCTGCCGACCCGGACCTGACTCCCTATAGCTTTGCAACGCCCGGCCTGGCCGAATTTCAGCTCACGGATAATCATGCCCATTCCACTTATCACTCGTTGCAAGCGGTTTTCCGCAAACAATCGCCCAAAGCAGGTCTCACCTTCCAAGCCTCTTACACCTTTTCCAAAGCGATAGACAACGCGACCACCGTCTTCAATGGACCGGCGAGCGAATCAGCGGCCCTACAGCAAGACCCGACCTGCTGGCGTTGCGAAAAAGCCATATCATCCTTTGATTTTCCGCATCGAGTGGTGGTCAATTTCACGTACCAGTTGCCCTTCAACAAAGCCGCCGCGCTTCCTAAAAGATTAACCCAGGGCTGGATGGTTTTGGGTATTGTCTCGGCGCAGTCCGGCTTTCCCTTCACGGTGAACTCACCTTATGGGACCAGGCGATTCGGGTTTAGTAACTACTACGGCACCACGGCAACGCGCCCCGATCTCATCCAAAATCCGACACTAAAGCCGGAAGGGCAGGGACCGGATGAGCAGTTTTTCTCGACAGAGGTGATCGACGATGCTCTCAATTTCGGTCAAAAGTTTTTCGGGGTTCCTGTGGTGACGCGCCAGGATGGCTCTCTAGCACAAGCCCAACCAGGCAATCTGGGCCGAAATACCTTCCGCAGTTCTGATTTCAGCAACGTGGATTTCTCGATTATCAAAGATACCAAGATCACTGAACGTGCCCAAGTTCAGTTCCGCGCCGAGTTTTTCAATTTGTTTAACCAGCACGCTTTTCCTCCCCCTGGCCGAACGCTTGGCGCACCTGGATTTGGGGTATCGACGGGTACCATTAACGCCTCCAGAGAGATCCAGTTTGGTTTGAGAATCGTTTTCTAAGGTCACATGGCGGCGCCTCCACTGCGGGATAGGGTGGAGCGAAAGCGGAACCCCGGATTAGCGATCCCCCAAGGGGCCCTCTCCCCGCGCGCGGGCAGAGGGCCGGCGTCACTACCGTAAATTATGCGTACAAAATCTACTTACAGGCTGATACTGTGGCTTCGTGCCCTTTTTGATCTTGGGGTTCTCTTACTGGGTATTACTGCCGTCTACCTATGTTTTTCTTTGGGAACTAAACTTGGATAGCGTCGATACCACAGCTCGTCCAGCATTTAATACTCGCTATGGTTGTTCAGTTTCTTGGACAAGGGACCGTTACTTTTTTTACTAAAACCTAAGCGGCTTGGGTTATACTTTTACATGGTGAAGGTCTTCGAAAAACATGGCTTCGAGTTTAGGATTTATCCGAACGATCAACGGTCCCGCTCATGTTCACATATTCAAGGCTGGTAAGGAAGTGAAGATAAACCTTGGCATCACAGGACGACCTGAAGTATGCCGAAATTTTAGTATGCAGGATAGAGATGTTAAGAAAGGTCTTGTTATTGTGGCAGAGAATAATGGTTTCTTGTTGAAGAAATGGAGGCAGATACATGGAGAAAATTAAAATTGGACAATGGGAAGTATGCAGTGAAGAGTTAGACCATGAGATTAAGGACGCGACTAAACGGGGAGTAGAGCAACTGAAAACAGAACGTCAAGCCAAGCGTATCTCTTTAGACCGTAAGAAGAAGAAACTAGTGATCGACTTAAAAAATGGTGTAAGTGTGCTGTTACCTCTCGCGAAACTTCAAGGATTGGCTAATGCCTTGCCACAGGATATTGAGAAGGGCAAGATTGGCCCACGCGGAGCCTATCTTCATTGGGATAATCTTGGGGTAGATTTTACATTAGAAGGGTTATTGCAAGGAGTCTTTGGAACTAAAGCATGGATGGCCAGAATAGGCAAAGTAGGTGGCCAAGCTAAATCAGAAGTCAAAGCTACTGCCTCTCGCACTAATGGAAGAAAAGGCGGCAGACCTCGCAAAGCTGCAAGCCCCAGAAAGAATTACTAAGTGCCCAGCCTAAATTTAATCTTCCCGCCGATCTAGGGAAGCATTTGGGGTATCGAGTAGCACCATAAACACCTCCAGAGAGATCAAGTTTGGTTTGAGAATCGTTTTCTAAGGCGCCACCACTGCCTGTCGTCTTCGGCGCGCCCTTTCGCTTCAGCCACGAGAACTAACTCCGCCTTTGAACTTAGCCAAAAGGAAAGAGGCTGAGGTAGGGAAGTAAAATTTTCTTGCCAGGAATTGGGGGTCCAAACTCTTCGTTGCTGCTGGTCCCCTGGCCTGCTGGCGTGTCGCCTAACAGTCGTCGCTGCTCTGCCCTTTGTAATTCTCCAGCGGCTTCGCCGCCCGATGTGCGGAAAGTCTCCGACTTTCCGCACTGGGCACCTGTCTTGGCGGGGCTGCGCCCCGGCCAAATGGGCGCAGCCCCAAAACATAGGATGGTAAGCGGAAAGGCTCAGCCTTTCCGCACATCGAGCGGCACAGCCGCTGGCCAGGTAAGATTGTAATCGCTGCACAAGTGGAATATATAACCGAGTCTGCGAAATGCGGCACTTAGTTTTCCGGTTAGCTGACGATAGGGCCAACTGCAGAGCACAGGCTACTATCGGAGTGGCGAAGAGGGCTACCGCCCGAACACCTGTCCAATTGCGTTGCGCGCCTCACTGCCGGCTTTGGCAATGAAACCGATCTCGGAGCTGATGCTGATCAGGCGCATGCCCTGCTGCGCCCAGCGGGCAGCCATCCCGAGATCGTTGATGTGAAGGGCCGGAAAGACCCGATGAGTGTTGCAAGTCTTGATGACCTGTTGGATGGTCTCGACGAAGAAAGCATCGTCCAACTTGCCCGGTACACCCAGGGCGATCGAAAGATCGTTCGGTCCCACTAAGAGCACGTCCACCCCCTCCACCCTGGCGATCTCATCCAGATTCTGGGTCGCTTCGCGTGTTTCCACTTGAATGATCAGCAGTGTCTCCTCGTTCACCGCAGCCATCACTTCAGACACCGAGCCTGTTTTGAACGCTGTGTATCCGCGCGCCTGCGCGGATCCTCGCTTCCCTGCCGGAGGGTACTTCACCATCTGCACGACCTCGCGAACCTGCTGGGCAGTGGTGATTCTTGGAATCATGAGACCCTGTGCGCCGGCATCGAGCGGTTGGGCGACGTGCGAATAGCTCCAGTCCGGGACCCGCACAACGGGAGTCAAACCGACCTGCCTGGCAGCGCGGCAAAGGTCAGCGATCGTTTCCATACTGAACGGACCATGTTCATTGTCGATGATCACGAAATCGAATCCCGCATTGGCCAGCAGCTGCATGACTGACGGCTGCCGGATTTCAACCACCATGGTGCCAATCACAGATTGACCTTCGCGCAAAGCCTTCTTGGCACGGTTAGCAATGATGATGGACTGTGACATATTTCCTCGTGAAGTGATGAGTTAATCTGGAGAACCGTCAAAACAGTCGCAAACATATCACAGTTGTCACTGCCTAAACAAAGGATGGCTACCGGAAACAGCCGGGGGCCGGAATGGGGGATGGGGGAATTGTGGTGATGGGGCCAGCCGTTGAATCTTAAATAATGTTTGTCATTTCTTTGCTCGGGCGCATAGTGGGCGATCGTCAGGTCGATCCGGACTCTACTCCAGGCTGAGCCGCTTTGTCCATTTGAATCCGGTGCACACGCAGGCCAGGCGAAGCTTCATGGTTCTGGAATCAGTTGTGGCAATACGTAGGCATAGAACATCACAACGAGTCCGACCAGGCAAGCCAGGATAATACTGTGTTTGAAAACGGACCTGAAAATTGCCGCTTCGTTGCCCTCCTGCTGAGTAGCGGCACTCGACACCACAATGCTCTGCGCATCAATCATCTTTCCCATGACCCCACCGGTGGTGTTGGCCGAACCCATCAATATGGGGCTGATATTCAATTGCTCCGCGGTCACTCTCTGCAAGTTCCCAAACAAGGCATTGGATCCGGCGTCAGTCCCAGTAAGCGCTACACCCAACCAGCCTAGCAGTGTGCCAAACAGCGGATACACCCAACCGGTATGGGTCAGACTCAGACCCAGGGTCGTGTCCATGCCGGAGTATCGCGTCACAAAAGCCAGACTGACCATGAACGTAATGGCCAACAAGGATGGAATTAGCTGACGCAACGTGTTGCCAAAAATCTTCAGCACCTTCCCAGGCGACAGTCCCAGAAAGGGAGCTGCCAGCAATGCACCGGCGAAGACCGCACTTCCGGGCAGCGCAAACACATTGAGGTCTAGAATGGCCGCCTCGGGTGTGGGTTTAGGCGCCACCGGAGCAACTCGAATTACTTTCTCATGCAAACCAGGCATCGGGAGGGTGAGGGATGAAAACTTAAGAAATTGGTTCAAGGAAGGCATCCCACAAACAAAAATGAATATTGAAGTCAGAAGGAACGGAGACCATCCTTTTAAGATAACTCCGAGAGAATGGTTCCTGATGGGAGATTCGGCATTCTGCTTGACACTCTCCATGAGGTTTCGTGGTCTCCAGAACTTCAGAAAGCCCACCATGACAAGTAGCGAGAAAAGGGCGGCGATGATATCCACCAAACCTGTCTCCATAAAGTTGGACCAAAGAAATTGCATAACACTGAAGGACAGGCCACTCACCATCAGGGCCGGAAAGACCTCCCAGGTTCTCTTCGAGTTCGTCATAGTGCGCACCAGCCAAAAGGGAAGAATAAACGAAAACGGAGGGAGAATTCTGCCAACCATGGCGTTCAATGCCTGTTCGGGCAGACCCGTTACTGCAGTCAGGACACGAATCGGATTTCCCACGGCTCCCCAGGCAACGGGGGCGGTGTTGGCAAGGAGACAAAGTGTGGCAGCCTGGAACGGAGGGAATCCCAGGCCAATAAGAAACGAGCCGGCAATGGCTACCGGCGCCCCACCGCCGCCGGTTCCCTCAAGGAATGCACCGAAACAAAAAGCAATTAAAATCACTTGAATTCTCTGGTCAGAAGAAAGAGCGGCGATGGATTCTTTCATCACCTGGAATTGTCCGGTTTCAACTGCAATGTGGTACAGGAAGATCGAAGCGACAATAATCCAGGCAATGCGCAACATACCGAATGTCATTCCCAGGAGTGAGGCATTCGAAATCAGCAACAGCGGCATTTGGAACACCAGGGCGGCCAATAGACCCGCCATGATTAGGCCACAGAGCGCCGAGACCCAGACCCGCTTCTTCAGAACTAGCAAAACCAAAAAAAGAGTGAGCACCGGCAGGGCCGAGAGCAAGGTCGAAAGCGGCCAGAAATGCAGAGGATCATAGTTCTGGTTCCAGGTCATAAATTGAGCTCCATTTGAACATGATCTGCTGCTGTTGAGGAAGCTTTGAGATTTCGAGACACTCCTCAATTTTAAACCAGCTTTGAGCACCCGCAATGTCAAGCAATTATTGGACGGGCTATCAACCTAAAGACGGCAGTTAGCCACAGAGGCACAGAGACCACAGAGGTGGCAGATAAGGAGTTATATCTTCGCAAAGCCTTGAAAAATTGTTACCCTCTGGGTGCGGAAAGCACCTGAAAACCGCCCGCCTTTCCACTGGCTCTGTGCACTCTGTGACTCCGTGGCGATTTCAACTGCCTGATTTGCGATCAATAAATCGTCGGCCAAATAGAGGGGCTATTATCCTGGATTCTGCCTTTCATGCATTCAAAAGGCTCTCGTTGGTTCTCGCCAAATTAAGACCTTTGCTGCACGGGATAGCTAATTGATTTATGTGGCGTCCCGTAGGGGATTCGAACCCCTGTTGCCGCCGTGAAAGGGCGGTGTCCTAGGCCGGGCTAGACGAACGGGACCAGTGGAAAGGAAATTGCGCGGTAGAGCCTGCAAGCTAAGAGGTTAGAACCCGCTGTGACGCTCGTTGTGCCTAACAACACTCTTTGGGTGGGTGCCGTTATGGTTCACTTTGGTGAGCCGTGCTGGACTCGAACCAGCGACCCTCTCCTTAAAAGGGAGATGCTCTACCACCTGAGCTAACGGCCCCAAAAGCCCTGCTATCTTAATGACAGTTCCCGGGGCTGTCAAGATCATTTGACCAGCCGATTCGCCGGAAAACACAGGCCCGGCGCGAGCCTGGGCAGACCGCTTCACCCTCTCCCCCAATGGAGGCGAGGGACTGGAGTTCGGACATTTCGACGCCCTACGAACCAAACACTCGATCGAGATTTCATGCAGCGAAGCGTCTCTTTCCCTGAAGGGGATAGATAACAAATGGCTCCTCGGCGTATTCATCCCCTTCAGGGATGGAGCGAATGGAACCGGACCCTTCCCAGGGTGGTGCGTTGCCGCACAACCCTGGGCTGATTGATCCATCCCCTTCGGGGAATAAGAAATGTCCAAACGCGAGACCCTCGCCTCCGGCAGGGAGAGGCAGCATGGATGGTTCTGCAGGAAAACAAATTCACTGCCTGCTCTTCACTGAGAAGTACGGGTTCCCGTAATGGATGTAATCGGCCCAATCCACTGACTGTAGCTCCTGGACTGCGCCGCGTCCTTTTTGCAGCGCCTGACCGATGGATTGACCCTGAAGCAGCTCGGTATAAAAGCTCAAAGCAAACTTCTCGGCGGCCTCATCGCCCACGGGCCAAAAGGTTCCCAGGTAATTGGCTACCCCCCCTCGCAGGAAGGCTTCAGCTAGACTCACAGTCCGCTCCACACGCTTTGGGATAGCCAACGATGTCTTCTTTTTTTCTGTTCCTCGGCGGATGCGACCGGCCTCACAGGCGTTGAAGAAGACGAGGCTGGGGAGGTTTCCCAGTCCTACCAGATCCGCACCGCTCAAAACTTGACGATTATGGCAAAGGATGCCGCTGCGC
Organism: Acidobacteriota bacterium; assembly: GCA_003224715.1. Taxonomy (GTDB): domain Bacteria; phylum Acidobacteriota; class Terriglobia; order Versatilivoradales; family Versatilivoraceae; genus QHZQ01. Next base: position 3,725 of record QHZP01000143.1, on the reverse strand, counting down.
TCGGGACTCACCGCATCAAAAAAAGCATGGCCAGCGTAGTGGATGATGTCGTATTGACCGGAACGGAAATCCGCCAATAAGTTGATTCGTGTGGCGTCCCGGCCATGACGTTCCACAATTTTGACAGAAGGATTTGAACCCAAAAGTTCTCTAATCCGTTTTCCTTCCTCCTCAGCCCCAGAAAGGTCACCGGTCGGATTAACGATCAGCAGAAGATTCAACACGGCGTGCTGTCGCCGTTCCTCCAGCCACTTGGCCACGGAGAGATTGTCGGCCAGATACTGGCGGCTGAGCCCCGCCGTGGAAGCTGGGAACTGCCCGCTCACGCACAGAGTCTCCCAGGGAATGCGTGAGGCACCAGCGTCGTGAACGACTATGAGATGACGATCGCTGACAGTCTGGAGCACCTTGATGACTTCGCCGGCGAGCAAAAGTTTGGCCAGCTTGGCCCCGAAGCTGGGGAGCTTCTGAAAAGTGAACCCGGTTGATTCGATCTGACCAAGCAGCTGAACCAACTCCGTGTTGTGTACCCGCGTTTCCCGCTGTCAAAATTGAGGAGCGAAATGTCATCGTTCCATTTTCCCGTCCTTCTTGTCGGACCATTAGATACACCGGATCGGGTCCTCGCAGGACGCGCAGATCGGGCTTGACGGGCGACGCCAGAGGGGGAGGCAATGTGATTTCATCGAAGGTGACTTCCACCTCCTGAAAGAGCGGAGTGCTGGAAAGCCGGAAGAGTTCCTGTTTGATGGTCTGATAGCGCTCCGGATCCAGTTCGCAGAGCGTAATTTTTCTGAAACGATGGCGGGTATCAGCATCCAGCAATCCCCGGTGGAACCCGGAAATCAAGTTTTGCAATGCCGGTGGAATGCCTTGGCCGGAGTTACCGCCCAGCAGCACTGTAGCGAATTCTTCCACGTTGGTGCGAACGAAGGTACGGATGACGTTTTCCGCAACCAGCTGTAACACCTCGTCAGTGAAGTTATCGAATGAGCCCAGTCCTGCAAAGAGAACCAGGTCGGCTCTCACTGGGTGGCGCCCGGTTGGCAGAATGAAGACCTCGCCAACATTTCCAGAAAACATGCGACGAGTGGTGAGCTCCCCAATGGCGCCTTCCAAAAGGGTGTCCAGGGCCCGCGCGGCGCCGCTCGGCGCGACATCGCGAAACGCCCCCAGGACGCAAGCGCGGCTGTCCACTTCCGTAATACTACCTAGAGCGAGCTGGATATCGATCCGATGTTGCCGGCGGCGTCCGACTACGACAAAATCAAAAGACGGAACGTCTGTGTGAGCCGGCCCGTCCGGGGATTCTCTGGCCTCCGGTGAGGCTAATTCGCGGATCAAGTTCCGAACTTCACTCGGAGGAAGTTCACGCCCGCGCCGGCCTTCCATGACAGCTTCAGCCTTGAGAGTGGAGTCTGCGATCGTGCGGATAGGCCCTTCAGGGCGGCTTGTCCACTCCGCAGGCAGTACGGAGGTCTCTCCCCTGGTTAGGATCTCGCCGACCGCCTCGGCAACCCGTTTGTTATTGGGCAAGCTCCCGTGGGCTTCTTCAATATAGTAAGTCTGCGCTCCCGGCAGCAGGGCTAGCTTGAGTGGAACGGTACCATCTCCCTCCGTCGAAAGCGTATAAACGAACTCGCCGTTTTCCATTCGGAGATCCGTAACGGTTTCCTGATTTATTCCGGCGATCAAAGAAATCCTCGAGTCAGCGGGCGCAAGCAGGTCTTGAGTAGCACGAGCAGCTTTCAAGAGCCGCGCCTGAGGCTGAGGCCCCTGTCCGGGCCAAGCGGCCGGCTCGTACAGGTCAGGCACAGAAAACCTCTCTGGAGCAGGCAGCAACTGATACAGACTGGGAAAGGTGTTGAAAGCGAGCGTGGATAACTCTTCAGCCGAGTGCACCATGTCCAGCCAGCCCAATTTGCGAATGACAGAATAGGTGCCACGAACGGCCTGAGTGGGAATAAACGAGCATAATTGGGAGTGCCCAACATGACCACACGACCGATGTTCGGCGCCTTTTGCCGGATGGCGGCCCGCGCCACTAACCCGCCCATACTGTGGGCAACCAGACTCACCTCTTCTTTCCCTTGTTTGAGCTTTTGGCCGAGTTCCGCCCCGAGTATCTTAAGGCTTTGCCGCCAATCGTAAGGATAAAAGTTGGCGTCAAACCCTGAAGCCTTGAGACGGAGTTTCAACTTGAGATAGGTTAGAAGAATGACACCCAGCGCGACATATTTCACCTGGCCCGAGATGAGCGCCAGGTCTACCAGGCGTCCAGCCGCCACGTCTACGGGATCAATCCAGAGGACATCGTCAAAAAGCAAACCACGCTTCCCCAGTTTGGACCCCATGATCCCGGGCAAAATGAGCACTCGGGGACCGCCTCTCAGCGAGCGAGAGCCGGCCTGGCGCGCCAGATCCCGCAGCTCCTGATATTCCTTTTCCCCAAAATAACTTTCGATCAGGGGAGCCTTGTCGCCGGAAAGCAAAGCCTGCTCTAAGGCTTCATCCTGCATGTCTAAGCCGGAGCCCTTGACCAGGCTGAGGTCGGGCCGGTCCTTTTTAGCCCGGCCAAGTTTAGTATCGACTCGGGACCTTGATCTTCGCGTTCGCTTCCGCGCCATCACAATTTGTTCCTTTCTGGGTCCGTACAATTAGTTGATACGTTGTTCCTTCCCCAGAAAAGGGATCTGGGATTGGACGTTTTTTCGCCCCGGAGGGGCAACAGAGGGCGGCCTGGGGCGGCGCTCCGCTTGCCCCAGGCTACCTTCTGCTGCCCTTCCAGGGCATTCCAGCTTAGGTTACCATCAGGCAAACGTTTAGATGCCGGCAAAAACGACGCGGGCAACCAAACTGCTATTTGGCACTTCTGCGGCCGAGAGTTCATGATTGCTGAAGCTTTGAGTGGCGAAAGCGAGCTGGTGCATACATGGCTGATCTGGGTACCCTTTGACTTTAGAGCACCCGATATTTCTCTATCACGACCTCATCCACTTCGATGCCTGTACCAGGTCGGTCAGGGATTTCCACGTAACCATCCTTTATGCCGATGGGATTTCTAGCCAGTTGGCGGCTGATCTCGCCGGTGCTGACATTGAACTCAATGAAATAGGCCTTCTTGATATAAGCCAGGAATTGCAGGGTGGTGGCGGTGAGAATGTCTGAGCTCCAGGCGTGCGGGATCAGCCCGATGTTGTGGTCTTCCACCATATGGGCAATGCGCCGGCCTGTCGTCAGTCCGCCACAGCGAGTCAAGTCGGGCTGCACAATGTCAACCTTGCCCCGCTCGATCAGATGGCGGAAACCCCAGTGGGTCGCCTCTTGTTCTCCTGCGGCAATCGGGATTTCAACCGCTTCGGCCAATTTGGCATAACCGTCATAATCCTCTGGCGGCAGGCAGTCTTCCACGAAAAAGGGGCGAAAGGGTTCAATACTTCTCACCAACCGAATCGTTTCTTCTGCAGTTCGTTCAACCATCCAGCCGGGATCAATCAGTAGATCCCGGTCCGGACCCAGGGCTTCGCGGGCGGCTCGCACCAGTTCCACGTCGAGTTTGGGGTCCTGGCCGAAAATTCCCCAGCCGAATTTCACCGCGGTAAAACCCTGTTCAACATAACCTCTGCAAGCCTCAGCCATGGCTTCTGGAGTGGGACGAAAGAGCGTGCTGGCGTAAGCGCGGACTCTATTGCGGCGATGAGCTCCCAGAAGCTTGTAAATCGGTT
>QHZP01000142.1:5734-13208 GCA_003224715.1 Acidobacteriota bacterium | reverse complement strand
GTATCGTCAGCTCACCAAATTGAAATCAGGCTACGTGGATGCGCTGCCTAAACTGGTAAACCCGGATACCGGGCGTGTCCACACTTCTTTTAACCAGACGGTGGCCGCCACGGGAAGGCTCTCCAGCAGCAATCCGAACCTGCAAAATATTCCGATTCGCTCTGAACTGGGTATGAAGATTCGTTCTGCGTTTATTCCCAGTGAGGGATGCGTGATGCTGGCAGCTGATTACTCTCAGATCGAGCTCCGCATTTTGGCTCACCTCTCTCAGGATCGCGTGCTGCTCGAGTCGTTCCGCCAAGGTGAAGACATACATACCCGCACGGCGGCCGAGGTTTTTGGAATTCACCCGGGAATGCAAACCGGAGAAATCCGGCGCCGAGCCAAAGCCATTAACTTTGGGATCATCTATGGTCAAACGGCTTTTGGTTTAGCCAAGGAATTGGGAATTTCAAACCATGAGGCTCAGCAGTTCATCCATCGATATTTCGAACACTATGAGGGGGTAAAGCGGTTCATTGAAGAAATTGTGACTGAAACCCGCAAGACTCAGACCACCCGCACCCTGTTCGGACGTTTGAGACAGATTTCAGATATTAGCAGCAAAAACCCGGCGTTACGTAACTTTGCCGAGCGGACGACCGTCAACTCACCTATCCAGGGGACGGCAGCAGATTTGATCAAGCTGGCTATGATCCGTATCCATGAAAAAATGAAAAAACAAAAGTGGCAAAGCCGAATGCTCTTGCAAGTTCACGATGAGTTAGTTTTCGATGTTCCAGAGAAGGAGCTGGATCCTCTTCAAGAACTGGTAAAAACGGAAATGGAGAACGTCTATAAGCTGTCTGTCCCGATTGTTGTCCATATCGGCGTAGGCAAGAATTGGATGGAGGCGTGATCGGGAGCAACTTAGCGGTCAGCTCTCAGCCGTCAGCGGTCAGCTCTGAATCAAATCGACATCTTTGCTGGTTCGATCTGAAAGGCGATTGCAGAGCCGAGGGCTGATGCCTGAGACCTGATGACTGACCGCTGAGAGCTGACAGCTGATCGCTTGCGAACATGTTAAACCGCCAAGCAGCGTTTGAGCTGCTACGACAATACACTAAGAGTGAGAGCCTTATTAAGCATGCCCTGGCCGTTGAAGCCTGCATGAGAGCCTACGCTGAGAAACAGGGAGAGGACATAGAGAAGTGGGGTATCGTGGGGTTGTTACATGATTTCGATTACGAGATGTACCCGAACCCACCCGATCATCCTGAAAAGGGCGCGGCGATTCTTAAAGAAGCAGGTTACCCAGACGAAATCCTCTACGCCATCAAATCGCATGCCGAATGGACCCATTGCCCGCGAAAAAGTACCCTGGACAAAACCCTTTTTGCCTGTGATGAATTGGCAGGATTCATCACCGCAGTGGCTTTGGTGCGCCCCGACAAAAAAATTCTGGGACTGGAAGCCAGATCGGTAAGGAAGAAGTTGAAGGACAAAGCCTTTGCACGCTCGGTCCGTCGTGAAGATATTGCAAACGGGGCTTTGGAATTAGGGATCGAATTAGACGCGCATATTGCATTTTGCATTCGGGCCATGGAAGGCATCGCTGACAAGTTGGGGTTATAGGACGGAGGAACCACGAAGAGCACCCAGACTACCAAGGAAAAACGAATCTCGGAAAAGTGGGTCAGCTATTGGCCAAAATCGGAGCAGCCTCGCGAACGCTTGATGGCTCGCGGAGAGGGTGCCCTGAGTGATGCAGAATTACTCGCAATTTTCTTGCGCATAGGCGTGAAGGGCATGAGTGTCTTAGACCTATCGCGCAAGTTACTGCACGAATTTAAAGGTTTGCGGGGTTTGTTTAAGGCGAGCGAACCAGACTTAAGAAAAGTCAAAGGCATGGGGACAGCCAAGATTGCTACATTGCGCGCCATTGCTGCTTTGAACAAACGTTGGTTGGAAGAAACGGTTCACCGCGAAACTTTCATTGAGTGTTCTGGTGATGTTCATAATCTCTTGGCGCACACGTTTAGGGATCTGGACCAGGAAATCTTCAGTGTTATTTTTCTAGATACTAAGCATCGGGTTATTTCCATTGAGAAGATGTTTCACGGGACCATCAATAGCGCCAGTGTCTTCCCGCGCGAGATTGTAAAGCGCGCGCTGGATTTAGGCGCGGCGGCCTTAATCGCGGTTCACAATCATCCCTCCGGGAATCCTGATCCCAGCGGCGAAGACCGCCGCGTTACCGAAGATCTAAAGAAGGCTTGTCAGTTGATGGAAATTGCTCTGCTGGACCACATAGTGGTCGGGAGCAACGGTTATTTCAGTTTTGCGGATAAAAGGATCTTGGGTTGAGTGCGATGGACCAACTCGCCGGTCAGGATTCGGTCCGGTATTGTTTGATATGGGCGGCTCTAAATTTGACAGCAACTTTGAATCTCTCTGGTGCTCCAGCAACCTCCACTCGAGTGACCAATCCAATGGTTTCGTATACCGCCCTGGGAACTACACTCTTTTGCATGCCTCTGGGGAGAGGCAGGGAAAGTTCTAACATTGAGCCCGACTTCACGCAGTGTTTGAGCAGCAAGGAGGCTCCATCGGAGGTTACATTGACTGATTTGGTTACTTCTTCAAAACGCTTCCCCTCAACATCTGCCCCTTTGACCCTGACAGGAATGTTGGCGTCCACTCTTTTTTGTCGGCGCTGGTCCTCAAGCATTTTCCGTTCACTGGCTAGAACTCAATTTGATCGCGTTTGCCCTCATCCCGTTTGATGGCCTTTTCTAACTCCTGGACGATATCATCGCTTTCATGATCGTGGCTTAGCTTAACAAACTCTCCATGAAAGCGGGCTGCGATCAAGGAAGCCTCTGCGTTCCCTTTCACCTTTGAGATTCTTAAAACATGAGCCCTGACCTGAAACATCGGAGACAAGGGAGCCTCCCTGTGCTTGGCAGAACAAATACTCACGTCCAGAATAACATCAATTTCAATCGGCGTCCTTAACTGAAAAGAAATGCCATTATGGCTAACGTCATTTATCTTGGTGATCTCACTAAAGGGCAGCCCTGAAGTATTGTAACCGCTTACCAATAGAATTGAGTCATCCCTCACCCGATCAGAAGATCTTCGGTCCGAAATCCTTTTGCGCCTGTCAGCCCGCATATCCGTCCTCTTTAGTATTCGGTTCACCTAAGCCAAGAGTCATGCCGAATCAGTGAAGACCCCGCAATACCCGAATAGCCATTTAAGAATTTACTGCCACTACTCATCGAGTTTTTCAAAATTTTCCTTATCAATTTAATCTAGTTTGCCTGGCCAGAATCAGAAGGAACAACCGATCTTGAGGAAACCAGCTAAAGTTTACTGCGGGGTCGTCGATGAAAAAAATAGGAAAGTGCAAAAATGTTTAGAAACTTAAAAATTTTTGTTGACAAGCTCCGAGTTCATCTATATATATATAAAAGTATTTTGTTAATAAGAAATGTAGGAATGTTTTTATAAAGCTTCAAAACGTTGAATAACATGGCCAAAATCAATGTCGAAATCGATGATGAGGATCATATCGAGTTAAAGTTGAGCTCGACGCGTCATCGGACTTCTATAAAAAAAATCGTAAACAAGCTCATCAAGGATTATTTGAAAGGAGAGAGGTTAATTCGAGAGGCTAAAGAAAGTTCGAAAGAATCTAGGCCTGGCGGAGAGGGAAAAACCAGTGCTCCAGACAAGGCTGAGTCTGATGAGGTTTCTGTTCCCAGTGCAAAAAGAAAGGAGACCTCATGAAATCCCAAATTCTAGAATTCAATTCATCTTCCTTCCCTCTTACTCTTACACCTAAGTAAAACAAGGGGTATTGAAGTAGCAGGGTCGAACTTTCTTTGCTTTATCTTTAAGAAAAGGAGGTAAAAATGGCTACTAAGAAAGCGAAAAAAGCGGCTCCGAAGAAAAAGATGACCAAGAAAGCTGCTCCCAAGAAAGCCGCGAAGAAGCCAGCGAAAAAAGCCGCAAAAAAGAAGTAACACCTCACTTCCCTTTATACCTGCCTCAGCCTTCGAGTTTCATGGTGAGGCAGGTTTTTTTATTTCAAGACTCGAGGATACCTTGAAACAGGTATTCGTAAAAAGGGTGTTTGCGGTCCTCTAATTTGTAGTGGACAATCGAGTAGAACAGGGAGAGGGTAAAGAACACAGGAAGGTAAGAAGCCCATCCAAGACCGTTTCTGATTTTTTTTATTGAAGACCAATCTCTGTGAACTTCGTTGCGAAAAGCAATGTCGCGAAAATAAGCCAGGTAGACTCCCATCGCATCATTGAAAATATGGGAAAAGCTGCCGTTTTTTCCAAAAATCTTAGCCCGACCCGCTCGCAGGCTCTCTAGAAATTCCTGCTTTGTTGTTCCCTCGCACTGGGTGTAGCACGAACCGAGTCGCAACAGGGTGTGTGAATCACTGCCGGCAACCAGCGTTTTATGCGGGAACATCCGGATGACTCGGGAAATCAAGCGATTCTGCTGCGACCCGATTGCTCCGTTTAAACCCTCAAAAATATCAAAAGAATGGAGCATCTTCCCTACAAATTTGTGGGCATGCTGGCGCTTAGGAAAACCATGAAAAAAGTGGTTGAGCACGTGAATGATTTTGTTGGCGCGCAAATAGTGAATGAGGTCATCAAAGTTCTCTCTTAAACGGGAGATTTCTCGGTGGTGGGTTTCATCAATGTCATATACAGCGACATGCACTTTGGTATCAAATTCCGGAACTCGGGCTGTCACTTCCTCGCCGATGATGAAATCTGTTGTATCAGGGTGTCGATTAAGGAAGTGCAGGCATCCATCGATTGAATCGTGATCTGTAATAGTGACAATATCCATTCCGCGAGCTTTGGCAAGATGATAGATTCTTTCGGGAGAGGAATAGCAATCCATGGGCTCGAGGGGCTTTACATGATCCGTTTTGCCGCTGAAGTAGGAATGAACGTGCAGATCAGCTTTGAGCGTGTGGGCCGCGCTGCTTGATAGCTTTGGATTTTTCATAATTCGAGAAACTGTTTGGATCAGTTTGGAACAACAGCCAAGGTCTCCCTAGATTATACCCTGTTTTGCTGCCGCTGCTCAGTACTCGAGTTCATAAGTACACCTACGGATCCTGGGCCGAGGGTTTACGAAAACATAATGCTGCTCTGACTCGCGCTACTTGATGGGTCGGCCCGGACCTGAGCAGGACAGGAGCAAGAGTACGAAAACGAATGGAAATGAAACGTCACCGTACTTTGGAAACGGCTGCTCAGTTCCAGCGGAACCAGCGAAGAGCCAGTAGGAACGAGATCACACCCCAAGCCGCAATGATCGCCAGTTTAAGAGATTGGCTGGCCAAATTAGCGCCTTCCAGAATGACAGCGCGCAACGCGTCATTGAGGGCAGTCAGAGGCAAGGCCTGGATGAAAGGTTGGAAGACCGTAGGAAATCGTTCGGCAGAAAAGAAGATCCCTGAAACCACGTACATCGGCAGCATAACCAGGTTCATTAACCCCGAAACGGTTTCAATTTTCCGCGCTCGGCTGGCCACCAGCAGCCCCATCCCTGTAAAACACATCGAGCCAAAAAACGCGACCGCCATAATGCTGCCGATAGAACCCTGAATGATCATGCCAAAGGCAAAATACCCAAACAGCAGGAGCAGAATGACCTCAGCCACCATGAACACCAGACGGCTAACAATCATGGCCAGCATAAAATCGGACTTACGCATGGGTGTGGCAATCATGCGCTTCAGGAGCTTTTTGATCCTCATATCGACGATCACAAAACCGATGCCCCACATGCCGCCGCCCATCAAGTTCATCCCAAGCAAACCCGGGATCAGAAAGTCAATGTAACGGGCGCCGGGCTCGGTGATGACTTTTTCACTGGTCTGCACCGGGTCTCGACGTCCTGCGGCTTTTTGCAAAGCCGCATCCACCATCGACCGCACTAGCAGACTGTCGGGCCGGGTCGGATCGTAACGATATTCATAACTATTGCCGGGGACAACGACCAGGGCGACTTTCCCCAAACGTAACGATGTGGCTGCCTGTTGCGGGTCTACGATCTCCGGTTGAATGGTCGAGACTTTCTTCAGCTGATCCACGATAGATTGAGCCTGCGGATGAGCCATGACCGCCACAAAAACTCTTGCCGGCGGACGATCTCGAAACGCAATGCCCAATCCAATGGCCAGGAGAACAGGAAATCCAAAGACCCAAAAAATGACTTCCGGCTCGCGAGCAAATTCACGGAAGCGACAAATAATCATTTCCCACAATGGACTGCGCTTATTCATCCTCTAGCTTGGCTTGCTGGCGAAGAAATTCACAACGGCGATGGAAGCCTCCACAGAGCCTGCAAAATGAAGCCCAAACCAGTCGAGGATCAAGGATGGAGGATCGAAGGTCGCACCATCGAAGACTGCTATCGATCTTCAATTCTCTAACCTCTGTTTTTCCTTCTCTACGCCTCTGCGCGGGGATTGACTTCCCTTGGTGGTGTGAGGTTCCGCTTTTTAGATTGCCTGCATAGCTACGGAGTTTTGTGCCTGGTGGGCTTACTCCTCCCGCAGGTGCCTTCCGGTAAGCTTGACAAATACATCCTCTAAGCTCGCATGGCGCGTGGTGAGGCGCGCCAGCGTAGCACCGGTTTCTTGCAAATAGCCGATAAGGCCCGGAATCGCCAGATGCGGTTCCTGCACATGCAGGGAATAGCTGTCTGCCTCCTTACGTACCGACTTCACTGAAGCCAGGTTGGCCAGATGCTCTGGAGTCAATATTTGGCCATTAGTATTTTCGAGGGCAAACTCGACGACATGCTCTCCGCCCAAGGTAGCAATCATTTCCACAGGCGATCCGAGTGCAATCACTTTGCCGTGGTCGATGATGGCGACACGGTCACAGAGGCGCTCGGCTTCATCCATATAGTGGGTCGTGAGCAGGACGGTGCCGCTATTTTGCTTGAACTGGCGAATAATATCCCAGAGCTGGCGTCGCGATTGGGGATCTAATCCGGTTGTGGGCTCGTCCAGGAATAGGATCTTGGGATCACCCACCAGGGCGCAAGCCACAGCCAGCCGCTGCCGCTGGCCTCCTGAAAGTTTACTGACCCATGCCTTTTCCTTCTCTGTGAGTTCTACCTGCGCGATAACCTCTCCCGGTTCCCGACCCTTTTGATAAAAACTGCGAAATAAACTCAGCACCTCTCGAACGGTAAGTTTTTCTGGCAGTTTGGTCTCTTGCAGGGAAATACCTAACCATTCGCGAAGCTCACGATCATTTTTTCCCCAATGCCGACCCAGAATTTCAACTTCTCCCCTAGTTGGTTCGAGCAACCCCTCCAGGATCTCAATAGTTGTGGTTTTGCCGGCGCCGTTGGGACCCAGGAGACCGAAGCACTCGCCCATCCCGATTTCGAGATCGAGTCCGTTGACTGCTTCAACCCTATTATCGTAACTCTTGTA
>QHZP01000142.1:4956-5443 GCA_003224715.1 Acidobacteriota bacterium | reverse complement strand
TTACGGTCTAGTATTGAAATATTGAAAGAGGTAGAGAAAAAAGGAGCGTGCACTTTTCGGGCGCCTTTTGGGCACAATCCGCGTTCAGCTGCGTCTATCCGCGTTCCACCTGCGTCGCGTTAAGGGTGACCAAGCTCGGTATCAAAAGCTGCTCCTGTTGTTATTAGGGTTCAACTGGAAGAAGTCTGGAGCAAGGGCAAGGTACGGCTCTCCAATCCCATTTTAGCCAGGATAAAGTACACAACAGCCCCAACCACAAAGGCAATCACGGGTGCCGGTTCGAGATAAACAAACTGGCCAGGTTGGGTAAGTCCCCAAGCCACTAATGCATTGTTAGGAAGTATTCCAACAACAAAACCAGCCAACCAAGCTCCCCATCCGGGGATGTTGAATCCGGCGCGCGGCCCAGACCACTTGCATCCGGCCATAAAATACTCGACGGCCATGGCGCCGCAAATGGGTCCGAAGGAAGCGCCGATAAGCCCAA
>QHZP01000142.1:0-4817 GCA_003224715.1 Acidobacteriota bacterium | reverse complement strand
AAAACTGGCAATGGTCAAAGCCAGCATAAAAAGTCCTGCCAGCGTCGTGCTTCCCAAAACGATTTGGTTCAGCACAACCTGCATGACATCTGTAAATACATAAGATTCGACGCCAGGCACCTGAGCCCCCTGAGCGCCTGCAACGACAATCAACGGAATCCCCGCAGCGACCACGGTGGCGAGGGCGATTCCAAAAAACCCACCCCTTTTGACGTCACGAGTATCCCTGTTGTTCATTCCAAAATCCACTCCGGCCGCTCCCGCGGTCGCAAAGAAGCCAACGACGTAGCCGATAATCGAGATCCAGGCAGCCGCGATGCTCCCAGCCGGGTTGGCTGATGCAGGATGAAAACTCGGGGCTGAAAATCCCGTTTTGAAAAGCATGACCAGCAACACAGTGATGGGAATAAGAGGAAAGTAGGTGGCAACCCGAGCCACGTAGTGAATCCCCTTCAGCCCTACAAAAGCCGCTCCCAAGGCCCAAAAGATACAGACCAGGGTCAATGTGGTTTCGGGGAATCTGGTGACCTTATGAAAGAATACTTCCACGATAAATTTTGAGGAAAAGAATGTGTTCACCCCCAGCCATCCAAATTGTAAAAGCCCCATGAGAAAACCGGGCATGAGAAATCCGCCAATGGCGCCGAAGGTCGATGTCCCCACGATATAAAGGGGACGTCCTGTCTTCATGCCCAGTAATCCGGGCACTAAATAAAACATGTAGTGACAGATCAACGCGGCAACCATTAAGGCAACCAGACAAGCTCCCAACCCTGCTTCTTTCAACCCATGAGTAGCAATTTGGTCCCAAAAAACAAACCAAAGGAAGACCCCAGCATAGGTGGGTGCGGTGTTCTTATACCAGGGAGCCCGGTTCTGCTGCGGGTTTGGCACATTGGACTGAATGTACTCTGGAAGTTGGCTAGCCATAGCATCTCCTCGAATAAGTTTTCCGGAAGTCAAAAAATTTGATACAAGGATTTTATGCGTGGGATGAAAGCACTAATTTATCACATTATTCAAAAAAATGAAGGCATTTCTTTTGAGTAGGAACGCCCATCGAATTCTTCGGCCCTTGAGCCCGAGGCTTCTTGGAAGGAGACACTGTGTCAACGGCCTAAACCTGGATGGCCTGAGATTTCAGGGACCAGGGATAAGGCCGGAAATTACCTTAACCTCTCACCAAAAAATGTGCCGAATCTTCAATAGTCCCGCGCTGAAGCATGGGGCTAATGAAATGCAGAGACGCAATTTAACGCATTGATTGGTCTTATCTGCTTAGATAATGGTCAGGAAAGAACAGCCTAGCAGGTTAACATAAGGCAAACTTACACAAACCGATCACCAGAAGCACAGGCAAGGCGAGCAAAATGAGCGGGAAAAACAAAGCAGCGACCGGGATGAGCAGGATCAAAAGAAAAAGACAAAAGAAAAAGGCTAGAATTTTTAGCGGAAAGATAATCACAAAACCCAGGATTCTAAAGGGAAGCAGCACCAGGAAAGCCAAAGCCTTGAAAGGGAAAACTAACAGTTCAAACATGTGGGTTCCTCCTTTCCTCTTGGTAAGAATACGTACAAGATTGCAGCCTGGTTCAAAAAATCTAAAGAAATATTCAATCTCAGCTCCACATCCAGAAGCGGGACCTTGGAGTGAACGCGAATCCAAGTTCCCTGAAAATCGCCCCTCGAGGGGGGCAGCAGCCCCTGGGTTGCGGGGAGTGTCTTTTGGGCATCCCGTCGCGACATGCCCCTGCACCCCCTTTGAAGATGTGAAATTTCGGCTCCATCGCCCGCGAGTGTGTTTGGTTCGGTGACTGGTAAACAGGTGTTTGGGGACATGGTAAACACTTTTTAAGGCTTAGGAGCATTTTTCATTGCTCGCCTTTGTGACTGTGGGAAACTCGGAGCGCTTGGAACGGAGAGTTTTCGATAGTCACCTCATCCGGTCGTGGCGCCGCAACCGGGCATGGGGGAGTTCCCCTGAAAATCGTCGTCCTCGTCCTCGGCTCTTCAACGACAGGGGGTGGCGACGAGAAACGAGCAGGAGGCCATCCTTTCGGGACAACCGACGTGGTGCTCCTCCAGGCTGGTTATTTTCAGCGCTCATGGAAATCCGCAGGATCAGGATGTTCCATCAATTCATACGTTCGGGACCGGGGCATCAGGGCGAATGAGTTTTTTAGCTTTCAGCTCGGCCCAGAATTCAGACGGGATTCTTTCTCGCAGGACATTGAGGTTCTCGTCGACTCGCTCCGGGACACGCGTTCCAGGGATAATCGTGGTAACTACCGGATGGGCCAGAGCAAACTGAGAAGCAGCAGCCTTTAATGAGACGTTATAGCGCGAGGCCAAAGCTTGCAAGCCTCGGGCTTTCTCCAGGATCTCAGGTGGCGCATCGGCATAATTGTATTTTGCCCCGGGCTTCAACTCCTTGGCCAGAATGCCACTGTTATAGGTACCTCCGAGCATGATGCCGATATTCTTCTTCGCGCAGAGGGGGAAGAGTTCATCCAAGGCTCCCTGCTCCAACAGGCTGTAGCGGCCAGCCAGCAGGAAGCAGTCGAAGTCTCCTTCGCGAGCGAATCGGGCCAGCATTTCAGACTGGTTCATGCCGGCACTGACACCCCGGATAAGCCGTTGGCTGCGGAGTTTGTCCAGAGCCGAGTAAGCGCCTCGAATTGCTTGGTCGTAGTGATTATCAGGGTCGTGGATATGAAGAATGTCAATTCGATCGACGTTCAGCCGCTTTAGACTCTCTTCGAAGGAGCGCATGACCGCATCGTAGCTGAAGTCGAATCGCGGACGAACGGGCGGCGGATTACCCCATTGGCCATCCTGCTCAGTCGACCCCATTTCCTTGGGCACCAAAAGGCGACCCACCTTGGTCGCAAGCACAAAACGTTCGCGCGGAACCCCCGCCAACGCTTTACCCAGGCGCATTTCGCTCTTGCCGTACCCGTAGAGCGGCGCCGTATCGAAGAGATTCATGCCCAGAGATAGAGCACGACTCACCACCGCATAAGCCTGTTCGTCTGGAATATCTCCGTACAATCCCCCGATGGCGGCACACCCTAACCCGACCCGGGTTACCTCCAGACCTGTCTTACCCAGCGTCTCCTTTTCCAGTAGATTCATCGATGTTCTCCGTTTCGAAGAATTCTTAGGTCAGCCCACGCAGAAACGCGGAGGACCCAGAGAACCAAGAAAGGGCCAAACCTTTTATTGTTTTTTGTCTTCTTTCTTAAACGAGAGGCTCTTCTCTGCGTCCTCTGTGATGCAAGTTCGTCACTCCTCGTTTTTTTGACAAAGGAGACGTCCTCTTTGCATTGTTTGTCCCTGCGTGCTTTCGACGCCTCGGTGGTCTTCTTCGCGTCTTCGCGGTTTGATTTTTGGTTGCGGCCTTCGACCGCTCGGCGGTAAAAAGCTCACCTTCCTCAATGACCGGTTCAGTCTGTGTGAAAAACCTCCTGCATCTTAGCCCACCATTCTCCAGCGGCACGAGTAGGAATTGGTTTCTGCATGGGATCCATGATGGTCCACCACTCTTGCGTTTTTGGGTCAGCGGCCATCTTCGCCATATCAGCCTCGAAATCGTCTCCAGTGTATTCGAAATAAGCAAACAGCGCGTCGTCCTTAAGGAAAATACTGTAGTTGCGGATATTGCAGTCACGAATGGTTTGGAGAACCTCAGGCCAAACACTGGCATGATACTTGATATATTCCTCTTTCACTTCCGGCCGGAGGCCAATGAGTTGGCCGAATCGTCTTACCTGCGTCGGTTGGGATGTCATAGGCGCCTTTGTTCCTCCTGTGCCGCCAATTAGATTTCATCGCAACTGAGTCTGGCATCAGAAATCAAAGGGCTCAAAATCTTCTGTATTTTCTGAAAGCCTCGACCGGGTGCCTGCCTGCTAGAATTGCCTTCCCCACCAGGTGCTCGGTGTGGACCACTTCCTCGGCCTGAGTAATCACCTCCTCCGCGACTATTCAATCTTGGTTATTGAAATTAAGCCTACATTTGTAATCTTGGCCTTGCCATCCACCTTTTCGTAAACTAGCTGTGCCTCTGCTTTGTATTTCCCAGGGACTCTGGGATCTTGCAACATTACGGTAATCGAATACACACGCTTCTGCCCATCCTCGCGTTTATTTTGGATGACCAATTCTTTGATTTGATCTGCGGATTGAAATTTCCAGCACCTTTCCCGACCACCCATAGTTTGGCCGATCAAATCAGATTTACACTGTTTTGCCTCCGACGGTGACTCGGCATTCGTAACAGCAGCGGTGGCGGTGAGAATAACCACTATCAAGACAGATCTGATTTTCATGAGGGACTCCTTTCTAATAATCATACGGTGCTATATCTTTAAGTTGTAAAGAAAAGAAACTAAATCGTCTCTAAAAACTTAAGAAGTGCTGCCTTATCCTTTTCATTTAGGGCGTTAAATGCATCTCGTGACTTCTTCGCTTCTCCCCCGTGCTGCTCAATGGCTTCTCTTACCGTGTTAGCTCTACCGTCGTGTAAGAAATGCTTCCGGAATCGCAGTCCCATCAGCAGTTCAGTGCGAAATTCCGAGGGCGTTCCCAAGTCAAAGCAGATATCCGCCAATTCCGGTCCCATGTCATGCAGCAGTAAGTCGGAATACAGAGCCACTGTTTTCTTATTCAGGGCTCGAATCTCGCTAGGGCCGGTTCTCATTTCCGGCACATGACAGCGGGCGCATTTCATCTTACCAAAAATTTTCTTGCCCTGTTCGACCTGTTCGTGCTCGCGATGATCCTTGACAAGTTTTGGTGGAGGCGAGGCCAGGAAG
>QHZP01000064.1:2659-11597 GCA_003224715.1 Acidobacteriota bacterium | reverse complement strand
AGGACTCTCGCCCGGCCAAAACCTGAGCAAAGGTGCTCTTTCCCGAGCCATTCGGACCCATGATGGCATGAATTTCTCCGGCATTCACTTTAAGGTTGATTCCCCTCAAAATCCGCTTGCCTTCTACTTGCGCATGCAAGTTCCTAATTTCCAGCATTCTTTGTTTTCTCCCCGTCCTTTTCGATTTATCCGACGCTTCCTTCGAGACTCACTCCTAGCAGCTTTTGGGCCTCAACGGCAAATTCCATGGGCAGTTCGCGGAAAACCTCCTTGCAGAAGCCATTGACGATCATTGAGACCGCATCCTCTGCCGAGATCCCGCGCTGCTTGCAGTAAAAAATCTGGTCCTCACCGATCTTCGAAGTTGAAGCTTCGTGCTCCATCTGGGCCGTGCTGTTCTTCACTTCGATGTAAGGGAAGGTGTGGGCCCCACACTTGTCGCCCAACAGCAGCGAATCACACTGCGAAAAATTTCGAGCCCCGGTTGCGTTCTTAAGGATCTTTACCGCCCCACGATAAGTATTCTGGCCGTGCCCGGCGGAAATGCCCTTGGAAACGATCGTGCTCCGCGTGTTCTTGCCTATATGAATCATCTTGGTGCCCGTGTCCGCCTGCTGGTAATTGTTGGTTAGGGCCACTGAATAGAACTCGCCGATGGAATTGTCTCCTTGGAGGATACAACTGGGGTATTTCCAGGTGATGGCCGACCCGGTCTCGACTTGGGTCCAGGAAATCTTGGAGTTAATGCCCAAGCACTTCCCTCTCTTGGTAACGAAGTTATAGATACCGCCCTTACCATTCTTATCCCCTGGATACCAGTTCTGTACGGTCGAATACCTGATCTGAGCATTATCGAGGGCCACCAGTTCTACCACTGCCGCGTGCAACTGGTTCTCGTCCCGCATGGGAGCTGTGCAACCTTCCAGGTAGCTTACATAGCTGCCTTCGTCGGCAATGATCAGTGTCCGCTCGAACTGGCCAGTGGCGGCCGCGTTGATGCGGAAGTAAGTGGAAAGTTCCATCGGGCAATGAACACCCTTCGGGATATAGCAGAACGACCCATCGCTGAAGACCGCGGAGTTTAGTGTAGCGAAGAAGTTATCCGTGTAAGGCACCACCGATCCAAGATACTTTTGGACCAGGTTCGGATGGTGCTGTACGGCTTCCGAGAAAGAGCAGAAAATGATGCCCATCTCCGCCAGCTTGTCTTTGAAGGTAGTGGCTACCGAGACACTGTCAAAGACGGCGTCCACTGCGACCCCACTCAGGCGCTCCTGTTCCATCAGGGAAATGCCCAGCTTCTTGTAGGTCTCTAGCAATTGCGGGTCAACCTCTTCCAAACCCGTGAGCGCCTTTTTTTGCTTGGGAGCCGCGTAGTAGATGATGTTTTGATAGTCAATGGGTGGAAAATGGACATTCTGCCAAGTGGGCTCCTTCATTGTCAGCCAATGCCGGTAGGCCTTCAGACGCCACTCCAACATAAACGGGGGCTCGTTTTTCTTGGTGGAAATTATCCGGATAATGTC
Organism: Acidobacteriota bacterium; assembly: GCA_003224715.1. Lineage (GTDB taxonomy): Bacteria > Acidobacteriota > Terriglobia > Versatilivoradales > Versatilivoraceae > QHZQ01. The sequence continues at coordinate 10,071 of QHZP01000064.1, read as the reverse complement.
CTCGTTCAAGCCACGAGGTATGGAGTCCGATTCGATTTCCGTGACAAATCCCCACTTATATTCTTTATTGGCAAGTTCCTCAATAGTGTTTGTAGCGGTAGTCATCGTTTCTCCTTAATCAAACATTCCTTCGGGGCCCTGGCACAGTCACCTGGCAATCAACCTCAGGGCCGAGCTTATTAGGCGAATCCTTTAAAATCGAAAATGGGGCTTCTTTCAAGTGTTCAGATTTTAAATCCATTTGCTGTTGCTGGTTCATTTGAGCGATGCTTATACGGCTCAGCAGTTGAACCACACTATCGTTCAACCGCTGTAACGGGCTCTTAATGTTGCATCTTTCAAACTGCATACATAGACCGTCGTCGGAAACGCAATTGGTCAAAGAAAGAGGCCCTTCAATAGCTTCAATCACCTCTGCCGCAGCGATGCTCTCCGCAGACCGGGCCAATGAATAGCCTCCGTTGGTTCCGTGGTGTGACACCAGAAATCCTTTTTGAACCAGTTTTTGGAGGATTTTCGCCATCAATTCCAAGGGAATACCATAGCTTTCAGCAATTTCTCTGGCATTCCATGAGGTACGATCAGGATGCTGAGCCAAATGCATCAGGGCAATCATTCCATAGTCCGCTTTTTTAGAGATTTTCAACATAACATCTAAAGATATATACGACTAAATTAGTCGCATATTTATCTTTTCTGGAATTGCTTGATATGTCAAGTGAAAACTTGACATATCGGGCAGAAAGTTTTGGTAGCCGTGAGTCTCTAGAGCTTTGCAAAATTGGGACAAGATCAAAGCTCTTGTTGTAAATAAGAGACACATTCAATCTGAGGGGTAATGTCGGTACATTCCAACTTGCGACACTTTCATAATTTATTGACACCTCAGAGTTTGGCCAACGATCTGCCTGCATCACGACGGGAAAATAGAACCCGCCTATTTACCGGACCCTTCTTTCAGGAGTTTTGGTTGCTGAAATTCCAACAGACACTCGCAGCCGCAATTTCCTTCTCGGGAGTTGGCCTTCATACCGGCACTTCTGTGGATCTCAAAGTGGTACCGGCTCCTCCGAATACCGGGCTTGTGTTTGAAAGGGTCGATCTGGACAATTTTCGTATTGAAGCCAACATTAAGAATGTGGCCCGTGTGGCTTACGCCACGACGCTGATGAAACGTGGCGTACTTCTCTCCACAGTAGAGCACTTGCTTTCTTCTCTTTATATTTTGGGGGTCGATAATGCCATTATCGAAATAAATAACCTCGAAGTACCTATCCTGGATGGAAGCGCTTTGGAATTCATAACCAAGATCCAGCAGGTCGGCCTCAAGGCCCAGCCTGCAAAACGAAAATATTTGGTTATTCAAAAGCGGCTTTATCTCAAAGACCACGACAAAACTATTTCAATTCTTCCTGCCGAGAGTTTTCAGATCAGCTATAGCATTGATTTCAAGCATCCACTGATTGGGAAGCAATCCTTTGACTTTGAAGCTTCTCCGGAGACCTTTGCCAAGGAAATTGCTCCGGCAAGGACGTTCGGTTTCTTTCATGAGGTGGAAGTGTTACGCAAGAACGGATTAGTTCGGGGAGGATCGCTGCAAAACGCAATCGTGCTCACCGAAGATGGCATCCTAAACGATATCTTGAGATTCAAAGATGAATTCGTCAGGCACAAGATTTTGGACAGTATTGGCGATTTCTCGCTAATAGGGAGGCCCTTGATTGGTCGCATTATAGCTCACAAGGCGGGTCACGCGATGCATACTCATTTGGTTTCCAAGATTCTAAGTGACCGATCTCTCTGGAGATTGGAAAGCGACCTAGGTTCGAAACGAAGCAAAGCAGGGAACAATTATTCTTATCGTTTGCCTCGAACAGTTAATTCCAGCAGACCGGTCTGAATAGGATTGTATTTTCTCCTTGTCACCGCGACTCTAATCAGCCGGCTTTGCTGGCATGAATCCTCCAAAATCCGCAATCCTCTATCGCCCACCTGGAAATCCGGACTTTCGTCTTGATACGTCTCTGTGCCTCTTCTATACTTAAGGGCCACGAGCCTTGGGAAGGGCTATCGGCTTTATCATCGGCATTGTACTGCTGTCAAATCTTTGGATGGTAGCGGACTTCATCCTAACGAGGAAATTGTATGGAACGGCATGAGTCGAAAGCAGAAACCAATCCTTTTGAGGCGATGGTTTCAAGATTTAATGTGGCTGCTGAGAAATTGAACCTGGACGAAGGGCTCTATCAGATCCTGTTAACTGCTGACCGCGAAATCTCTGTGGCTATCCCCGTACAGATGGACAATGGAAAGCTCAAGGTATTCAAAGGCTATCGAGTTCAGCACAGTTTGGCTCGAGGACCCGCCAAGGGCGGAATCCGTTATGCGGCCGATGTGACCCTGGAAGAAATCCGAGCTTTGGCCGCCTGGATGACTTGGAAGTGTGCGGTGGTCAATATCCCTTTTGGAGGAGCCAAAGGCGGAATTATCTGTGACCCTAGTACACTTTCCATGGGTGAGTTGGAGAAAATCACTCGACGCTATACGGCTTCCCTCATCGACGTACTTGGCCCCGAGCGAGACGTTCCGGCCCCAGACATCAATACGGATGAAAAGGTGATGGCCTGGATTATGGATACTTACAGCATGCACGTGCGCCATACTGTTACGGCCGTGGTTACGGGTAAACCTCTTGATTTGGGTGGATCCGTTGGCCGGCGGGAAGCGACTGGCAGAGGATGTAAGATTGTCTGTGACCGTGCCATCTCCAGGATTGGAATGAGACGGGAAACCACCCGTGTCATAATTCAAGGTTTTGGCAACGTGGGGTCTATGGCGGCTCGAATCCTTTATGAAGCGGGTTACCAAATCATCGGTATTTCCGATGTCCATGGAGGCATTCTAAATACTCTTGGCATTAACATCACAAAGCTGTTTGCCTACGTTCAGGAAGCCAAAACGGTCGTAGGTTTTCTAGGCGCAGAGCCCATTGCCGGAAAGGAGCTCCTAGAGTACCCTTGTGATATCCTCTTGCCCGCAGCCACAGAAAACCAGATTACCAGCCAAAATGCAGATCGCATTAAAGCCAGGATCATTTGTGAAGGGGCCAATGGGCCAACCACCGCTCAAGCGGACGAAATCTTGTACGATAAGAAAATTTTCATCATTCCGGACATTCTAGCCAATGCAGGCGGTGTGACGGTTTCTTATTTTGAGTGGGTTCAAGATCGCCAGGGATATTTTTGGAATTTGAAGACGGTTAATGAACGGCTGGAAGAAATCATGGTAAACAGTTTCGATACGGTCGCCGGCTATGCCGACAGGCACGGTGTGAACATGCGCATTGCTGCTTATATGTTAGCGATTGACCGTGTCGCTTATACGATTAGAGAACGTGGAATATACGCGTAATTAGGATGAATCCACAGTAACAGACGTCCCTACGTGCTAGACCTATCTTTCATGCGAGAAAATTTGGAGTTGCTTCGACTGAAGATGCAACAGCGGGGAATTTCAGTGCCTCTGGATGAGTTCGAGAGACTTGAGACGGAGCGCCGGCGCTTGATCGGGGAAACTGAGAAGCTCAAGCACCTCCGTAATCTCACCAACGATGAGATTACCGGGATAAAGAAGCAGAAACTAGACGCGAGTCAGAAGATCGCTGAAATGAAGGAAGTTTCTGCCAGAATCAGGCAACTGGATGAGGAACTCAGGCTGTGCGACGAAAAGCTCCGGGCTATCCAATTGACAATCCCTAACATTCCTCACGGCACTGTACCCGTTGGCACGGACGCATCAGCCAACATCGAAATCCGAGTCATCGGCAAAAAGCCTCAATACGACTTTGATCCAAAGGCGCACTGGGAACTCGGCCCTCAGCTTGGAATTATCGATTTCGACCGGGCCGCCAAGATTACGGGTGCGCGCTTTGCCCTTTACACAGGGCTTGGAGCTCGACTGGAAAGGGCTTTAATCAACTTTATGCTGGACGTTCATACCGGAGAGCACCACTACAAGGAGGTGCTTCCTCCATTTATGGTTAATTCCGCGAGTTTGCAAGGCACGGGTCAGTTGCCCAAGTTTGCCGGGGATCTCTTCAAGGTTGAAAGCACCGATTACTGGCTTATCCCCACGGCTGAGGTTCCTGTCACCAATATCTACGCCGGAGAAATTCTAGATGGATGCCAGCTACCGATTTACTTAGCCGCTTACACACCCTGCTTCCGCAGTGAGGCTGGTTCTTATGGGAAGGACACCCGTGGACTGATACGGCAACATCAATTCAACAAGGTGGAACTGGTCAAATTGACCAAGCCTGAAACTTCTTATGAGGAGCTGGAATCGTTAACTCGAGACGCTGAGGAGATTCTTAAGCGTTTGGGGCTTCATTACCGGGTGGTTTCTCTCTGTACTGGGGACTTAGGTTTTTCCTCAGCTAAGACTCTCGACCTGGAAGTTTGGTTGCCGGGGCAAAATGCCTATCGGGAAATTTCATCGTGCAGTAATTTTGAAGACTTTCAAGCCAGGAGAGCCAATATTCGATTTCGGCCAGAACCTAAATCGAAGGTTGAATTCGTGCACACCTTAAATGGTTCAGGCTTAGCCGTCGGCAGAACCTGGGTGGCTGTTGTAGAGAACTGTCAACAGGCTGACGGTACTATCATCATTCCCTCCGTGCTCCGCCCCTATTTAGACGGGATCGAAAGGATCACTGCTTGATGTGGTCCACCCCTTTGGGCACAGATTTAGGGCATTGCAGGCCAGGAAATTTTCTCAAGATACCACTACCAGGGTTTCTCCCGCGTTAATGGTTTGATTCTCGGTAACATTCACCTTATCTATCTTCCCGGCCTTAGGTGATTTAAGTTCGTTCTGCATTTTCATGGCTTCTATCACCGCCACCCCCTGTCCTTCTTGTACGCGGTCCCCGGCCTTTACCAACAGCTTCACCACTTTCCCAGGCATGGCCGCCACCACCGGAACGGGTCCGGTGGAATCGAAGAGAGTGGGAGCGAAGTGGCGAATTTTTTTCGGATTAAGCAGTGAGATTTCGAACAACACTCCGTTCACTATTACCTGAAAACTGCAACCCACTCCGACAACGACAGCATCATAGGAATTTCCGCTAATGATAAGCGAAAAAGAATTGGCAGAAATTTCTACAGTGTCCACATCCCTTAACTGACCCCTGAAGAAGACTTGGGTACGATTGTCTGAACGGCAGACTTCAATCGTCTCTCTTTTTCCCTCAAACAGAACTTCGAACCTCGATTTATTGGAAGGGTTATGTCTAATCATCCCCCAAACCGTATCCTGTCATTTGTTTCTAAAGGCGTTCAATCTGCCCCACAATTTCCAGGGAGCTTCGCCTTTCGGAGCCGTCAAGAAATCGCGGTCCCTCTTCTTACTTGAGTAGAGGGCCGCGGCGATTGTCGCAACTTCCCGCAACGACGTTGCTTCTTGTTTGGAGCGTTCCTGCGAATAATACTTCTCGATGAAATCGGTGCTCAAATCTCCAGCCAGAAACCTTTCATGAGACAAGACAGACTGAAACAAAGGGATGGTAGTTTTAATTCCACCCACTTGATATTCATTAAGAGCCCGTCGCATCCTTTGAATCGCTTCCTGGCGATTGCTTCCCCAAGCCACTGATTTCGAAAGCAGTGGATCGTAAAAGATTGGTACCGTCCACCCCTCATAAATCCCGCTATCGTCTCGAATGCCAGGCCCGGCCGGTGTTCTCAAGTGGGTTATCCTTCCAGGTGATGGAAAGAAATGGTTATCCGGATCCTCAGCGTAAATCCGGCACTCAATGGCGGCACCGTGTCGGCAAATGTCCTTTTGTCTCTGGCCAAGGCGCTCGCCGTAAGCGATTTTGATCTGCTCGTGAACCAGATCAATCCCGGTAACCATTTCCGTGATGGGATGCTCAACTTGAAGGCGTGAATCGTCCCGGCATTCTCATAACGACAAGTACGGGCTAGCTTAATGACAGCTTTTCCCATCTCGGCTCTCAGTTCCTCCGTCATCAAGGGAGAAGGGCATTCCTCAATTACCTTTTGGTGACGCCTCTGAATAGAGCATTCGCGCTCACCCAGGTGTATGACATTGCCATGCCGGTCTGCCAAAACCTGGAACTCAATATGTCTGGGACTACTTAGATACTTTTCCGCATAGACACTTGAGTCACCGAAAGAGGCTTTCGCCTCCGCTTGGGCCTCTTGCAAAGCAGAAGACAGTTCCTCTGCTTTATGGACTAACCGCATGCCCTTACCTCCGCCTCCGGCCGAGGCTTTGAGCATCAGGGGAAATCCAGTTTGTTTGGCAATCGACTGCGCATCCGTATCGTCTCTCAAGGGGGATTCAGAGCCAGGGACAACCGGAATCCCGATCTGGATGGCATGTCGGCGAGCTGCAATTTTTTCTCCCATCCGTTCCATGGTGGCAGCATTAGGGCCAATGAAACAGATTGAGTTTAACTGACATTGCCTGGCGAAAGCAGGATTCTCCGACAAGAACCCGTAGCCGGGATGAATGGCTTCTGCTCCGCTGGACTTGGCAATTTGCAGGATCTTGGAGATGCTGAGGTAGCTCTCAGCCGCGACGGCTGGCCCCAAGGGATAGGCTTCATCAGCCATAAGGACATGCAAGGAGGTTCGGTCACACTCGGAAAAGACAGCCACCGTCGCAATCCCCATTTCTTTGGCTGCACGGATCACCCGTACAGCAATTTCACCCCGATTGGCAATAAGGATTTTCTTAAACACGCAAGTTAAAGTTTTTTCACCAACTCTGCCACTGAAGTCTTCAGTGAAGGTGACAGAGGGTAGCTCTTGAGAAACTGGTCTTCCAAAGAGGAAATATTAAATTGACGATTTCCAGCTAAATTAAGAAAGAATTTCAAGTAATCAGAGTAATACTGAGGGTAATGAGTTTTAAAATAGAGCTGGTCTGCATAAAATGCTGCATTTTCCCGGTCCGCTTCAGAATTTTCGACAAGGTTGTCAGTAAGACGGTGCGTGGTCTCATGAAGAATTACGAAAAGAGCGTGGGCCGTTTGATCCCGCGTTTCGGGTAAGGGGGCCACCACGTTAAAAAGGATGCGCTGGTCCTGGTTGACAGGAACACCTCGTCCGTTATTCTTCATTACCGGAGAAAGGTAGATATTGAAAACGTTAACACGGGACTTCGCGGCCCATGGCGAAAGGATCCTGGCCCCCTCGGATTTCCAAAACTGAACGAACTTTTCAAAATTCTGCTGGTCGATTTCAGTCCGGGCATCTCGGTACGTCTTATAAAACTTACTCTGTTCATCCTCCATACATTCAGCGAATTGTTTGACGAATTCTCGTTCTTGAGGATCCGGAAATCTTTTTTGAAAAAGGGGAATGAGCCGTTTGGCGTTACCAAAC
>QHZP01000064.1:0-2619 GCA_003224715.1 Acidobacteriota bacterium | reverse complement strand
CCGCGCTTTATCTTGAGCCTTACGTTCTTCCAAAGACTCTCGGGTATCCTCTGGCGTTTCTTTCTCAACTTGGTAGTCAATCATCAAAAGGGCTTCTTTGAAGGAGGCATAGTCGTCCGCCATGAAAGGAGCGAGATTCAAGAACCGCAGTCTGGGGAGCTGACGATAACTTTGTTCCAATTGGCTACACATCAAGTCCAGTTTGGTTTGTCCGACCTCCAGATCTTGCTTGCCTTGCCGAATTTGATTGACGTAGTCAGAAGAAAAGAGATTGGACGGGTCGCCAGGAACGGAGAAGTGCGCCAGCGTGTGATAGACAATATCGATGTCCGGACTCATCAGAATCTGGATTTCGCTGGGATTGAAAGTTTGGGAAACCGCCTGAGAAAATAAAACCAAGCTGGTAGCCAAAAGAGAGAGAAGGAAGCAGAGGGCGCTTGACTGGGGCATGTTCAGTTTCATAAAGGAATGTTGCCATGTTTCCTGGGCGGGTTGGCGTCACGCTTGCTGTCAAGCATAATCAGGGCCGTAATTAGTTTTTTGCGAGTGTCATGTGGCGCAATGATTTCGTCGACAAATCCCCGTTCAGCAGCAATGTAAGGATTGGCGAATTTCTCTCTGAATTCCATGATCCGCTTGACCTTTTCTGACTCGGGATCGGAAGCCGCCGCCAATTCTTTTCGATAGATAATGTTCACCGCGCCGTCAGGCCCCATGACAGCAATTTCAGCCGTAGGGTAGGCAAAATTCATGTCGGTGCGAATGTGTTTGGATGCCATGACACAATAGGCTCCACCGTAAGATTTACGGGTGATTACTGTAATTTTAGGAACCGTTGCCTCGGCAAAAGCGTAAAGCAATTTCGCCCCCTGCTTAATAATCCCGCCAAATTCCTGATCCGTCCCTGGAAGAAAGCCAGGGACGTCTTCAAAGGCAATCAGTGGGATATTGAATGCGTCGCAAAACCGCACGAAGCGCGCAGCTTTGACCGATGCATTTATGTCAAGGCAACCTGCCAACACGGCGGGCTGGTTAGCTACGATGCCGACGGGTCGTCCCGCCAACCTTGCAAATCCGACTACAACGTTTTGAGCGTAATATTGATGGACCTCCAAAAAATAGTGGTTGTCGACCACACTTGAGATGATCTGTTTGATGTCGTAGGGCTTGTTGGAATCGATTGGCACTATCGTATCCAGCGCTTCATCCATTCGGTCTACCGGGTCGTGGGATTCCTGCCGCGGCGGGCTTTCCATGTTGTTCGAAGGTACAAACGAGAGAAGCTCACGGATCAAGCTTAAACAATCGCGGTCGTCGTTAACCGCAAACTGGGCGACCCCACTCTTGGTGTTATGCGTCATGGCTCCGCCCAATTCCTCTTTTGTGACCTCCTCATGAGTGACAGTCTTAATGACATCCGGACCGGTAATAAACATGTAACTGCTCTTCTTGACCATTACCACAAAGTCAGTAATGGCCGGAGAATAAACCGCGCCTCCCGCACAAGGTCCCATAATGGCCGAGATTTGTGGAATGACGACAGAAGCTAGAGTATTCCTTAAGAAAATATCAGCGTAGCCTCCAAGTGAAACCACTCCTTCCTGAATGCGCGCGCCACCTGAATCATTGAGACCAATGATTGGAGCTCCCATCTTCATTGCGAGGTCCATGATCTTGCAAATCTTGGCTGCGTTGGTCTCGGAGAGAGAGCCACCAAAGACGGTAAAATCCTGAGCAAAAAGATAGACCAGTCGCCCGTCAATTCGACCAAATCCGGTGATGACACCATCGCCCAAGATAAGCTGTTCTCTCATTCCAAAATCGAGGCAGCGATGTTTGACAAACTTGTCCAGCTCTTCAAAGGTGCCCTCATCGAGTAAGAAATCGACTCGTTCCCGGGCTGTCAATTTGCCAGCGGCCTGCTGATTGGCAAGTCTTTCCTCCCCACCAGCCAATTCAGCCAGACGGTTGAGTTTTTCCAGCTCTTCCAAGGGTCGAGTATTTTTCTGGGAAGATTTCTTGTCAGGCAAGACCCATGTTCTCCTTAGCCTGTATGCCTCAGCAACAGGGCACTTCTAAAGTCCCCGTGTAGAAACGGACCGCTGAAACCTTTGGAATTTCATTCCACTTTTTCACTGACCTCGTCCGAGTAGTTGCTTTCGTTCCCATTGCTGTCCACTGCTTTAATTCGATAGGAATAAGTCTTCCCCTTTTGCACAGACTTATCAAGGTAGGATGCCGCAGGGATCATCTGTTCGGTCAGCCTCTGGTAGCCGTTGTCTCCACTCCGATAAACATAATAACCAGCCAGGTCAGTTTCGGTATTCGGCAGCCACACCAAGCTGATGGAGTCTCCATCGCTAATAGCTACCACCTCTGCCGGCGCTCTAGGTGGGTATACATCAACATTTTTCACTTCGTGGTCTTGAGAGTCAAAGCTTTCAATTGGACCTTCAGGAGTGGTGATGACAGAGCGGACCACATAATAATAGGTCTGACCCAAGAGCATTGAGGTATCTTTGAAATGGGTCTCTTCCAAGGGCGTCTTGGTCAAAAGCTGTTTGACTCGAGCTTCTGGAAGGACATTTCGATAGACATTGAATTTCAAATCTGGATCGA
>QHZP01000063.1:510-11024 GCA_003224715.1 Acidobacteriota bacterium | reverse complement strand
CTGCTGCTCGAGATAGGAATATTTTTCTAAAAGCTGTTAGCATTATCCTTTAATGAAAACTGTCACCCATGTCCCCGAAGACTGTCAGCTATGTCCCCAAACAAAACACAGGGGGAGAGGGGCTGGGGGGTGAGGGGACGGCAGGTTAACAAACTTGACCAAAGTTTGAACTTCATCGCCGCCAGGTCACACTAGAAGTGGATACGGGCCGTGTACTGAATCTCGCGACCGTAGTTGCCACCCGCCACCCAGGTGCTGCGTCCCATCGTGCCGCTGCCAATGCCCAGGTCCGGATCGCTGGGCATGAACGCGTTGGGCATGTTGTAGAACTCCATGAGCAACTCGAACTTCATCCGCTCGCTGATCCTGAAGTATTTCGCCAGCGTCGAGTCAAGCTGCCAGAAGCGCGGGCCGCGCAGCCCGTCGTAATAGAATGGATTGCTGCGCGGAGTGTAAGCCGGCAGGATGCTGAACACCGCCGGGTTGAAGTAATGCCCGTCCGGAACGCTCTGGGTCGGATCACCGCTTACTTGCGCCGAGCCGAACCAAAGTAGCTTGCCGTTCTGCCACATGTAAATGTGGCTGGTTGCCCACCCGCCGATAATGGCTTCCAGTATGGGGTGTAGGTTGTTGGCGTACTGGCGGCCCTTGCCAAACGGAAGCTCCCACGTGCCTGCGATGCGCAGGTTGTGCCGCGGTCTTGCCCGGTCAAACATCGTGATCTTGTTGTTATAGTAATCGACGTCGTTGAACCACTGCCCATGGGTCTCCCGGCTGTAGTTGTAAGCCAGCAGGAAATTTAGGCCGTTGGCCATCGGGCGTTCAGCCTTCAACTGCAGCGCGTAGTAGTGGTCGCTGCTGCCCGGCCAACCATACATGTACAAGTCCCCGTACTGCGGATAAGGCCTCAGCAACTGGCTGGCCGAGACCGTCGGCTGGGTCCGCAGCGTGCCCGGCATTTTGTCCGGTGGCAACAGATTGTAGAAGGGATTCGCAACCGCCTGATCCACTGCACCCTTGTATTGGTAGGCCAGGTTCGGGTCCATCTGGTTGAGGTTGTAATCGTAGGAACCGCCCCACATGCTGGGATCCTGGACGTTGTGGCCGAACATCATGAAGAATGTGGCTTCGGTGAAGATCCGGCCGGGCGCCTGCCGCTGGATGGTGAAGTTGACGCGGTCGTTGATTGGTGTTTTCATCAGCTTCCCGTCCCAGAAGCGGATACCGTTACCAAGATCCGTGTAGCGGCCCAGACTGTTACCCGCTGGGAAAAGCACCGGGTTGCTACCGGCCGGGAATGGATCACTGAGAAGAGCGCGCGGCGTACCGCTCAGCGGGCCCAGAATCGAGGTTGTCTGCGAAAAGCCGTTGGTCGGTATACCACTTGTATTCGCGCGGATCATGACCCAGGGCACCGCATAGCGCGCGTAACCCGCCCGGAAGGCGGTTTTGTCGTTGATGCGGATGGCGATGCCGGCGCGCGGCAGGAACGTCTTCCAGGGCGCGTCATACATGCGCGGCTGCGCATTGGAGGTGTCCACCAACGCGCCGTTGAACTTGTAGGGAACCTTGGCGATGGCAGTGACCTCTGCAGGCATGGTGATGTTCTGGAGCTCCGGAATGGGATTGGTCAAATCCAGTGTGCGGACCAACATGCGCGTCTCCTCGAGCGGGGCCGTTTCGCGCTCCCACCGCAAGCCGAGGTTCAAGGTGATATTTCGGGTAAGCTTGATATCATCCTGGAAGTAGAAAGCCCACTGCTGCACGTGCGTGTCCAGATTGGGGGCGATGTTGGCATAACCGCCATTCAGGACACCCAGCAGCGCTGAGGCGTACATGTTGCCTGATTTCGTGGCATCGTAGCTCAGGAAGGACCTGCCGGTATCGATGGAGTCGAAATTGAAGGCGCCAGGTCCGGCGTTGACGTTGATCTGATCGTAGGAGTAGCGCATCTGCCATCCGGCCTTCAAGTGGTGAATGCTGCGGTCATGAGTCACGTTGACGGTCGGGTTATGCGAACGATCATGGACAAGCCACCAGCCGTTGAAGCCGGTAGATGCGCCATTGTAGGCGCCGTAATTCCCGGTGAAATTGAAGTTCGGGTAGTAGATGCCCTGCGAGGGCTGCAGCACATTTTTGTACCAGCCGGTGGGGAAGAAGCCCGCCCACACGTTCTCCGGAACCTGGGCCCACTCCGAAGCGTAGTCGTCTTCCTCGTAGCTCGAGCCAAACCGGAAATCGATCGTGGTCCGTGGACTCGGTGTCCACAGGATGTCCGCCGCCGCGTTCATCGCATCCATGATACCGCCGTTATCGGAACGCACCGCGATGGTACCGCCCCAGTTAGGGTTATCCAGGCGCGTCTGAAATTTACTGTAGCGGAAAAACATGCGCAACTTGTCGCTGTGGTTGTAATCGACCCGGTCGGAAATGTTCCAGTAATGCAACCACCAGGCGTAAGCCTTTTTGAAATTGTTTACGCCGGAAAGGTCGTCACCCGGATTGTTAGGCAGCCACAGATCACCTAGAGCCTTCTTGCCGGCCGGATCCATCCGATTCGGCGGAATGATATTACCGGGGAACGGCTGGCGCGTCACGGTGGAGGTGGCCGGGTCAAAGACCGTGGAGAACGGATCGTAAATGACACGGAGGTCTCCCGTTGGAGTATAGGAGTGGGAGAAGTCGCCGTTGCGCTCGGCCTCCGTCGGAACGGTCGAGACGTTGCTCGTAGGCTGGGTGGCAATCCACTGTTCGTAGGCGAAGAAGTTAAATAGCTTGTTCTTCTTGATCGGGTTGCCGAGGGTGCCGCCCCAGATGTTTTGCCGGATCAGGTTGGGGTCGCGAGTGATGCGGTTGGCCAGAGCGTTCAAGGCCGGAGTCCGACCAAAATAGTAAGTGGTGCCATGAAAATCGTTGGTGCCCGACTTCATCGAAAGGCTGAGCGTACCGCCGGCGCTGAAGCCGAACTCGGAGTCCATCGCGTTCTGCTGGACGGACAATTCCTGCACCGCGTCCATGGGCAGGTTGTAAGTGCCACGCGCGGAGACGTTCAGGGTTGTGCCGTCCAACTCCTGGTCATTCTTGCCGCCAGTGGGGCCGCCGATATCCAGGCCGCCGTTCGACCACATGTAGAACGGGTTGCGATGAGCCACATCCCAATACTGGTTGACCACTGCCGGATTCAGCATGGCGAGCGTGAAGGGGTTGCGGGCCAGGACAGGGAGATCCTTCAACATATTCCCCTGAACCGTAGTGGTCATGGTGGAGGTGTTGAACTCCACCGAGCTGACCTCTTCGGTCACGTTAACCGACTGTGTTATTTCGCCCACCGTGAGAGTGGCGTTGACCGTGACGTCACCGCGGGTCAGGACAGTTACGTTTTGTTGCACAAACTTCTGAAACCCGGAAGCCTGCACACTGACGCTGTACGTTCCTGGCTGAACCAAGTCAAAGAGGTAGTGACCCACGGAGTCACACTGCTTGACGTTCTCAAGGCTGGTATTGACGTTTCGCAAAGTTACCGTGGCCCCGGCCACGGCTGCACCGGTTGGATCAAGCACCGTGCCCTGGACCCTAGCTCGATAGTCTTGTGCGGAGGCGACTCCCGCCAGAATGGCGAACAGCGCGAACGCGCACACACACCTATAGCGGGGATTAAAGTTGGCTTTCATTGTGATACCCTCCAAAGCAAATAATTGGATTAGATATTTTCGGCCTGGCAGCACTGGGGGCCCTTGTCATGTCGCAAGGGCCAAACTCCCCCCGCACGTGGAGTTCTTTCGAAGTGCTTCGGTCGTTTTCGGGAAAGCTGGGTTGGCGCTTCCAAACCACTTCCGACTCCGACTAAGGATACGAAGGACGGAAATAGTTGGTGAGCGGTCCGGATCACCTCCTGCGCGAGACAAACTCTCTGAGCATGGGTGAACTTTTAGGTCAGAATAAAGTGAGAAAGGTAATCTCCTAAACTATAAAGACAGGATTACTAACTTCTATTGAAATCACTTGGGGAGTGATTGTCAAGAAAAAAGAAAAGCGAGGGTGTGCGTTAGGACATTTGCAACCCGTGCCAGGCACCAGCAGGGACAGGATTCTTGCCTGTCCTGACAACGAAACGTCGGTTTGACAATGGCAGTCTGGCAAGCTTCGATTTGGCCGGCGCCCCACGACAGGCAGGGATGCCTGTCGCTACGACCCAAGAAGGAGTGGTGGCTGAGAATAGCCACCCTGGCTCTATTCAGCCAGTGCCAACCGTTCCGGTAACTGAATCTAAGACATTTGGAATTGGCAAGGAACATGCACCTTTGAAAATCCCCTGCCGGGAGGGGATCTGTGAAAAAAATTGGGAGGGCGAGCCTCCCGGCGAGCCATCGCCCTAGCGAGTCCTTGACCCATGAGGCTCGGCGGGAGCCTCGCCCTCCCGGTCGCGGCTCGGTGTAGCATTATTTATACCTGTGGCGCCGCCCCGGACGGCCTGAGAAACTACGCGGAGATTGGCAAATCCTGGAGGTGGAACATGCAAACTCAACTCAAATGGATTCTCACCTGGCTGTTGGCGTTCTCGGTAGGCGTGGCGCTGCCGGGACATGCGCAAGAACAGGACCCATCAGGCCAGCCACCGTCTAGCGGATGGCACAAATTCGGCGAACGGCCGTCGGCGGATGCTCTGCCCCCACCCTCGGTACTCACTTTGCCTGCCAGCTCCTGGATCACGGTTCGCGTGGACCAGTGGCTGTCGAGTGATCGCAATCAACCGGGCGATGCGTTCAGTGCAACTCTCGCTCAGCCGCTCGTCGCCAATGGACGCGTAGTTGCCCGTCGCGGCCAGACCGTTGGAGGTGTCGTTGCCTCCGTTGAAAAAGCCGGACGTGTGAAAGGAACTTCGCGTCTCGGCCTGGAACTCACCGAGCTCAGCCTGGTCGATGGCCGGCAAATCCGGGTGAAAACAACCTTGCTGGAGCGGCGGGGCAACACCTCTGCAGGCCGGGACATCGGCGCGGTTGGGGCTACCACCGGAGCGGGCGCAGCCATCGGGGCTGCAGCCGGTGGCGGACTCGGCGCGGGCATCGGAGCGGTAGCTGGAGCGGCTGCCTCGACTATCGGCGTCCTCGTCACGCGCGGACAACCTACCGTCGTCTATCCCGAAGATCAGCTCACCTTCCGGATCGAAAGACCTGTCACGGTCTCGGTCGGGTCTTCAGAGCAAGCCTTTCGACTTGTCAGGCAGGAGGATTACGAAGAGACGAGGATAGCTCAACGGGGTCCGTCACCAGGCCCACCCCCACCCGTCTATTATGGCGGCTATTATCCACGGTTCTACGGCGGTTACTATCCACCATTCTTCTATGGCCCAAGTTTCTTCTATTCGCGGCCTCGTTACTTCTATCACCGAGGCTACTATCGGCACCGGTAAAAGAGTTTGGCTGTTCGCAGGCTGAAGGCAGAACCCGGCGGCCTGGCGAGCAGTCACTTACGGGTGTTGTCCTGAAGAGGGCCTCAACGTTTGATCTGCGCCAATTCAGCGCCTTCTTCTCGGTGGGGCGTCGCATTCCAGCGGCGGTTCTCCATGGAACCAGGACGAAAGCTTCCCACGAAGGTGCCCAGACCCATGGACGCTCTTACAGCGTGCGAGACCTTCAGCGGACCAAGCTTCAACTGGCCAAGCCAATGCAGACCCGCGCTGATGGCGCAGCCACACTGCCTGCAATCGGGATTGCCGCCAAAGACACAAGGCTCGACTCGTGTCTTCAAGTCCGCCGAGTAATTTACCGACATTCTGGAAAAAAGGCACTCACGGGGGTTGGCTGGAGGATCGGCAAACGCTTGCGCCATTCCTTCATTTATCCATAAGGCAGGGAATCGCCGAACCAGTTCAGGTATCTGGCGCACCAGTTCCTGCCGTTCGGCTGGAGTTAGAATCTCTTCACTCTGCTCACCAATCTGTGGCGTGTAGACGCTCATCCAGATTCGGTCAACCTCGGTTCTGGCGGTCCAGAAGTTCAGATACTCTTCGAGGTATCCGGGTCGCTTCATCATTGGGCCTGTCACCACCAAGTGAATGTTGACGTGGCGTCCCCCGATGTTCTGCAAAATTCTTTCGTATGTCGCGGGGGCCCGGCGCCGATTGTGGTGCTCCGGCAGGCCATCCACAGAAACTGCCACCCGCAGCTGCTTGATGGCCATCCACTCCTGGGGAATCGGGATAACTCCACTGGTGACTACCAGTGTAAAAACACCGATTTGGCTCAGGACAGGTAAGATCCGGCCCAACTCGCGGTGACGGATGAGAGGTTCTCCGCCCACAATCGAGACATGAATTGGCTGGTGGTACTTCACCAAGTCGATCACTCTTTCGACCAGTGCCTCACCTCTGAGGTCGTTGAGTTGATTCAGCGTCACTAGACCTCCCAGGTGCATGTCGCCGTAAGCGTAGCACCCAGGGCAGCGCAGCGGACATTCGCGGGTGATTTCGATCGAGAGCAGGGGAATTCTGCCGGTCAGCACTTTCCCCCATGCGAATAAAACTCTACCAGGTGTCATGTTTGTTTTATCCTTTCCCCAATTTGAACCATAAATATTGTAGAATTGAAAATCAAGTCTTGAAACAGCTAATCTCATTTGCAGCCACCCGTCAAAGTCCCAGGCCCTCCCTCACGGTCGGCCACTGAACAGGCGGAGGGATCCTCTGCTTGCGTTTTGACCTTTCTCAAGAAGTTTTTGGAACTTTCTCGGCTTCGTGTCCGTTATAGGGGCCAAGGAGGGAGATCCCATGAAAACATTAGCTTGCTTAGTGAGTGCGGGCTTGTTGTTTTTCGACCTGGGCAGTCCTGCCCTGGCTCAAAACAAAAATCCGTGGTTGCACCTGGAAGTCCAGGAAAGCAATGCCGATCCAACCCTGGTGAAGGTAAATCTGCCTATTTCGATGGTGGACGTGGCACTCAATGTCGTCAAAGACGAAAACCTCAAGAGAGGCCGGCTGAAACTGGATACTCATGACATCAGCGTTGCCGAAATGAAACAGCTCTGGAGCGAACTTAAGAAGGCCGGCAACGCTGAGTTTCTCACCGTGGAAAAGAAGACCGAGTCCGTCCGGATTGCTCGGCAGGGAAATTTATTGCTGATCAAAGTCATTGAATCGAAAAGGCAGGGGTCCAAAGTTGATATTAAGGTTCCCCTGGATGTGGTGGATGCCCTGCTTTCCGGTCCAGGAGAGGAGTTGAATATTAAGGCTGCGCTCGCAGCCATGCAGCAAAAGGGAAGCGGCGACATTCTTACCGTTAACGACCACCAAACCCAGGTGAGACTCTGGATCGACTGAGGCCAACCATGACTCTTAAGAATTTCTGTATTGGATTCCTGATAGCCACCTTGTTGCTGATCGGCTATGTCGTTGAGGCCGGCATTGCTGTTGTGCACGTCAAAACGCCTGACACCCATATTTGGATTCCCGTCCCGGTGGCGGTGGGTCACCTGGTAGGGAAATTCATTGATTTGCCTCTTTCCCAGGAACCCCAACCTGGTCGAGGTCAGCAAAACCAGAGAACGTGTCCGTATTTTTAAGCGCGGGGGTTCCCTCTGCATTGATGTAGACAATGCGAATGAAAAAGTGAAAGTCCGGCTCCCCCTGCACGCCGCCGAAGGTCTGCTCGAAGCCCTGAGCCACCGGCATGTCAATGTAGGAGATCTGGTGGCCTGCCTGGAATGGCAACCTGCCGGCGATATCGTGCATGTTAAGAACGGGAATGAAGAAGTGCGCATATCCATCTGGTGACTCTTTCCTCCTTTCCGGTTATCCAGGGTCGGGACATCTTGTTTTTCCAGCAAGATTGTTTCGTCAGGTGGCTCGTCTCTTCCCATTTGAATATCAGGTCCTTTTCTCTCTTGGACTTCCACGCCCTGCTTGAGTCCGCTCAACCAATTTCTATCAGATAAAATCCTGGTATGATAAGTTGTGAGGTTTTGATTTTTTTCACAAGATTAAGACGTGGAGTTTCTCATGATCCTTCCAATCACCACGGGCGATAAAATTTGTCCCCTCCACAGGATGGGTGGAGGGGTGGGTTATCCCGAAAGCTGAAGGACCCACCCCGAAGGCTACGCCTTCTACCCCTCCCAAGAGGGGATTTCCCTGGAGGCAATTATGAAAACACGATGGATGACTTGGGGTCTGCTGTTATTTTTTCTCTGTTCCTTGGCTGGGTTTAGCCAGTCAAACACGGAGAAGAAAGAAAGTAAGAAGAGGCCCGCTAAACAAGAAGCAAGCCATAAAGGCTCCTCCAAGCAAAACGTAAGTCAGAAAAGTTCCGCCAAACAATCCGCTCAACCAGAGGGGATTGGTGGAGGCGCCAAAGACATTGGTAAAGGAGCCACCCAAGGCGGCAAGGAAATGGGAAAAGGGGCCGCGGACTTTGGAAAAAACATTGGCAAAGGCCATTTAGGCGAAGCAGGCAAGTCGATGGGCAAAGGCGCCGGTGAATTTGGCAAAGACGTTGGGAAAGGAACCGGGACAGGCACCAAGAAAATTGGGAAAGGAGTCGCTGGATTGGGCAAAAAGGGTGTCAAGGCAGTCAGTGGCAACAAGGGAAAGGAATCGGAGACCAAAACCCAGAAGGAGACCAAGGCTCAGAAATAGACTTGCGCGGACCCTGCGACACGACGGACTGAGAGCCCGAAGCGCCAGCGAGGGACACTCCGCGATTACCCTCGCTGGCGCTTCGGGCTCTTAGTTCGCCCCCAAAACGAGAACAAAATTCTCATTTCGATCCACATTACATCCGACCCACAGAAGGACCCAATGGCATCCACGCGGAGAGAGAATGGTCGGGAAACAGCCGGCCCGGGGTCGATCCGGCAAGTCATCCTGGCCAGCTTTATCGGGACGGCTATTGAGTGGTACGACTTTTTCCTTTACGGCACTGCGGCCGCGCTGGTTTTTAACAGGCTCTTCTTTCCAAACGTAAACCCGCTCACAGGAACCTTATCGGCTTTCGGCACCTTCGCCGTCGGTTTCGTCGCGCGTCCCGTGGGGGGTATCATTTTTGGCCATTACGGGGATCGCCTCGGACGCAAAACGATGCTGATCTATTCCCTGTTGATTATGGGCATCGCGACCTTTCTGATCGGTCTTTTGCCTACCTATGCCACGATCGGCGTTGTGGCGCCGATTTTGCTCGTCGTCCTCCGGTTTGCCCAAGGCATCGGGGTGGGAGGAGAATGGGGCGGCGCCGTACTAATGACCGTCGAACACTCCGCCGGGGGAAAACGAGGCTTCCACGGAAGCTGGGTTCAGATGGGAGTAGGCGCCGGGTTGCTGCTTTCCACGCTAACGTTCGCCGTGTTTTCCTCCAATCTCTCTGAAGGCAAATTCCTGGCTTGGGGCTGGCGGGTGCCCTTTCTGCTGAGTGCCATCTTGATTGGAGTCGGGCTATTCATCCGGCTGCGTATACTGGAAACGCCGGCATTCGCCCGTTTGCAGGCTTCTCACAGCCAATCCAGGCGGCCGCTGGCAGAGATGCTCCGCAGCCATCCCAGGAATGTGCTGTTGGCGATGGGAATGCGTTTTGCGGAGAATGGCCCGTTCTATATCATGAGCGTCTTCGTCCTGAGTTACGGAGAGGCTCATCTCAAACTGTCCAAGAGCGTCATGTTGACGGGTGTGATTATCGCGTCCGCTATTTCGCTTCTGGCAGTTCCAACTTACGGCGCCCTCTCCGACCGTATCGGGAGGCGCCCGGTCTACATGATGGGCGCCCTATTTACTCTTTTTTTTGCCTTCCCGTTCTTCTGGCTTCTTAACACCCGGTCAACCCTTCTGATCTGGCTGGCCATTGTGCTAGCCGTGAACATTGGCCACGATGCTATGTATGCTGTCCAGGCGGCCTATTTCTCCGAGCTGTTCGGCACCCGGGTTCGCTATACCGGCGCCTCACTGAGTTACCAGCTCAGTTCAGTGTTTGCCGGCGGTCTCGCTCCGCTCATCGCCACGGCGTTGCTGGCCTGGCGGGGCAGCTCGGCAGTATCCACCTATATGGCAATGATGGCCCTGATCACCGTGATCGCGACTTATTTCGCTTCGGAGACGTTTCACCAGGAGATCTCAGAAACCAATTGAGCCGCCAACGGTCAACCCAAGAAACAAACCGCAGAGACGCGGAGAAAGAAACTGAGGATAGAGGATAGAGAATCGAGGATCGATAGCAGTCTTCGATCCTCCATCCTCCATCCTCGACTGGCTGCGTCTCTGCGGTTTGTTCAACTACTGGATTATAGCCAAAGCCCTCGCGGAGCTGGCACTGGAAAGGGACTGCTGGTAGAATACCGGTGGCTATGAGGAACTTGACGGAACAGGCACAGGCACTCAAGGAACTGTTGAAGGAACGCATCCTGGTCATGGATGGCGCCATGGGCACCATGTTACAGCAAAAGAACCTGAGCGCCCAAGACTTTGGAGGTCCTTTCCTGGAAGGCTGCAATGAGCATCTGGTCAAGACTAAACCTGAAGTGGTACTGGATATCCA
>QHZP01000063.1:0-494 GCA_003224715.1 Acidobacteriota bacterium | reverse complement strand
TTCGGCGCGACGTCCCTTGTCCTGGGTGAATACCAGCTTCAGGCTCAAACTTACGCGCTGAATCTTGCGGCTGCTCGACTGGCCCGCCAGGCGGCAGACGAATTTTCAAGCCCTTCTAAACCCAGATTTGTGGCTGGATCCATGGGACCCACGACCAAGGCTATCACTGTCACCGGCGGAGTCACCTTTGATCAACTCAAACAATATTTTTATGAGCAGGCCAGGGCTTTGATCGAAGGAGGCGTTGACATTCTGCTGCTGGAAACATGCCAGGACACGCGCAACATCAAGGCAGGAGTCTTAAGCATCAACAGGCTTTCAGACGAGTTGGGGGTGAGAATCCCGTTGATGATTTCAGCCACCATTGAACCGATGGGCACCATGCTGGCCGGACAGAGCGCAGAGGCTCTGTGGGCCTCGTTGGAATATGTCGACGTCCTTTCAATCGGATTAAACTGTGCCACAGGTCCCGAGTTCATGACCGACCACATCCG
>QHZP01000773.1:2924-4457 GCA_003224715.1 Acidobacteriota bacterium | reverse complement strand
TCCGCCAGGAAATTCTGGACGGCGTCAAGCCACTTTCCACGGTCACCGAGAAGGAAACACCGGGGCAAATCAAGGCGCGGATCATCGAACGCGATGGAAAGATCCTCATGGTCAAAGACTGCCCCAAGCACGGCCACTTTGAGGATGTGATGTCAATGGATCCGGCCTTTTCCCGGCACCTGGAGGAAACCTTCCCAGGCCGCGATATCCGCGCTCACAACGACGGCCACGTTCACCATCACGGGTCCAGCACCATCACGCACGGCCGCGGTTCCGTTCTTACGGTTGACCTGACCAACCGGTGCAACATGATGTGCGATCCCTGCTTTATGGATGCCAACCAAGTCGGTTTCGTCCATGAGTTGACCTGGGACGATATCAAGACCTTGCTGGACAATGCAATTCAGGTGAAACCGAAGCGTCAGATGTCGGTGCTGTTTTCGGGCGGGGAGCCTACGCTGTCACCCCACTTCCTGGATGCGGTGCGCTACGCACGCCAGGTTGGGTACCAGAGGGTGCAGGCGGCGACCAACGGCATCGAGTTCGCCAAGAGCCCCGAATTTTGCAAGCAGGCCGCCGACGCCGGTCTCACCTCCGCCTATCTCCAGTTCGACGGCATTGGAAACGCGGCCAACTCGCATCGCCACGTCGGCAACCTGTTCGATGTCAAGCTGCGCGCCATCGAGAACCTGAGTGCCGCCCGCGTCGACATAGTACCCGTCACCACCATCGTCAATGGCATCAATAACGAGCAGGTGGGACGCATTATCGAATTCGCCCTGGACAACACGGACCGGATCACCTTCTTGTCCTTCCAGCCAGTCTCTTTCACTGGCCGGGACGAGAACATCAGCGACGACCGGCGCATGGCGCAGCGGTACACACTGTCCCACTTCGCCCACGATGTGAAGAAGCAGACACGGCTGGGTGAACCTGTCCGCGACTGGTTCCCGATCTCCTTCACCAGCATTTTTTCGGACTGGTGCGACCTCGTAGCCGGTCCTCAGGCCGACTGGGGCAACGTGAGCTGCGGCTGTCACCCCAACTGCGGCGTCGGGATGGCGGTGATCGTCGACAGAAAAACTAAGGAAGCCGTTCCGGTGTCGGAGTTCATCAACACGGAGAGGTTCGCCAAAGACCTCATTAGGATCAACGACGCGGCCCGTGGCAAATGGATGTCCATGCTCAGTGGCGCACTGGCGCTGCTGCGCAACTACGATCCCTTGAAGGCGCCAACCCACTTCAAGATTACCGACCTGCTTTTGAAATTTTCCAGCACCTTTGGGACTGATCGCTTGCGCCAGCGCGGGCCTGCCCAGGGCGGCCTTCAATTGGAAGATGTCGAGCGTCGCCAAAGCGGGCGCTGGTGCCTGTTCATCGTGGCGGGCATGTGGTTCCAGGACCTGTTCAATTACGACTTCCGACGAACCGAGCAGTGCATCATCCCCTACGCCACGCAGGCAGGTGAGATTTCATTCTGCGCCTACAACACCGGCATCGGCTGGCGGAAGATTATCGAAAAGATGCACCTGA
>QHZP01000773.1:0-2911 GCA_003224715.1 Acidobacteriota bacterium | reverse complement strand
GTTGACCAAGTGGTATGAAGAGCACGGCCGGCACGAAATCATTGCCGGCGGCAAGAGCGTGAAGCTGGACAGCACCGAACACTCACTCGACCTCCGGGACGAGATCGTAACCCGAGAGGAACAGCACGACCTCGACAAACTCGGCATCGCCAGGAACGCCCGCGAAGAGAGACTTCACGCGCGTCAGCAAAAGGCAGGGAAGGAGGCCGAGCACCACGAGCGGATGGCGAAGCTCTACCGCAAGGTCATTCTCAAGGAGCCGGAGCAGCCTGAGTTGGTGCAAATCCAAAAGCCGTGAACCGGATCTGTGCGGAGCGCCCGAGGATTCTCGTTGTCGACGATGAAGAGCCTATCCTTTTCTCCTTGCACGACTACCTGACCGCGCAGGGCTACCAGGTCGATTGTGCTAGAGACATCCGGGAGGCAACAGCGCTATGCCTTGCGACCAACTACTTGGCAGTGATCGCTGATCTGAGACTGAGCGGAACCGGTAGTATGGAGGGCCTCGAGAGTCTACAGGGGGTCAAAGAGCGCTCCCCTGCAACGGCTACCATCCTCTTGACCGCCTATGGATCGCCGGCAGTCGACCGAGAGGCGCGGCGCCGCAAGGTGGACGTCATCCTGAGCAAGCCGATTTCCCTCTCGACATTGGCGAGGGTTCTCTCCGATCTGCCCAAACGGCAGGAGCCCCCAGACCAGTAGTCAGGCACGGCCCGTGGGCCACAAAAATGGGGACAGTCAGGCGGTGACACCAGGAGCAGCGCTCGGCCAGCTGGATCCCTCTGCAACTGGTGTCTAGCCGACAGATGCGAAAAAGAGGGTAGCCGTTGGTTCTTGGCCAAGGACGGTATTTATGAAGTTATTCGCATTACTGACAATGACCTCTATAATTTATTTCCTTATGAAGGCGACACAGGAACGCGAGTCCAGTTTGGCGACCATCAAATCCAACCTCTTGATGTTAGCCATATTAATCGTCGAGCTTATTTCAGACAAGGACACTACCAAGAAAGTTGATGCGCCTCGCAGTTCCATTAGGTGGCGATGAAGTTCAAAGTTTGGTCAAGTTTGTTAACCTGCCGTCCCCTCACCCAGGGAGCTTTCTCAAAGCTCCCATGCCTCTCGCATTGGGAGAGGGTGGGGGTCAGTCGCCGATGGAGCCGTAATCCTGGGCGGTCTGAGGTTGCTCTCTACCCGCTAGCCAAGCGCCGCCGTGTGAGGGAATTCGCCACCACGGACCTGCCGTTATTTCGACCCGTTCAAAAGGGTATGCTGATAGCGCACTACAGCCCAGGTAGTTCGACGGGCTGATCACGATTCACCCGGAAGAACGCCTCTGCCGCCTTGACCCCCGCTTCTCGCCCACGCCAGGAGGCGATGACCTCATGATGATTTTTCCAGATTCCTTCAGCATTCTGGCTTTTGTGGGCAAACAAAGCTGCTTTTTTCTTCTCCAGAGTCCCTGTGATGTCCACGTAGATGTTTGGTGAGAATCCAAACGTCTGACTGCCAGTGTTGACCTCAAAGAGATAGAGCTGTGGACGAGTCTTCAGCGCTAGACAAGCCCGCAGCGTGCAAAGGCTCGCTGCCTGATGATCCATATGTGTGTCCATGGGCCAATGAGTAAAGACCACGTCCGGATTCTCGACGAGCAGAAGCTTTTGCATCTCGTCAACTCGAGCTCGCGTAAAATCGGCTGAGCCGTCAATCTGTCCCGCGTATACGGCCCGGGCACCGAGAATCTCGCAAGCCTCTTCGCACTCAGCCGTGCGGATAGCCGCAGCTTCCTGGTTCGTTTTGCCTCCGATTCCCCGCTCTCCTCGCGTCAGATAAACAATTGTCAGCCGATGACCGGATTCCGCATACCGAGCCAGTGTTCCGGCACAACCGGATTCGGGGTCGTCCGGATGTCCCCCGACACAGGTGACTCGAAGCCGTCCTGCCGCCGTCTTGCTCTGGGATTGGTGAGCCCCCAGCCTAAGAGGCGGCATCGCTGAACCCCAGACAGCCACCTGCTTAATCAACTCCCGTCGCGTCAATTCAGGTCTTCTCATTGGTCATCTCCTTGTCCCCTCCTCCTCCACTGCAATTTATCGGGATTATTCAATCTGCTTTGCAATCTCTTCTATCTGCTCCAGCGAAGCATTTTCCAGAGCAGCAATCTGGACAGCGGCGTTTCCGGCAGCCGTAGCTTCGCTGGGTCCCTTCACAATTGCCAGTTTGGTCAATCTGCCGGTGAGAGCGTTGAGCGCCTCATTTTTCGCCCCCCCTCCCACGATGCAGATAGTGTCCAATGTCTTTCCAGTAATCTTGCGGATTTCCTCGATCACATCCGCATAGCGGCGCGCCAGGCTGCGAAAAATTATGGCCGCCAGCTTTACGGGCCGTCGTTCTTCACTAAAACCTTCTTGGGCCAGCCCGGCATTTATGCGATCAACCATTTTTCCGGGGCCCAGAAATGTTTCCGAGGCCACGTTAAAATACGGTCCATCCATAGAAATCTCGCCGCATTCTTCTGCTAATCGAGCGGCGGTCATTTCGTGTCCTTGAGATTTCCACTCTGCAATGCATTGCTGTAGAAGCCACAGACCAATCACATTCTTGAGAAACCGGATGCTGTTCCCAACGCCGCCTTCATTGGTGAAATTCAGCTGCTGGGCTTGATCAGAAACCACCGGGCCCGGAAGTACCGTCCCTACGAGGGACCAGGTGCCTGAACTGACAAAAGCCAAATGATCATGCGGGAAAGGAATTCCGGCCACGGCCGATCCTGTGTCGTGACAGGCAGGAGCAATGACTTTGACCTGGGAGAGACCCAGTTCCTTTGCTATTTCCCCCCTTAACCCGCCCAGAACTGTTCCCGGTGGCACGATTGGCGGGAATTTGTCCAGATTGAGTCCCAGAGCTCCGG
>QHZP01000062.1 GCA_003224715.1 Acidobacteriota bacterium | reverse complement strand
TCCCTCCAAAGGACGCCCGATTCTGAATCTGCTTGCCACCGATCAACTCGGCAGCATCAATCAGTCCGGGATAGGCCTTTACTAATTCCGCAGATTCATAAAGCTGGTAGCAGGGGACCGAAGCCCCGAGCGTCAGGCCCCGGCCCGCTTCAAATCTCAATTCCATCAATTCAGGGATTCGCTTGACATCGATCATCAAGGCGACTCGACGCTTGTCCTCGCGGACTTGCACAATCAAGTCGGTGCCACCACTCAATACACGGGCACGATCACCTTTCTCCTTTAACAAGCCAAGCGCTTCGGCCAGATTACCAGGCGCTACATAATCAAAGGCTTGCAATAGCAGATACCTCCCTTTCGATGATGATAAAACTCGTGTCGTCGCCCTCGGAATGGTTCATGAAGCCTATCCCAAACAAAGGGGCAACAGCAAAACAATGTTTGAAAGCAAGCCCGGAGCTGTGCTGCTTCACCTCAGAGGCCCGCACTTTGGCCCGATTCGGTTGAAACAAACGCTATATTAACATCGTTTCGCCCGAGGAATCTCAATCCGTTCGAGTTTGACCATACGGGATACTGAAGGTTAAGGCGGCCGCGATGCAATAACAAACCGACAAAACCCCCACGGCGACGGAATAAGAATGATTTGTGGTCAGAAGGTAACCCACCACGGAAGGGCCCACAAAGCCTCCCAGGTTTCCAATCGAGTTGATCATGCCAATCGCTCCAGCGGCAGCAGGTCCCTCGGCGATCAGAGTTGGAAGAACCCAGAAGGGGGGACACCAGGCATAGACGGCTGCCCCGGTCAGGCTCAGCCAGAACATGGCCTGGGAAAAGGGAAGTCCGGGGCGAGTCGCCAGAAAGAAAAACAGGCCTGCAGCCAGGAACGCAATACAGGCATGCAGCCGGCGTTCGCCACTTCGGTCTGAAGAATAGCCTGCCAACCAGACAGATAGCACAGCCAAGGCAAAAGGCAAGGCCGAGGCGGCATTCGCAGTCGCGGCAGACAACTTGCCAACCTTATTCACTATGGTAGGTAGCCACACGATAAAGCCATAGCCACCGATGTTGGCAAAAAAATGAGCCAGGCAGAGTAAGAGGACCTTCCGCTGGCGGAGTGTCTGACCAAAGGTCAACGGTCGTGCTTTTCGGATCTCTTTTTTCTCCGCTAGAAGCCGGGCCTCGATCCAGTTCTTCTCTTCCGTTTCAAGCCATCGAGCCTGTCGCGGATGGTCGGTTAAGTAACCGAGCGTGATAAGTCCGAACACCACCGCCGGGATGCCTTCCAAGATGAAGACCCATCGCCATCCCGGCAAGCCCCACCAGCGCAGATTGAGGATTAGCCCGGAAAGAGGCGCCCCGAGTGTCAGGGAGAGGGGAGCCGCCATAATAAAGCCCCCCATGGCGCGGGCACGATCCTGCGCCGGGAACCAATGCGTTAGATAGACAATGATTCCGGGGAAGAAACCCGCCTCGGCAGCACCCAGAAGGAAGCGCGCCACATAAAAATGCGTGTGAGAACGCACCAGCCCTACTAGAATTGTGAAGACGCCCCAGCTCACTAGAATCCGTGCCATCCAGCGGCGTGCGCTCCAACGCTCCACGATGAGAGCACCCGGAATCTCAAGCAGAAAATAACCCAGGAAGAAAATCCCTGCTCCAAAACCAAACACGGCTTCAGAGAAGCCAAGATCAGCCGACATCGACAGCTTGGCAAAGGCGACATTGGCACGATCCAGGTAGGCAATGATATAAAGTAGGAAGACAAACGGCAAAATGTGCCAGGCGATTTTCCTTCGAGTCTGAGCGCCGATCTCGGCAACGATGGGCAAGGTCGTCATGCCTACTGCCTCCAGAACTCCAAAAGTTGATCTACTCTCCAGGGCGACCAGCAGTTGCCGTGGAAAGACAGCCTGCGGCCAGCGATTAAGAGCTTGTGATCTACTACTCCCGTTTTCTTACAAACCTGCTCTGGTCGCCGCGGCGTGCGCCTCCCACATTCTCAGTACGGGTGGCTGTCGTTTTTTTCAACCCTTGCGCCGGCGGCTCCATTTTGCGCCAGCCCAGAGAGCTATTGCAAAAAGCACCATGACACTGCCCCAACAGAGATTGACATTAAATCCTGGCTTCACCGTAACTTCCGGATGAGGGTGTAGAATCCCGTATCCAACCAGGAGCAATCCAACAATCAAAAACAAGCAGGCGATCGGTAGGCGAACGTCCAAGTTCATAGGCCTCCTTACTCAACATTCACTTGTTGACACCTGATGTCAGAGGCGGTATATATTCCGAATTTGAAGCCGCATCTTATCATAGATTGCCCAATCCTTTAACGTCACTGAGAATCACACCAAGGGACTGTTTTGGCATCAAAACTTGTTTCTTACAAAACCAAATTATGCACCATGGGGATTTAGCCTCGGAGAGGCGCAAGATCATAGCCCACGGCGTCAGCCGTGGGATAAGGCAGATGGGTGAATCAGCCCCGGAGGGGCGACAGACAAGGCGCAACAATCTATCTCCCATCCGGATTCTTTCGCCCCTGCCGGGGCTTGGCTCCTGTATCAAGCTGACCCACGGCTGGCGCCATGGGTCATGATCTGACGCCCCTCCGAGGCTATCCAATAACCCTGACGATGCATAACCTGGGTCGGACTCCTCTAAAAATCCCCTCCTGGGAGGGGAGAAGGCGTCAGCCTTCGGGGTGGGTCTTCCGGTTTACAATCCACCCCTGCACCCCTGAAGGTGTGAAAAAATTCGAACCACCCTCACCCGCCCTTCGGGCACCCTCTCCCCCAGGAGGCGAGGGAGTTAAATCTAATGTTTACTTTCCCCTCGCCCCAACGGGGAGAGGGGCCAGGGGTGAGGGGCGAGTGCAATCCTCTCGGCAGCTGATTTTTTCACACCTTCCCTCCGGTGGAGGGGAATAATTTTCATGCTTCGTGGCGCCGCCCGAGGGCGGCATAGGCAACTCCTCTATGAAACTCAGTTCGATAGATTTTACGATTCTCATCGCTTATACCTTCTTTGTGATCGGGATTGGCTACTGGCTCAAGGGAATGCGCACCTCTGAAGAATTCCTCTTGGCCGGCCGCTCGCTGCCGTCCTGGGTCACAGGATTGGCCTTCATGGCCGCCAACCTCGGTTCTCTTGAGGTGGTCGGGATGATCGCCATGGGAGCAAAATATGGCATGATGACCAATCATTGGTACTGGATCGGAGCCATTCCCGGAATGGTATTCCTCGGGGTTTTCATGGTCCGTTTCTACTACGCTAACGGCATTCGGAGTGTTCCCGAATACCTGAGACTGCGTTTTGATCACCGGGCTCACCTACTCAATTCAATCAGCTTTTCGTTTGTCACGGTGTTGATGTCTGGAATCAACATGTACGCCCTGGCCATGGTCTGCCAGCAGATGCTAGGCTGGAGTTTCAACTTCAGCGTCCTCCTCTCCGCGGGCGTCGTCGTCACGTACACCTTCTTGGGCGGTTTGAGCTCCTCGATTTACAATGAAGTGCTGCAATTTTTCCTGATCGTCTTTGGATTCGTTCCGTTGCTTGTTCTGGGACTTATTGAAGTTGGGGGCTGGAACGGTCTGGTAGCTAAACTCCCCGAGGCCTTTGCGCATACCTGGGTAGGAATGGGTTCGGTGCATACCAATCCCTTGGGAGTCGAGTGGTATGTGGCAGTCCCGGCTTTGATGTTTATTATGGGACCCTCATACTGGTGTACCGATTTTCTGCTGGTCCAACGAGCCTTAGCGGCAAAGAATCTGGATGCTGCTCGCAAGACGCCATTGATTGCAGCTTTTCCCAAAATGCTTTTTCCTGCCCTGGTCACTCTTCCCGGTATGATTGCCATCTTGGTTGTCCCCAAGGCTCTGGAAGGGGATTTCAACGTGGCGTTACCCGTATTAATGCAGCGCTACTATCCTCATGGAATGCTTGGCCTCGGCCTGACAGCGCTGCTGGCCAGTTTCATGTCGGGGATGGCCGGCAACGTAACGGCGTTTAATACCGTCTGGACCTACGATATCTATCAAACCTACTTAGTTAAAGGACGCAGGGATGATCACTACCTGCGAGTGGCGCATCTGGCAACGGTTTTTGGAACGCTCCTCAGTGTGGCTTCCGCCTACATTGTGCTGCGCTTCGACAACCTGATGGACTACATGCAACTGATCGGGGCCATGTTCATCGCTCCGTTTTTCGTCGTATTCTTCCTGGGCATGTTCTGGAAGCGCACGACTGCGACGGCAGGCTTCTACGGTATGTTGGCGGGAGTCCTAGGCTGCCTCACTCAATACATTCTCTACCAGTTGGGTGTGCTCTCCTATAGGACCCCCATGGCCTCGACGCTAAATCTGGCTATCTGGGGAGGGGCCGCAGGACTGGCAACGGCCGTGTCCTTGAGTTTTGTCACCAAACCTCCCTCGCAGCAAAACTTAGCAGGACTAGTCTACTGCTATGCCCACAAAGAGCCGGCTTCCAAGCAGAAGTGGTACCGCACACCCGAATGCCTGGCTGTTGAGGTCTTGCTGCTATTCATTTTCTTGAATGTCATTTTCCGTTAAGCTAGTAGTAAGTGCTAAGCAGACAATACAAATCAATGCGCTGAATTCCTTTCTCTGCATTTTTCATTAGCCCCCGCGCTGAAGCACTGAGCTAATGAAAATACGCATTGTTTTGTGTTAAGGTTACATAGTGCTGCGTTTCAGCTCTGACAATTCCTGCTTCCGCTACTGCTCCGTCACCTCGCCTCGTCAACCTTCTCAAGTGTTCACCCGTCCAAATAACTAAACGGAATACATTCCGAAAATTCTTGACGGTGCTTTATGTGAGGTGCTACTGTTTGGCCTATCTTGACAAGGTCGAAAGCCGCTTACACGAGGGCTGCTTGAGGCTGACAAAGTTAGCAGTTCGGTCAAATTTATGCCAAGACCTAACCGGCCCTGGGGATTTTCAGAGGAGCCGCCCATGCCGCTTCGGGCGGTACGACGAAGGATGAAAATTATTCCCCTCCACCGGAGGGGTGCAGGGGTGGGTTATGAACCGGAGGACCCACCCCGAAGGCTGACGCCTTCTGCCCTCCCAGGAGGGGATTTTCAGGAGAGACCAAGAATGAAAACAAGAGACTTCAAATTACACGGAATCATCCCGGTGATGGTAACCCCCTTTGACGCGAGTGGTCGGGTAGAGTTGGACTCGTTGCGTCGTGAGGCAGAGTTCCTGACCAAAACAGGCGTCCACGGTTTATGCGTAGGAGGGGTCATTAGCGAGATGGCAGGTTCCAGTGCTGAGGAAATCCATCTGATCTGCCGGAGTGTCATCTCAACAACGGATAAACCCGTGGTCGCCGCCGTCTTTCCAGACTGCAATGTCGAGGCCTTCGAACTGGCCGAGGCATCTGTATCGGCAGGCGCCATGGCCTTGCTGGTGGCGCCCCCTCACTATCTGTTTTCTCCGGATCACGACGGCCTGCTAGAAATGTTCACGGCTCTTCGTCAACGCGTCGCAGTGCCGCTGCTCCTTTCCAATTGCATTCAGACCGCTCAGGTGGAGCTTTCTTCAATACAGGCGCTCATGAATCAAGGAGTGATCGACGGAATGCACCAAGCCGGGGGCAATGCTCATTTGCTGGCTGATATTCTGCACCTTAGGCCGCGGGTGCCAGTCTTCAGCGGGGTGGAGGATCTCACTTACATGGCGCTCCTTTTGGGGGCCGAAGGCGCCATTTCAGCTCTGGCTGCCGTTTCTCCGCAAGACTGTGTCGCCCTGTATGAAGCAACGCGGGCAGGCGATTCGACACGGGCCAGAGAGGTTCACGAAAAGCTCATTCGTTTATGGCATGCCTTGGACCATCCTGTCGAGCTATTATCTCGCATCAAATGGGCGCTGGGTATGCAGCGACGGGCGGTCGGAGTTCCCCGCAGCCCATATAATGTCATGTCCGGAGAGAATCAACGCATTCTGAGAGAAACTCTGGAAAGACAGGGAAACGTCCTCTGAAAATTCCCCCTGGGGAGCAGAAAGAAGGCTTCAGCCTTCAGGGGTGGGTCCTTCCCGTTCCGCAACAACCCACCCCTGCACCCCTCCAACGGGGACTGGAGTTTGGACATTTGGAGGAGCAATTCCCGTGGGTTGACCCTCACCCGGCCTGCGGCCACCCTCTCCCCAAGGGCGAGGGAGAGATCCACGCATTAGAGCGCTGACCTTGAGGGCTAACAAGCAGACGTTTCATGACACAGTGGTAACGGAGTGGCATGAAACGTCGGTCTGAAGCCACACCGCCATTTCTTGTTCTCCCTCTCCTGGTGGGTGGCGCGAAGCGACGGGTGAGGGTCAACCGCGTTCTTCGGTGCGCAAATGTCCAATCTCCAGGCCCCTCCAACGGAGGGGAATAATGTTCATCCTTGGTGGCCGTGCCGCATGGATGGCTCTCTTGAAAACTCGCCCCTTGAGAAATGTCAGCCCTTGCTGACGCGCGGGCTACTGACTTGTACGTGGGCCTGTCCCGACCGTGAGGGAGGCTCACTGGCTCCGCCGTTGAAACAGATGTAAAATGGGGACCATGCCCCGAATCACCTGGTTGCTCGCCACTGTGTTAGCGGCCCTTCTGCCTTCGACTCCCATGACCTTCCGGGAAGTACCTAGCCTGGAAACTGGCATTACGTGGATGCATGTAAACGGACACTCCGACAAGCGCTACCTGCCTGAGACGATCCCTCCCGGCGTTGCTATCTTCGATTACAATAACGACGGTTGGATGGACATTCTTTTTGTAAATTCGGGAGAATCGAAGTTTTTCCACCCCAGAACGGCGCTGCGCTCTGCCCTGTACCGAAATAATCGTGATGGAACCTTTACTGACGTCACCGAGAAAGCGGGATTGACGGCCAACCTGTTTGGAATGGGTGTCGCCGTCGCAGATTGGGATGGGGATGGGTTCCAGGATGTATTTCTAACCGGTTATGGCAAGTCGGTCCTTTATCATAACAACGGTGACGGCACGTTTAAGGAAGTTACTGCCGAGAGCGGGATCGACGCTCCAGGATGGTCCACCAGCGCTGTCTGGTTCGATTATAACAATGACGGTAGGCTGGATCTTTTTGTATGCCAATTCGTGGACCATTCCAGTTTGAGATCTTGTGGGACCGCCAATTCCTATGGCGGAAGAGTGGAAGGCATTCCGGAATCCGAGACCTCCTACTGCTTTCCTACAGTCTTCCCGCCTATGTCGAGTCACTTATATCGAAATGACGGGAATGGCCACTTTACTGATATCAGCAAAGAAACTGGAATACTGGATTCGCTGGGTAAAGGCTTCGGCGTCGTGGCTACCGATGTCAACAACGATGGTTACTTGGACCTCTTTCAAGCCAACGACACGGTAGCTAATTTTCTGTTTGTAAACCGGGAGGGCCGAAAGTTTGAGGAAA
>QHZP01000061.1 GCA_003224715.1 Acidobacteriota bacterium | reverse complement strand
TACCCACCGACTGATGACAGTTGTAGTTATCCATATAGGAATTGCCGTTTATCCGGTCCAGTTGCCGCTGTTTGGCCTGGGCGTAAGCCTGCTCGGCTGTTAGTTGAGTCCCATCGCGATCCGTCAGCAAAATGCCCGAGCCGGCCAGGTAGTCGGCAATCATACCCGAGGTGGCCGAACCGGCGCTGCCCCAGTTGTTGCTGCGTTTGTCAGAGGCCCAATCCACCTTCTTGTAAATTTCGGAGGCTAGCCAATGCTGAAAGGTCTGCTGGTCTGATAAGCTCCAGCCTGGGTAGTCCTGGATCAAATCGGCAGCCATGATCCAGCTCGGGATGTACCAGGCCAGATTTAAGATGCACTGGTTACCGCCGGAGTAGACGCTACCCCCATACCCATAAGTATCAGTGAGGTCAATGATCTTCGAGCGGACATCGGCGGCATACTGACTATCGCCGGTCAAATGATAGGCCATGGCTTTGGCAAAGATCACAGGAGCACCGTTGCCGATATAAGAGGGTGTAAGCGTTCCAGAGCAACTCTGCTCGCCACTGATTCCTCCGTAGGGCCAGTAAGAGGGAGAGCCTGCAAATGCCAGGACCTGGTCTTTGGCTGCGTTATAAGGTTGAATGCCTTGGGCAGCCTTCTGAGCGGCTGCCGCCAGTTCCTGGGGAGTGGTCATATAGCCGCGGGATTTGCCAAGAACATCGGCCGTGGTGAATGCGAACATCAGCAGCAAGCAGACCGCTACTGCCAAGCACTTAGTGCCACCACTACGCACTCTCATTGGCCAGAGAGAGCTAGGCCTGCTGCCTCCTCTGATTCGGGTTTCGGTGATTGATTCCATTATTCTGGGATTCCTTTCAGTTTTTACCTTGAATGCATTCCGCTGCCTGACCCCCAGGCGCGGGTTCCAGTCAGTCCGCGAGCCTTCCCACACCCTGGGCGCTTTTTACGCTGGCTCCCTGGGTATGAGCGTCACATCGTGCCTCGAAAAAAACAGAACACACTGACCCAAGGAGGGACCTTAGAGTTACCCTTGGTCGAGGACTCTGGTATGGTGGCTGACTTTAACTAGCTAGTTTGTCCAGACGGCGCCGGACTAAAGAAGGGGAAGCCAGTTCTGTAGAAATGATTTATCCACCACATGCTGCTCAGGTTTCTCAACTTCGTGTCGTAAACTTGAGCAATCAGGAATCACAGCATTGGCGGGGCTGGCGAACAAGAGCATCAACTCTGTTGAGTGGGACAGTGTCGGAGAAGGCATGACGGCATGAATTCCAGCTAATGCGAAACTTCAGTCGTCGGAGCGGGCGCGCTGCTTGTGTTCCCTTTGGTTATAAACTTTTCTACGTCACGGAATAAGGCAACCGATTGACCAACAGGGAAGCATTCGAGCCCCCTGACAAGAAATTTTATTATCTGATTTATTTTCAAGATAATTCATCCGCCGAGGGGCTATTCATTTCATCCCACGGAAGCGGAGCGGAACTGGCGGGCTAACGCCTCAACAGGACGCTTCCGTTACTCGATGACGCTCCTGTTATCACGGGATGGGATTCAATGGACTTGAATGCCCGCTAACTCCTCCCTTCTCAATCTCTCTGTCCAGTTAAGAGGAGTATTCAGCTCGATATATCCGAAGTCACATTTCGGTTACTGAATCACAGTATTGTTCTTTAAATTTACATCTTTAGACAATATGGAGGTTCGAGTAGTGGCCCTCCAAAGCATCATGGCCGACTGGCAATAAAGGCACCATCTCCCGTTCGCTCTCCTGGCCGAGCGCCATCGTTGATGACGGCATAGACGATGAAAGGATTCGATCCTGATGACCTGGTTACTCGTGCGTATCCTTGTTTAATTCCAGGAGCGTATTGGGTGAGGATGCTTCCCATTTGCTTCCACCCTTTTGCCTTGACGCTAATTCCCTCAGCCGCACCGGCCTTCAGACCTGTCTCCCCGTCAAACAGCTCGATTAAGAACACATCGGGATTCCCGTCGGCGTCACCAGTGTTGACGAGTGCCAGGTTGGTCCGGTTATTCTCATCTTGCCGCAGGCCACAGATCCAGGTACTCGAGAGCGAGGCCGCGCCGGCTGGAACAGCCGAGTAAAATACTCCATAGCGACCCCCGTCCCCTGGAGTGGAAGTGCGTGCAGCCACAAAAACTCCGCTTAGATCCCCGGAATCTGCTGTCAGAAACGCGGCTCCGGCGTGGATTCCTCCTACAGGACCGATCCCTTCAACCCCTTGGTCACGCAGGTATTGCACAAAATTGGGGATGATTTGTTGCTCGCCTGGATAAAGGACTGTTTGGAACCTCGTCGTTTTGTTGGTGTTCAACATCGAGTCAGACACCCAATTCAGCGTGATGTGCTTCTCTTGCTTGGTCGAGTTCGTCAGGATGACTTCACTGGCGAAGGACCCGGTTTCGACGATCGCTGGAAGTATTAATCTAGAAGGAACTATTAAATCTTCGGGCACCGCAGGAATGAAAGAGCCGTCTGAATTGAATTGGTCATTGATGACCGCGTACGCATGGTACGGTGCAGTTCCACTCACTCTTTCTACTCGCAAGTAACCTTCATCAGTTTGAACACCGTTGGATTGAAGAATTCCGGAGATTTGAAAGAATCCACCCGGTGGCAGAACTATATCCGGAAGGACCCTGGAGTAATGCGATCCAGCTGCCTTGATGTCGGAATGACCTGAATAGACCGTAACTCGCAGCGTGACATTTCCATCAGACTGTACCCCCACGTTTTGGAAGGCTGCGTTGGAACGGTCGCGCGAGTTTTGGCGAAGGCCATAAAGGTAGGAGGGACCGACCAATGCTGTCGTCCTGGCAATCCCAGTGTAGGCCAATCCGGACCGGCCCGTGGGAGTTGTGGTGGTAATGCGAACAGTGATGGCTACATCAGAAGAGGAAGAAAGCCCCGAGAAGTTTGCGTTTAGAGTCCCGCCCCGGTCGCCTGCGTCAGGGAGTGAAATCCCCAGTGACTTTAGATAAGCAATCACGTCCGGGACAATCACCTGTCGTCCAGCCGCAAGTGTGGTAAGTGCACTCCCACTTCCACCCCCAAGATTCGGCGCCCCCTGGTAGGTGAATTGAACTTCAGCATCTTGGCTGCCTCGATTGGTTAGCGTCATTTCGGAAGTGAAGAACGAACCTTGCAATCCTTTGGCGGAAAGCACTATGGGGACAAACAACGTACTACTAGCCGATGGCTGAGCGGGCGGCTCGGTGGCTGGCGGCGGCGTTGCAGGC
The DNA here is from genome assembly GCA_003224715.1 of Acidobacteriota bacterium. Lineage (GTDB taxonomy): Bacteria > Acidobacteriota > Terriglobia > Versatilivoradales > Versatilivoraceae > QHZQ01. The sequence continues at coordinate 4,145 of QHZP01000061.1, read as the reverse complement.
GGCTCTGTTGTTGGTGGCGGTGTGGCTGGGGGCTCCGTTGTCGGTGGCGGTATGGCCGGCGGCGGTGTTGTTGGCGGCGGTGTCACTGGCACCGGTGTTGCTGGCGGTGCTGTTCCCGCCGTCTTAGACACTTCGCTTGAGAACCCACTCTCATTACCGGAGGTATCATATGCTGTCACTGCAAAATAGTAGGTTCCCTTACCCAACCCTGGCACTTTATAGGTTGTCTGAAGGCCGATAACAACCGGGTATCCATAAGTATGCGAGGCCGTACCGTAATAGACCTTATATCCAGCCAGGTCGGGTTCACCATTGGAAGACCATGAAAGCGTAACAGATGCAAGACCAGTGGATGTTGCTGGCGCTGGTGTTGCTGGCGGCGGTGTTGGTGGCGGCGGTGTTGCGGCCGGCGGTGCTGGTGGCGGCGGTGTTGAGGGCGGCGGTGTTGAGGGCGGCGGTGTTGAGGATTGAGGTGGAGGCACAGTGGGAAGGGCCGCGGGTACTTCGCCGACGGCAAAGCCGTGAGTGATGGTGCCAAAATGTAGCATCGGGTCGCCTTTTCCATAGAGGCCGCGCTTGCTGCCGATCCCCAACTGTTGCGCCATGTAGGGGTCCCGGTAGAACCGATAAGCGAGTTCCAGGCTGGAGCCGTCGCTGCTCATTTTCCAGGGGACCGACTTCCTTGAATCATTCGGATTGTGGAGGAGGAATAAGATGGCCCTCCGGATCGAACCGGTGCCCGTACCGGTAATATTGTTGTAGAGGGAGGGATCGCCACGGCGCAACAACAATTCAGCATGAACTAGCGTGCCTTGCAGGTGAGTCATGGTCCACGTCCAGGAACCATCCGGATCTTTAATCCACAAACCGCTGCAACCGCTTGTGCCCCGTTGCAATTCTTCCGGGATGCCGCCATCGGGTCGAATACCTACGGCCTCATGACAGTTGTAATTATCCATATAGGAATTGCCCTTCATCCGGTCCAGTTGCCGTTGTTTGGCCTGGGCGTAGGCCTGCTCTGGGGTCACTTGATTCCCATCGCGATCAGTCAGCAGAATACCTGAGTTGGCCAGGTAGTCGGCAATCATACCCGAGGTGGCCGAACCGGCGCTGCCCCAGTTGTTGCTGCGACTGTCAGAAGCCCAATCCACCTTCTTGTAGATTTCGGAGGCCAGCCAGTGCTGAAAGGTCTGCTGGTCTGATAAGCTCCAGCCTGAGTAGTCCTGGATCAAATCGGCAGCCACGATCCAGCTCGGCATGTACCAGACAAGGTTTAAAATGCACGGGTTACCGCCGGAGTAGGTTGTCCCGTAACCATACGTATCGGTGAGGTCCATAATCTTTGAGCGGACCTCGGCGGCATACTGACTATCGCCAGTCAAATGATAGGCCATGGCTTTGGCAAAGATCAGAGGGGCACCGTTGCCAATATAGGAGGGCGTCAGCGTTCCAGAACAACTCTGCTCGCCACTGATTCCTCCGTAAGGCCAGTAAGAGGGAGAGCCTGCGAATGCCAGGACCTGGTCTTTGGCTGCCTTATAAGGTTGAATGCCTTGGGCAGCCTTCTGAGCGACTGCCGCCAGTTCCTGGGGAGTGGTCATATAGCCGCGGGATTTGCCAAGGGCGTCGGCTGCTGTGAATGCAAGCGTCACGAGCGAGCAGATCGCGGCTACTGATGCCAAGGGCTTAATGCCGCTAGCCCGCACTCTGGTTGGACAAAGCTCGCTACGGCTGACATCTTTGCTGGTTCGGATTTTGGAAAACACCTGCGGGAGGTGAGTCCCGGGAAATTCTTGGACACGACTGGCCTCAGGACCTGACGGTATCAGGGGCACAGTCTCAACGGCATTATCGAACACAACAACTGGACGTGGCGGGGATGGGTTGGCTCCTTCAAACACAGCCATAAAGACACCTCATCGCGGTTTGGACGGGTTGGTTCGGATGCGTTTACGTAGCATCCTGTGACGGCGACAGAAGCAGAGAGGCCGGAGACGTAGCCGCGACCATCAGCCGTGGCCGAATGCTGCTTTACCCCGCACGGGTAGCTTTCTCAGAATGCACGTCGGTGAACCACCGACGTGGGAGCAATGCGGGAGAACCGCCGGCACGGTTCTGAGGGAGGAGCCCAATCCAAGCGACCTCTCACGCAACAGGGGTCCCCACTGCTTACGAGAGGCAAACTCTCGGCGGTTCGAGGTTGCCTGTTTTCTTAATTATCTTGTAATCTTGAACAGTTAACGGATAGGAGATGATTTACTAAAAACACCCCGAGAGACATCAATTGGGGTGAGTGGCCCAGCCTGGGGATTAGCTAAAGTTTAATTAAGTTAATTATAGTAATTATTGCGAAACGGACAGGGAACTCAATTGTCAGAGTGGGTAATCTAGTTATAGCTTTTCCACGCTTCCGGATAGTGCAACCGACTAACCAACAGAACCCATTTCGAGCCCCTCCATAAGAAATTTGGTTATCCGATTTATTTCAAAATGTCTACTGGGTCGCGACGCTATTTATTACACCCATCGAAGTGAGTCCGCCTGCCTACTAGCCGCAGTGAGATAACACTTCTGTTACTGAGAGACACACTATTGTTCTTCAGGAAATGAAAAGGCCGTCGGCTGTGTACTGTCTTTCGTAACGAAGGCTACCGTCGCTTTGAAAACCCACTTCTCCCGGAAGCCGCGTTAAAAAAAAAGAGGCAACTGTCAAAGCCTGGATGACGGTTGCCTTTGGGGAAACCTGCAACAGTTATAACGGAGATTTTGTTCTCGTTGTCCTGGCCGCCATGGTCAGTTCGCGTGCGGGACCGCCGTCCCTTCAATTGGCCCTGTTGCTTTTCGTTGCGAACTGCCCACGACCACCGCAGCCTGCACGGTGATCGTGGCTACCAGGCGCAGCCCTCTCCCAGCGAGAGGCGACCAGGTTACTTTGTCACTTCCAGCACAGGCTGGTTAAGGGCGTTCTCCCTGCTGTTGATGGTGACCAGCTTTATTGCTTGAGCGGTGTTCCAAAGCATCAACGATACCTTCTTGTCCCCGCCTAGTTGTGAGTTGACGAAGGAGGTAACGTCGAAACTTGCCCATCCGATGGTTGGCAGGCTTGTTGAAGCTAGTTGCGAACCGAAAGCGGGCTGATTGTTCCAAGTGACGCCGGTTTCCGTCCAGCTATTTGAAGGAACCCCAAAGAGGGGAATCGGCGCGGTCCCCTCTATCAGAGAAGTGACGTATAGCTTGAGTGTCGCGCGGGTTATGCTGGTGCTGCTAATGCTGCTCAGGTCGAAGCGCAGAAAAGTTCGGCGGTCGAAGGAATCAAGGTCGCTGTTCTTTTCGGCCAGCGAAATGTCCGTGCCGAAGTTCTGAGAGGCATAGGTTCCGCCGCGTACATAGGCATCTGCCTCCGGATAGAAACTGATGAGTTGTCCTCCTGTGGGCGGCGGCGGTGGCGGATCTGTTGGAGTGGGGAGGGGCCCTGGTAGTTCACCGACGGAGAAGCCGTGAGTGATGGTGCCAAAATGAAGCATCTGTCCACCTTTTCCACACATGGCGCGATTGCTGCCAATGCCCAACTGTTGCGCCATGTAGGGGTCCCGGTAATACCTATGAACGAGTTCCAGGGTGGTTCCGTCGTTACTCACTTTCCAGGGGACCGACTTGCTGGAATCATTCGGATTGTGAAGGAGGAACAAAACGGCTCTGCGGATCGAGCCGGCGCCCGTGCCGGTAATGTTGTTGTAGAGGGAGGAATCTCCCCGACGAAGCAACAATTCGGCGTGAAGCAACGTGCCCTGCAGGTGGGTCATGGTGTACATCCAGGAACTATCCAGGTCCTTAATCCACAAACCACTGCAACCGGTTGTGCCCCGTCCCAGTTCTTCAGAGATGCCACCCATCGGAGCGAATACCCACCGACTGATGACAGTTGTAGTTATCCGTATAGGAATTGCCGTTTATCCGGTCCAGTTGCCGCTGTTTGGCCTGGGCGTAAGCCTGCTCGGCTGTTCAGTTGAGTCCTGTCTTGAGCTGCTTAAGCGACGAGTTTGAAAGGCAGGAATGTCTATCTCTACCCCCTTTTCCGCTGAAATCGCAAAATGTCCAATCTCTAAAGCTCCTCGCCGAAGCGCGGAGCTGATGAGAAACGGCTT
>QHZP01000772.1:1994-3064 GCA_003224715.1 Acidobacteriota bacterium | reverse complement strand
GCCATTGAGCCACCCTCACCCGCCCTGTGAAGGCTTATCACCCAAATTATGCATCCGCGTCGCCATCGGTTAGCCCCGGAGGGACGTCAGATGATAGCCCACGGCGCCAGCCGTGGGTCAGGGTCATCCAGCAGCCTAGCCCCGGCAGGGGCGAAAGACTCCGGATGGGAGATCGATTGTTACGCGTTGTCTTTCGCCCCTCCGGGGCTGATTCACGTATCTGCCTTGTCCCACGGCTGACGCCGTGGGCTAATGTCTTGCGCCTCTCCGAGGCTAATACCAGGGGTGCATAATTTGGGTATCAAGCCTTCACCCCTCTACCATGAGGGGAGGGAACAAAAATTAGATGGACTCTCCCCTCGCCCTTGGGGAGAGGCATGGGAGCTTTGAGAAAGCTCCCTGGGTGAGGGTTTGGAGCTAAATGCGAGAGTGCAGCTCGATTCAACCTTGGAATTCGGGTTTGAAAGCGTCGTTGCGGATGATAAGTGTTTTGGAGATTCGGTCGTGCCAGGTGAGGTTGTCCGAATCAAAGATAGCCCACAGAAAGCCCAAGCAGAAACAGCCCAACGAGATAAAATAGCCGAACGAACGAAGACTGGTTTCCCTTAATGAAGGAACCTTGCCTTCAAAATTGATGACTTGAAGATGCTCGTGGTCCATACCTAGAGTGCGGGCACTCAATACAGTCAAGAAGAAGAGATAAGTGTTGGCTATCAAAGCGCCTGCAATGGCCAGACCCAAAAAGGCAGACTTGGAAAAAAAAGCAAAGTCGGGAATGAAGAAAATAATCATCAGAAAGATGAGAAAACAACCACAAATGAAAAGGCCGTCTATAGCCCCTGCCCGGATTCGAGCAGCAAGGGGTGCGGCGACCAATCCCTTCTGAATACGATCTTCCCAAGTGTGATTGTTGGAACTTAGGTTGTCAAACGGAAGACTTCCCTGGCCCAGGTTAATTTCAATACGCTCGATTTTTTCAGGATGAGACCTCCTCTTAACCCTACGAACCTGGGATTTGGGCAAAGATTCTCTTGGCTGTGCTTGCTGGTTCTGTTCTACCCACAGCGGCG
>QHZP01000772.1:0-1906 GCA_003224715.1 Acidobacteriota bacterium | reverse complement strand
CCGGGCCTTCCTTCGCAGTCCGGGCGAATTCGCGATTTCGGATGTCGTTCAAAAGCTCGGTAGTGGCGGGTTGTGTCTCGCTGTTTTTCTCTCGAATACCATCCAGTTTTGAGTTGAGTTGCTCGCGCCACTCAGAAGCTTGGGGCTGGGGAGACGAGCCTTGTGGAGAAACTACCATTTGGATCGGAGCTTCCAGGCTGTTGCTACTGTTAGAATCGACGCTGATGTCGGCCGGCTCCGGCAGCTTGGCCGGGGGCACCAACGCCGTTTTGCAATAGCTGCAAATGGTGGCCGTGGATAAGTTCAAAAGGCCACAACTTGGGCAATTCAGTGAAATCACCTCACCAAAGATCCACTCAAGGGCTGGTCGGCACAAAGTTCACCGTTCGGTCAAATTTATGCCAAAACCTAACCTCATGCCTCAGCCCCTGTGAAAAAAATTCCGATGCACCCTCTCACCCGGCCTCCGTGACCGCCGTCGCTTGTGAACGCTTCCCAGGCGTTCACCCCTCTCTCCAGCGCGGGCGAGGGAGTTAACTCTGATGATTTCTTCCCCGTTGCCCCAATTCGCCCCAATGAGTGGAGAGGGCTAAGGGGCTAGGGGTGAGGGGGCTACTTAAAAGTGTGCTACATGGTCGCGGAGGCGGGGGTGAGGAGTCATCTGCTCAGGGAGACGCGACCCTTGACGGTATGAGGTGGCTCGCTACAAAGATAGTCCCGGAAGACGGACCTCAATAGAACCTGAGCAGCCAGCTCATCGGGTAAGACGAACTGATTTTAGCAAAAGCATTTCTCACGAGCAATATTGAAATGTCGATTCTCGCGTGCTAGATTACTCGAGTGTAGCGAGCGACCTCAAACCGCCAGCAGTGTAGCTCTGTCAGCAACTCACCCCTCACCCGATCGGCGGTCCGGCGGACCGTCCTCTCCCCAGGGGAGAAGGGCTGGGGGTGAGGGAACGGAAGGTTAAGAAACTTGATCAAAGTTTGAACTTCTTCGCCACCAGATAACGCTAGAGGCTACATTCCCGAACTTGCTTCACCAGATCGACTGACTCTTTCTTTACCCGCGACTCATCTAGATTTCTTTAACTCATTGCAGAAAGCTTGCTTGCCCACCCCCCCAAAGAATTCCCTGGTATTGGACCTGATCCGCCCCTTATTTGCCGCTCTATTATGGCTATGTTGCTTACTCGTGACCGCATCGGCCCAATCTCGTGAAGTTGCGGGCAAACCGGAAGCCACCGCACCAGCAGGAATGAATATCCCGGCAGGTGATGATGTTGTGACCATTCAGGCTGATGAGCAACACAGGTTTGGCAAGCATGACTATCACGCCAAAGGCAACGTTGAGGTGAGATATCAGGATATGCTGCTCAAAGCGGATCAGGTATGGGGAAATGACGAGACCCAGGACGTTGAGGGGGAAGGCCATGTCTACTTTGAACAAGCTCGGCAGCACGTGAATGGAACGAAATTCAAGTTCAACCTGGCTAGCCAAACGGGGGTTTTTTATGAAGCCAAAGGGAAGGCCGATCCCGGTTTTGTCTTTGAAGCGAGCGAAGTGGAGAAACTGGGTGAAGACAAATACCGGATTAAGAACGGCTTCGTTACTGCTTGTGAAGACCAGGTCCCTAAGTGGAGCTTTACGGTTAAGGATGCGGTATTTCGGGTCGATCGCCGTGTCACCATGAAACACACCTTTTTTCGCATTAAGAAAATTCCCATTTTTTTTACTCCCTATTTAGTGGCTCCGACCAGCGACAACAAACGTCAAACGGGTTTCTTGATACCTTCTACCGGAAACTCCACCCGGCGCGGACGTTCCGTCACCGAAGCTTTTTTTCTTACCCTGGGACGCAGCGCCGACCTGCTGGCCGTGGCAGAGTATTTTTCCTTGAGAGGAA
>QHZP01000073.1:443-11075 GCA_003224715.1 Acidobacteriota bacterium | reverse complement strand
ACAGCACTAACTAGTTTCTGTCGCGAAACTGGAGGATTGCACAAAAGCTCCCCTCCTCCGTTGAGACTCCGTTGAGGAGGGGATGTGGCGCGCAGCGCCACTGGGGTGGTCCGAGCCGCTGCAATACCGCTACTGGCTTAGCTTGCGACGACCGTTCGAACCACCCCGCCGCAGCCTGTGGCCGCGACTCCCCTCCTTGTCCAAGGAGGGGAGCCGAAAATTGTCAGAGGCGGCGGCTGGAAGCTACATAGTGCAAGGCTTCCCAGGTTTCGCGACAGAAAATAACTAGGCTAGCCAGGGGCTTCGCCCCTGATATCCCTGCCCCACCCCTGACAGGGAGCCCGAAGCGCCAGCGAGGGTGATCGCGGGCTGTCCCTCGCTGGCGCTTCGGGCTCTCAGTCCGTCCCCAGAACGAGAACAAAATTTTCGTTTCGATCCGCATCACGGGCTAAGGCTCCGTCTGTCCCATTTCTTGAGTTCTCGTTAAAAAAAATCTTGAAAGTATTTGCGGGCTGTCCCCACTCTTCAATAGCAGTAGCTAAATTAACACTGGATCTGGTCAGGTTATTGCGGTATTGTATCTCGCTTCTCCCACCGTCGATCTGGCATAGGACGAGTTAAGAAATGAGTTTTCGAAATCGCGGCAACGCGAACATCTCAACATTCAGAGGAGGAATCATGGGGCTCCGCGCCGCCATTGCAGTGTGCTTGGCCTTCGTTCCAGTGATTTCCGCTTCGGCTCAGGACTTCAGCGGCCGCTATCACTGTGGCGGGCAGTGGACCGATTTCCAGCTCAGGATGAAACCCGTCACCGGGCTGCTGGGAGTCGTTGATCCGGATGCGGGCGTTACCGCGACGATCGATTTTTACTTCCATCGCTCGGTCACGAGTCTCGACGGCGCCACTTACTTCCTGGCTGGACCCTACGACGCCAAGACCGGGCGCTTCCATCTCGAACCGAAGCGGTGGGTCACCGACCACCCCGCAGCTTTTGAGATGATCGGGATCGAGGGCAGGTTCGACGCCGCCAGCGAGACGCTGACCGCGAAAATGTTGAGCAACAAATGTGACGCCGTCGAATTTGCTGCGCCGGGAAAGCCGCTGCCGCCACTTCCGGCTCAGGCTGCGCCAACGTCCATCGCCGGAGTCCCTCTCAACCCAGCTCGGCCTGAACAGCGGACGAGCCCGAGCAATGTCACCAACTACCTGGATGTCGCAGCCAACAGCCCGGATTTCGAATATTTGGTGACAGCATGGGCCGACCCTCCGGGCACGGTCCATGAAGGGCAACCGATCGACGAGTCTGTCGAGCGGATGAAGAGTGACAAGTTTGTCTGCGCCGGATCGTCGCATGTAACCTGGGATGCAACCGGACTCAAGGGAACCGCACCCGACCGGGTGGGTATAACGGACCGCTTCGTGATTGAATGCGTGGGCGATTGCAAGGGCGTTTTCTACCGGCCCTGGGTGGGAGCCAACGTCACGCACTTTGGTCTGTCAGCGCCGCTTCCTACATTTCAAATCAAGAGCGTCTGGGCAGGCGGGACGAGCTTCAGCTGGAATTTCTCGCGGACGAAGAACACCCGGCCGCCACCGGAAATCTATGTCCACCACTGGACACCGCTGGCGGGCTTCGGCCCCTTCGACCCAGTCCCTGCCGAAGTGGCCCGTCGCCAGGCGTCAGCTCCCCCATGCAGGGCGCCGAAAGGTGGTAACAGATAGAACGACGTCGTTAGAGGTCTCAAGTTTGGAGATTTTCCCCGAAGGGGATGCATAAATTAGCCCAGGGTTGTGCGGCAACGCACTAACCCTGGGAACAGGTCGGGGCCATTCGCTCTATCCTTAAGAAGGGGATGAGTAGGCCGGGGCATTTGTATCTATCCCCTTCAGGGAATGGGAAGGTGGCTATATGGCTGTCCCAGGGTAGCGGCTGGGCCGCAACCCTGGGCTGCATTATTAATCCCCTTCGGGGAAAGAGACGCCTCGTTGACAAGTCTCGAGGATTCCAAACGAAGCATCTATTTCGAGTGTGCGACCAGAACAAGTCCCAAGGAAATCAGGAGACGTCTTGAGTTGCATCGAATCGAAAATGTCCAAGCTCCAAGGAGGTAATGAGATGACAAGCCTACGATCGATTTGGATGATGTTTCTCTTAACCGTTTTGGCAACCGCGGCCGACGGCTTCGGCCAGTGCAACCCGCACCCGCTTCGCCCCTCGATCCTGCCGCCGTGCCCGACTATCGCCGATCGGCTCACAGTAGCCCACGACGCGGCGAAGGACTTTGTTGGGAAAGTCGATGAGTTGAACAAGAACATCAACAGCGCGCGGAGCCGCTTGTGGAAGGCGTTTCCCAATGGCCCAGGCTTTGAGGCGGCGGAAGCGGCGTTTCTCGACGCACTTTCGGAAAAGGACAGTTACTACCTGCTGTTCTCCCTTCAAGAGGGCGTCAATGGCACCCTGCCCAAGCTGGCAAATTATATTGACATGATGGGCGGCGGGAATGCCTCTCCCGATGACAGGAACAAGTTTCCTACGAATGTGGACGGCGGCATCAAGCCGTATGCGTTTCCTCTGTTCGTGGCTTGGGTGAACGCGCTCCGCAGGGCTGAGGGCAGGGAAACGGACGGTGCTATGGCCACTCCAATGATTCTCGCAACCGCCGTCCAGGACAAGTCCAACTGGCGCAAGGCATACGAGCACGCGCGCAATTGGGCGGAGTTCATGTCGAGCGGCCTGGACGTTTCCAAATACCTGACGCCTCAGATCTACATTCTCAATCAGATGGAAGCAGATGTGTCCTTCGTGCTTGGGCGCTCGAAACCGGCCGATCTCCCCGACCCCGGCGCCGCCACTCGCGATCTTTACAATCTCTTCGTGAAGATGTTCGGTGAGAAGGAAGTAGTGGCTGCCGCCGAGAATGTCTTGCGGATGCCCAAAAACTCCGTGGGCGGTCTCGCCAAGCGCGCCGATGTGGCTATCGGGACTTTTATGGCCTCACCGTCGCCGAATCCATTCATGCTGTTCCTCACCCGGGTGACCGGTAGCTCACCGCGCAGCTATGTGATTGCGCTCGTCATCGATCCATACGCGCTGCTCGGCGGACAGGCGGCCGCAACCTTCAATACGAAGGAACAATGGGAGAAGGCGTTCTCGATCTACAACCAGCTCGTCGCCAAGTATGGAGAGGCGAAGCTTTTCTCCGCCGTGGCGCAAGTCAAGGCCGTGGCCAAAGATTCTGACGGCGGAATCCGAGGCGACCCGCAAAGGAAGGGGGTGCGCTACTGGCTCCAGATGCTGCTCAACGATCCTAAGACGGTGATTCCCGACGGGCAGATTCCGCATTTCCGGGCGAGTTCTTATGATTCGCGTTGGCTGGGAAAAATCGTGGAGGTGCGCGGCACCGTCTCCAGGGTAGATCTGGACAACGCTGGTTCCCCCCGGTACGCGATCATCCATTTCAAGGAATCCCGCGCCGACGGCATCATGGGGTTTTCACCCCACTCTGACATGCTGCAGGCCAGCTACGGCGAGAATTTCGCCGGCCTCGTCGGTAAGCAGGTGGAGATTTCGGGGGAAGTCAATCAGTGGCGTGAAGGAGCGGGCGTGCGCATCATTAGCAGGGATCAGGTGAAAGTCCTCGACGCGGCCACCGCCGGCAAGAACTTCGAGGATTACCGGCCCGACTGGATGACAGCCTCTATGCCCGGGCTCGTCGACTCGCCCAAGTATCTCGCCTGGAAGAAATTTCAGCCTGGAGCCTCGGCCACCTATGTGATGCGACTGTTGACCGAGGGTGCCCCCGACACCAACCAGTATGCCCGCAACAAGATTTCCCGGTCTACGCTTCGGCTGGTGTCGATCGATGATAAACGAGCCGTCGTATCGGGCGGTTCGAACGAACTCATCTACCAGGCGAAAGAACCTCCGCCCAAATCGCCCCTCCCCGCACCGAACGAATCCGGCGATGAAACCCTTGAGATCAGTGGCAAAAAAATCGCCACTCACTGGCAGTCGGTCTGGGGGCACGTACCGAACTCTTACACGCAGCTGGATCCGCAGAAGTTCATTAAAACATCGACCAGCGATGAAGTGCCCGGGGGGCTGGTGCTGATCCACCAACAGGACCACTTCGAGATGGTTGGGGGAAAAACCCTCCGGCAAATCACGGAGACAATCCTCGAGACCGCTGAAAACGTCGAGCCCGAGTTGGGCGGCCGGAGTAGTTCCTCCCAGCAAACGTCGGCCACGCCCACAGCGCAGCCGGCCACACCGAAACCTGCAGGTCCGGCGAGTGCAACCACGAGCCAACCGGTAGCGAAACCTGCGTCCGCGGCCCCCGTCCCAGCCGCCCCTCCTGCTCCTCGACGCCGCTTTGGATTGCCTTCGATGCCGCCAATATCACCCGCGGCTGCCAGCCAGGTTGAATTGGCCCAGCAATACAGCTCGGTGCTGGTGCGCGCCGGACGGGTCAAGTCGGGATTGGCCCAATATCAGAGACAGCAGTCCGGTTCAGTCACCGAGCTGCCGGACGACGTTCGCGCCGCCCGCGACCGTCTGGACACCCAGCTCCAGGCGGTCGCCAGCGCGATGGGCGCTCGCAACAACGGCTTGGCCAAGCAGAACCTGCACGCCGCAGAAGACATGCTGACGGTCATTGAACAGTTCCTGGCAAAGTAGGCACATCGGAGGCAGCGCCGAGAGTCTATCACCCAGGATTCGTGCGCTTTGGGAAATCGGAGTGTACAGGACGGCTGTCGGGCGAGGAAGGAAGTTTGGGTGCCCGCCGCAGTATCACACACTGACGCGTCTATAAGAGATGAGGTTCACATCTGGCTAGTTTCTGTTGCGAAACTCAGAAATGCACTGCGGGTGCGGGTTCCAGTCCCGGAGGGACGACGGATTATAGCCCAGGGTGAAGCGGAGCGGCTACAGCGCGTAGCGGAACCCTGGGAATCCAGAAGAATCGACCCAAGCCCCGGATGGGGCGGCGGAAAAACCAGCGCTAGATCGGGGAATCGAGCCGAACTTCTGCCGCCCTTCCAGGGCTGGTTTCGTGTGTTGTTGGTTAACCCAGGGTTTCGCTGCGCTGCACCCTGGGCTACGCTATGTGGCCCTTACAGGGCCAAAGGCCTCTCCCCGTGCCGCGTTGAATCATCCCCCTGTTGTCCAGCACGGAAGATGTAGGACACGCTCAGGGCAGAGTGACGGGGGCAGACAATATCCACTGCGCAACTCACACTTCGATATGACTGAGTGAGTATCGCGGAGGAATTTATGCAATGGACTACTGAGGCTGCGCAAACAAACTTTGAGGTAGGGGATTTGGATCACCTGAAAGGATCACCGCCGCCCATTGCAAGAAGCTGGTGGTTCGAGAATTCCGCAGCAACTGTAGTTGGGCTTGGCGCAAGGCGTCTGCACGGCCCCTGCCGGTGCTGAGCTCCTGATAGAACCGGCCCATAAGCGCCTGCTGGGTCGCATCGGCGATCTTCCAGAGCGGCGCAACGAATGTTTTCACACCGGCGATGGCGGCGGCCCGGCGCATACCGAACACACCTTCTCCGGAAGAAGGCACGCCATCCGCCATCCGGCACTGCGAGAGCACCAGCATTTCCGAGCCTTGCAGATCGAGCGTCTGCAATTCCAGCGCGGTGAGCAGGCCATCCTGCGAGGAGCCGCTAGCCCGTCCATACGCTTCTTCCAGCACAATCGCCGAGAGACTCATGACGCGAGCCGCCGGATCGATGCCCGCCAGTTGACATCCCGGATTCGCCGGAGCAGACTGGCAGTCTTCATTACCCCTGACAATCCCGTGCCCGACAATGTGGAGTAGGGCCGGGTGATGTAACTGCTTCACCCGCTGCTCCGTCGCCTCGCCTTCGCCGAGCAGCAGCGCCTTCGGCATCCGTTTTTGCAGGTCGCGAGCCTCCAGCTCCGCGCCTTCCAGCCGCTCCAGCCTCTCGGCGCGAAAAGCGCTCGCTGTCAGGCTGCCCGGCGCTGGCCGTTTGGCGCCGGCTCCCGGGCTCAGCGCAATAATCATGGGACTCCCGGGGTCGCCAGGCAGCGCGGGACCAGCCAGATCACGACCTGCAGAAACATAGCTGATAGAAAACCGCTCAATGAGGAAGTGCCCGCGCCCGTCGGAAAGCGCCCCGAAAGGGACCAGATTCAGCATGCCGTCAGGCGCGACGCGCAGGCGCTGCACTTCTTTCCCTTGCGTGAACCGAGCGATTAACGGGTTCAGCTTATCCGAAAGGATCCGCAAAGCATCCCGCGCCGTTCCCTCGGCCGAGCCGGCCGCCTGCTTCTCATTACGGGCCAGGGACGCACTCCAGTCAGTGGCAGCGGCAATGAGATCCTGAACAGCCCGATCGATCGGGCCTGCCGGTCCCAGGTCCGCCCATCGCAGGTCCCCGCTGCGACCGAGCAGGAATGCCGCATAGCGGCGGTTCCGCGGGTTGGGCACGCGGTCGTCCAGCTCCGCGTAATCGACGAACTCGATCAGCAGTTCGTCCGGCTGAAGCTGCGACCGGATGTCTTCGCATCGTGCCGGTCTGATGGACGAGGCGAACTGCGGGATTTCGCGGCTCAGATCGGCCTCTAGCGTGTCGATGCGCTGTTTCAGAACCTCCACGGCCTGGACAGCCTGCTGGCCTAAAGCATGGGTCCATTTTGCCCTGAGGTCATGGAGCAGGCGCTCGTAACGGCCCTCCAGGAAGGGTGCACGTCCCCGCTACGGCCGGCTTCAGATCGCGATAGCCCAGGGCGATGGTCAGCGACGCTTGACACTCCAGTAGGGCTTCCCGTTGGGCCAAGCGGTTGCGGATGCCGCTATCGGCATTCTCGCGCAGGCTTTGACCCCAATCATGCACCTGGTCCAGAACCCGCCCCTTGCGGCGGGCGACCGCCTCAAAGGCGAGAGCGCGAGCGGCAGGAAGCCGGTCGCCTGCCCTCCGCTGGAACGAGAGAAGCATGGGAATCGGGTCCTCCAGATTCGCGAGGACCGCGGCTTTGTTCCGTTCTGAACCGACGGTCAGCATGTCGGCCAAGGCTCTGTCGGAGATATCCAGGCTGCGACGATAAAGCGGCTCGGCGGCGCCATAATCGCCGGCTTCGTCGTAGACGGCTGCCAGACGATGCAGATACCGCGCCAGATCGGGATGGTTTTCGCCCTGAGTCTCCGTGACGATGGCGATGGCGTCCTGCAAGCGCTGCTCCGCCTTGGGGTACTCTCGTGCCGAGTGATGAACAAGTCCGAGATCGCCCAGCACGGCGGCATAGAGCGGATGTTTCGTGCCCAATCCGCTGGCCAACACTTCAGAGGCGTGTTGCAGTGTTTGGCGGGCCGCTCAGTGCGCTCGCATAGTCGAACGGCGGCGGCTTGGGATTCTTGCCGTAGAGATCGACAGCTTCTTTGAAGAGTTTTTCGCCTTCGTCGGGGCTTCTGCCGTAGACGAGCCGTGCCAGATTCCGGAGCGACGGGCCAACCGGAAGAGCATCGGGGCCATAGATCTTTTTTTTCAACTCCAGCGCCTTCCGATAGTCTGACTCGGCTACCGTCAGATTGCCTAAGGCGGGTATAAGGGCCGCGCGATTATTCAGCAACGCCGCGTAAACAGCGTGCTGCTCACCCTGCCTTGATCCCGCGGCTGACCCAGTTGGCAACGGTGTTTTCGTTGACGCCGAGGCGAATAGCGATTTCGCCGTACTTCAGCCCGGCCGCGCGCATCGTCAAAACCGTCCGGTATTCGCGCTCCAGCATCGGGAAGCAATCCAGCACCATCCCGTGAAGCTCCTTCTGAATTAGGACATCGAGCTGGTCTGGCACGCGATCAACTGGGTCGAGGGGGCTGTTTTCATTCGATCCTTCTGCCGAGATTTCGTGGATGGACACTTCGTAACATTCGTCCACCTGGACCTGCAAAACCAGATCCATAGCCTCGCGAAGGGGAGGCTGATTCTAGTACAAGGCGATCGCTCGCCCTGGGCCGCCATGACAATTCTGAATCTTAGCCGGAGCGAACAGGAAGTAGGCGTGTTCCGGCACCTGGTCGAGGTTGGTCAGGTATTCAATCCCAACCATCCCACTAGTCCCCAGTGCCCAGTAAGTCCACAACGCCTTCTCTGGATCCGCCCCTCCCAGTGTGGGCCCGTCGGTGCCCACACAACGAATGCCTCTTTTTGCCAGATAAAGAATGAGCTCAGGGCCGGGCGAAGGCCAACCTTCGGACTTGCCGTTCAGAGCATCGGCCATGCAAACATTACCTGCGGGTAACGGTTGTTTGCATTTGTCACTGTATTGGCTCTCGAAAATCACAATCTCATTCGGCTTTAGGTCACCGTGCTCCCTTTCAAATTTTTGAATATCTGCGACCATGATCTCCGGAGACTGAGGCCAGCTGCTCTTGTCTGTTTTGCCAACCAGATATCGAATATCGATGACGCGCAGCCAACCGCAAGACTGAGAAAGCGGGACCTTTTCGGCTGTCAAGGTGCTTGTGCCTCTGGGACCGTATCGTTTTTCGTAGGTCGCTAACCACTGCTGTACTTCAGGCGCATAGTTCCGTCGATCAAATCCCTCAGTGGGTAGCGCATAAGAAGGTGGAACCAGATGAGTGCCGCTATGGCTGTCCAGGATGTGAATCTGCTGATAGAGGTCCGTAATCGGGTTATGCGAGAAGTTGACCGTCAGGTAGGGTTGACGATGGTTACCTACACCGGATCCGGGCCACCAAACGGGGAAATTGTCTGCCAGGGTCACGGAAAGATCCATCACATTTTTCTGGCGGGCCGAATCAATTAACTGTTGGGCGAGGGGATTGCCCACAACCGCGAAGGCTCTGGCTTCAGCCGTGGCTGCGCCGGCGTGTTTCGGACTCAATGTACAGTACAATGCGCCCGTGGCCGGCAACTGTCCCAGCCCCGTCGCACCTTCAGTCCAGATCATACCGTGCTTAAGGCCGGCCATGTGGGTCGGCTCACCCAGCTCGGGGATCGGCCCCATGCTGGGGCTATCCGTTGCCAAAGTCATCACACCCCGACTCGCCAAATACTCCATGGCTTCCGGATGGGGATCCGGCCAGGCTGGACTTTTTCCTTCCAGCGGTTCAGCCATGTATCGCCGGCCGGCCCGGCCAGGACGATAATACTGGTCACTATACCCACTGTAGAAGAGGACCACGTCGCCTGGTTTAAGCGCTCGATATTTCTTTTCCCATTCCGTGATATGGCGCTTCATGATGAGACTGCTATACCCTTTTGCTCCTTTGTCCAGCAACTCTCTGACATCGATGACGCAGCCTTCTCCGACAAACTGCCAGGCAGGAACCCTATCCACAAAGGAAAAGCCCGCAGATGGCCGTGGAACTGAATGAGGGGGAACGTCCAACTGGGTTCCCGTATTCCCATCAATGGTCAAGATGTCACTGCTGTAAGCACTCAAGGGGCCGGGACGCAGATAATAATTGATCTGAAAGTAAGGAAATCCGCCTGCCCAGGTAGAGGGCAGGTCTGGCGCGACTAAGAGAGAAAGATCGACGAATTGTGGCTGGCCATTTGCCGCTTGAGTATTCAAACTGAAAGCGAGGCATAGAAGGATCGCACTGAAGCACAGTGTGAGCTTCCTTAATCCACTTTTCTGGAAGAATTGATCGACTGACGGCACTCCAACTCCTACGAAATTCCCCTTCAGGGCCAGAAGTTGTGAAAAAATCCCGAATCCATTAACGTGGGAGGGCGAGGCTCCCGCCGAGCCTCATTGGATCAATAGGCTTCGAGAATGGCGGCTCGCCAGGAGGCTCGCCCTCCCAATTTTTTCACACCTTCCCCCGAAGGGGAATATTTTGACGCTCACTCATTTTGATGTAACGTCCACGTCACGTAGCCTTGTGAAGGGACTCGCCGGTTTGTGACCAACGCTAGCACTTTTGCTCCCGCAAGTCTACCGCACTGTGCTACCAGAGCATGAACGTCAATAACCTTCCGAGAGCAGACCAGATCATTGCTCAAAGCTCTATCAGTAATAGATCCGAACCGTGCATTGATTGGAGAAACGAACGCTACTCTGTAGCGAGCAACCTCAGACCACCAAGGGTCTGGTCCGCCCGAAGCAGCCGACCCCCTCACCCGGCCTCCGCGACCGCCGTCGCTGCGGCCACCCTCTCCCCAAGGGCGAGGGAGAGATCCACGGATTAGAGCGCTGACTTGAAGGCTAACAAACAGACGTTTCATGACCAAGTGGTAACAGCGTGGCATGAAACGTCGATCTGAGCCACACCCCCATTTATTGTTCTCCCTCTCCTTGTGGGAGAGGGTGGCGCGAAGCGACAGGTGAGGGTCAACCGCGTTCTTCGGTGCCGCAAATGTCCAAACTCGAGAAAGGCCCTTAAAGGCCTTGGGGGTTGCCTTGTTGGTATTTTGGTCGGGCCGGCTCACGGGACAACCGCCTGAAGCCTGAAGGTGTGAAAAAATTCAAAACCGGCTGAGATTGGGAGGGCGAGGCTCCCGCCGAGCCTCATGGGGTAACGATTTGCTGGGGCGACCGCTCGCCAGGAGGCTCGCCCTCCCAATTTTTTCACACCTTCCCTTCGGCTTCTTTTCCCCTTTTCTAAGGGGGCGCTGGAGTTTGGACA
>QHZP01000073.1:0-419 GCA_003224715.1 Acidobacteriota bacterium | reverse complement strand
GCCTTTCAAGGCCGGTCTCGTCGACCAACCCCATACCCCCGTCGCGGAGCGACGGATGAGATGGTAAATCTCAACGGGGTGCGAGATTCAAGCGCCGCTGACGCGGCGCGGCTTCCCGACGGGGGCACCAAGCTACCGGCCTTGAAAGGCCGGCCTACTGTCAAGCGCCGCGATGCGGCGGCAAAACCGGCGTTTCGGTGCCCAGCAAATCTCACCTTTCCGCAAAACGCGTGTTTCATGGTCGGAACTTCGTAACCGCAGGAATCTCAATACGCGTCGTGGTCTGGGCTAGACCCAAAATGTCCCATCTCCAGTTCCCTTTTCTAAGGGGGATTTTCACAGCAGCTTCCAGTTTCAATTTTTCGTCTTTGTCTTTTTTGTTATACCCGGCAAGATGAAAATCCGGTTGCGTTTGCTCT
>QHZP01000072.1 GCA_003224715.1 Acidobacteriota bacterium | reverse complement strand
CCTGACTGGTTCCGGAGGCAACCGCTCTTTGGGCGCTCCGGGATACGGTTTTCCCCAAAATAAACTCTCCGGTTGTGTTAACGAAGTTCAGAACCAGCACCATGAGGGCAATGAGGAGGAGATACCGCTGCTTATAGACAAGTTGGAATCCTCCTTCTTTTCCCAGGGGTGTCTCACCGCGTGGCTGATTCTTTGGTGACCCACTGCGTTTTTCCCGCTCATTGACCCAATTGGCCACCAGAATACTGATCCCCAGGAAACCGGCTGCCACCAGCATCAATTGGTAGGCTCCCAGTGGCTTAAAAAGCCAACCGGCCAGCTTGGGTCCAACCACAGCCCCCAATGAACTGCCAAACCCAATAATGGCAAACAAGCGCCTTCCCTGCTCCTCAGTGTAGAGATCGTTGGCGAATGCCCAGAATTGAGCAATGACTAACACATTAAAAATGCCTACCCACAAGTAGAAAGGAACGCCAAGAGGAACCTTGAGATGAGCCAGAAAGTAAAAGAGAACTAAATTGGAAACAAAGAAAAGTGTCACCGTATTGATCAGTCGAATTCGCCTGAACCGGCTGGCAAGCGAGCCGTAAAGAGGCACGATGAACATGAGTAACAAGGCCTGACCTGCTGATGAGTAACTCTTGACCTCCGCGCCTCCACCGGTGAGGATTAAAGGCTCTCGGACCGTCTTAAGTATGTAGTAGGCCAGAAGCAACAAGAAGACGTTCAGCATCAATAAAAGAGCCGTCACGCCTTCCCCCTCACGAACTTCGGCCAAAAGGGACAGGCCCCTTTCAAGAAGGCTTGGCCCGGAGGGGGCAGTGTGGACAGGGTCGTACGATGCTCTTCTCACTGAGAAGGACATAAATTGTTACCCTAAGTCCGCCATCTCGGAAATATGGCTAAACGTATTTCATCTCATTCGTGCTGGTACGCTTGCTCCCGGTGTTATGCCGGCTCATGGAGCACGAGCAAGAGACAAGATGATATTCTGGCAAAATTGTGGATCTGGAAACTCGGGATTCGGTATTTAGGTGTTCTGTTTCGGAGATACAATGACATATTTAATCGTTTTGAGAAAGCAGAATCGACACGCGTCACACCTTATGGGTTATAGTGCAACACCTCGATCCGGGAAAACGCCTGCGATGGAGGCGACCGGCACAGTGGAGGCAATGGCTGCTTTGAAGGGCTCACACGCCATCACCCCCCAGCTCCTCCAGAGGACTTGATTTCACTGAGAAAATTCTACTGAATCATTTCCAAAAGCAGCCGCGAATCATGCTCTCGAGGACAATCCACGCCTAGCAGCCTGCCCAGCGTTGGGGCAATGTCCTCGGGACCGCAGGGTTCGGCATATCTCCCTGACTTAATTCCTGTTCCCATGAAGATGATTGGAATATGCCTGTCATAGTCGTAGGCAGATCCATGACCCGTGCCTCCGGGACGCTCGTCCAGGTAGATATACTCCTTGAGACGTGTAATGATATGCGGGCTTCGTGGCTGGTAGAAGGAGTTGCGAAAAAGCCGGAAAAACCTGTCCTCAGTGGGCCCATCATTTAAGAGCTGGGAATGAGTGTAAACAGCCTCGACCAAGCCCGTAGACATCAACGCCTTGACGATTGCAGTTTCGACCTCTTCGCGTCGAAGGTTCTTTCTGTGCATCACTTCCTCATCCAAATAGAAATCGGGCAACTCATAATCCGCAATCAGGCCGCTGACTCCGGGAAAACGCGTTTGCAATGCCTGATTGACGGCTCTCACCAGCACGTCAGGTTTGGCCCGTTTGGCCTCGAGACCTTTGGCCTGCAATGTTTCAACCAGTGGCAGAGACCCGTGGTCTGCAGTCAAAACCACCAGAGTATTAACCAGGCCAACGCGGACCTCCACCTCTTGAAAGAGCTTTTGCAAGGTGAGATCCAGCCGCAGCATCTGGTCCATCATCTCCTGACTATAGGCACCATAGGTATGCCCGATGTTATCAGTGGCCGAAAAACCGATCGCCAATATGTCTGTAAGGTGGTCGGAGCCGATCTCGTGCGCTTTCATGGCCTCCAGTGCAATACCGAGGGTCATTTCATCGGCAAAGGGCGTCCGCCGAAAATCATCGTAAAATTCCGGTCTGGGTGGCTTCCCGCGAATCGCGTGCGGAAAGACAATGTCCTTGCGATCCCATTCCCCTTCGACAGCATCTGGGCCAGCATATTTTTCGTACAGTTTTTCGTCAGCGATTAAACGTGTCCACTGCTTACTCCGGTAACCATCGGCAAAGTGGCGGCCATTCCACCTTTCCAGCCACTCTGGAGCAGATTGCATATAATAAGTGCTGGTAATGAAATTCCCACCCAAGTTTTCGAACCAGTAAGCGGCATCAGCCCGACGACCTGCCATGAGAATGGCGGAACGATCCTTTAACGAAACACCCACCACTCGCGATCCAGCTGATTTTTGTTTCAGCAAGTCTCCCAAGGTAAAACCGATGAAATTCACCGGCGAAGCGCTGCGGCCCTGGCCTCCCACAGGGGATTGCACCGGATCGTCCACCACATTGATGCTTTTTTTCAAAAAGGAATCGTACCAGCTATTGGCGACGATCCCGGAATGAGAAGCATGCCGGCCCGAAAGAATTACGGAATGCCCCGGCCCCGTCTCGGTACTGGCATGGCGATACATAGCTTGGCTAAAAACAGCTCCTTGATCCAACAGCCTGCGGAATCCCCCTTTAAAAAGACCATCAAAACGCGTGAGATAGTCAAAGCGCATTTGATCAATGGAAAGCACCAAAATCAGCTTGGGCGCCACAGTCTTCTGACGCCCGCAAAGCGGCAAGAATAAGAGAAGCGCCAAAAAAATTAGGACTGCACCCAGTATCTTCGACATCATTCGCATGAACAAACTCCTTGAGGGTAAGTCAGGACGCCAGCGTGGAGGCTCTCAAAGGCAGACGATGATCTCCCCTCACCGGCCCACCTGGCCGCCTATCAAGCGTTCACCTCTCTTCCCACAGGGAGGGCCAGCCTCCTGGCGAGCCGTCGCGCCAGCAAATCGTTGCCCCATGAGGCTCGGCGGGAGCCTCGCCCTCCCATCTCCGCCGGTTTTGAATTTTTTCACGCCTTCAGGGAGAGGGTGGCAAACGAAGGAAAACGAATTCAGCAGTGTACAACTATTTTGTGACCGCCCACTAGTAAATATGACTGAGGGAAAACTTCGTCAATTTCCTCACTCTTCAGCAGACGAGATAGAGGGGTTGGACTTATTTGGAAGGAGCCCCAAACGTCTGAGACGACTTCGCAGACTGATCTTCCCCATCCGAAAAGCAAGGGAAGCCAGGTCGAGCGAACTCATGGGGGTGGTCACCAGCTCCACTTGACCCGTTCGGATAGCAGCCGTGATGGCTTCAAGGTTTTTTGCCTTGGTTGTGACATAAGCATAAGTATTGCCTAGTTGCCGCAACAAGTGGACATCGGAGGTTCCAATGATGGGCTTATTCAGAATGCGGGACGCTTCCATGGCCTTACGATTGAAGTTAACTTGAGGGGTATAAAAATGGCAATACTCAATAGCATCAAAGCAATCGTGGTGTTGCATCAAGCTTCGACCCAGGCAACTACTCCCCGGATAAAATGGGTGCGGCGCAATGGTAAAGACCTGTGGATGAGACTGACGCAAAGCTCTAAGGTGAGCAAAGCTCATCGGCTCTCTGAAATGCTCTAAGCCATAGATCAGGACGTGCTTGCCTTCAATGGTCGCTTCCACACCCGGGATCAACAGGATCCCTGCCGAGGCGGCATAATCGGCGAGCGACTGCGACCATT
The DNA here is from genome assembly GCA_003224715.1 of Acidobacteriota bacterium. Lineage (GTDB taxonomy): Bacteria > Acidobacteriota > Terriglobia > Versatilivoradales > Versatilivoraceae > QHZQ01. Next base: position 4,574 of record QHZP01000072.1, on the reverse strand, counting down.
GCAAAGCGTCATGGCAAGTGATGGCTAAGGCCGCAAAACCCTGCCGGGCTGCTTCATCAATGAGCTGATAGGCCGAGTAGTCGATCTGATCCCAAGGATCAAAATCCGTGTGAGAGTGCAATTCAATTTTGAGTCTGAATGAATTCATGCCTGCTCCGATTGATTTTTGATTTCAGCACTTCGGGTCCAGTCTTAATTCTAGCAGCTCTATTCTAGCAGCTTTTCCCCAGATTCAGTTCCCTAGATGATGGACCAACTGTCTGCAAGGATGGCTTCGGAGTTTCGTATGAAATCTTTAATTTCTTCCTTTTTTCTACTCTCAGAAACAATGGGCAGAATTGTCGCCAGCCCCGTGCTTTAGCGCGGAACTGCTTTGATGGTTTGTTCTTCTTCCGCCTTTTCAACCAGGGAACCGGGCCGGGCGCCCTGGCTGAAAAGGTGGACAGGACGGGAAGGCTGGTTCAACCCTGCGCTGAAGCACGGGGCTAATTGAAAATGAAGCGAAGGAATTTATCGCATTAACTTGTGTTGACCACTTTGATGAGTGAGCGATGTCAGACCCAAGGGGTTCTCTCGCCGGGTTTGAGGCCAAGAACCTGGTCAGTAGATTGGCAACCAAAAAGCTCTCGAATTTTTTCCAGTTACCTGTATAATTCGCTATCAGATGACGGAAACAGCTTTTGGAGTATTTCCCTTCAGACAAGTTCCTGAATTGCAGCCTCGAATCTTGTCGTTGTGTTCTTCCTTTATCCAGTCTCACCGCACCCCTCGGCTGATGGGCGCGGCGAGTCCGGATGAGCAAATTGGGTGCTAGGACGCCCACCCGCGTCTGAGCACTAGGCTAATGAAAAAATAGGTTTTTCGAAGGTGACCTGATACAGCAAAATATGTCACCGGCGGCACCAGGTCAAAAGCCACGGCTGAAATCAAACATTTTTGCCTTTCGTTGTTCATGAGGAGAAAAGTCTTATGAGACACAATGAAATCAACCGCATACCTGTAAAGTTTGTACTTTTGCTAGCGGTCATGCAGTTGGTGATTTTCATATTCCTTTGTTGTGCCCCCTTGCGTCTACTGGCCCAGTACACGACCGCCAGTATGGCGGGAAATGTAGTTGATCCCACGGGTGCCATGGTGCCCGAAGCTAAGGTAACCGTTCACAATACGGAAACTGGCTTTGAACAAACCGTCTCGACAGGCGCCACAGGTGCCTTCTTGTTTCCGAGGTTGCCTGTAGGCGTCTATCAGCTCACGGTGGAGAAACCGGGCTTCTCCACTTATGTGCAAGAAGGCATCACTTTGACAGTGAACCAATCGGCCACTCAAACTGTGACGTTGAAGGTTGGAGAGATTTCAGAAAAAGTGACCGTTGCCGCTGACACTGAATTAGTGACCACTGGAACCGCGACGGTCGGCCAGCTCGTGGACGAAAGACGGGTTGTTGACCTTCCTCTGAATGGAAGAACAGTGCAATCCCTGGTTTTCCTGGCCGCAGGAACGGTGGATGTTACCGATCGCTACTGCGGACTGGGATGCCACGGTGGTGTCTATCCGGGAGAGCAGCAGGCCGCCGTCAATGGCGCCGGCCCCGGAGGAGTCAACTATCAGCTTGATGGCGCCGGCCACAATGACACTTACCTGAACACCAATCTGCCGTTTCCTAATCCCGACGCCGTTCAAGAATTCAACCTCCAGTCTGACAACATGACTGCTGAGTACGGCAACGCTATCGGCGGGACGGTCAACATTGTCACCAAGTCCGGCACGAACACAGTTCACGGCACAGCTTTCGAATTCCTGCGCAACGGCAGCCTGAACGCCCGAAATTTTTTCGCCGAGAAGCACGACAGTCTGAGACGTAACCAGTTTGGTGGTAGCGTTGGCGGACCCATCATCAAAGACAAGCTCTTCTTCTTCGGCACCTATCAGGGTACCCGGCAAGATACTGCACCTGAAGGGCGGATTAGCTTTGTCCCCACTCAAGCAGAACGTAACGGGGATTTTTCCGATCTTCTTCCAGGTACTCAACTGATTGATCCTGTCAACAAAGCTCCCTTTCCAAACAACCAAATTCCCGCGGAGCGGCTCAGCGCGGCGGCCAAGTACTTCCTGCAATACATCCCGCTGCCGACGGGGCCCGGTCGTAAGCTCAGCTACACAGCGGCGAAAGATACCCAAACGGAAAATCAATTCATGCCCAAGATTGACTTCGTTACAGGCAAACACCAGATCAGCGGCCGATACTATTTCACTGATTTCAAGGAGCCGCCCCTAATTCAGAAGGATAACCTTCTTGCTGCCACATCGCTTGGAAGTGCTGTTAGAGTCCAAAACGTGGCTGTCAGTTACACCTACACGTTTTCACCAACCTTGCTGACGAACACCTGGTTCGGATGGAACCAACAGAGGGGCGGCTCCCGTTCGAGCGCTCCTTTCGGTTTTCCGGATGCGGGGATAAAGATTGCGGCTCCCACACCGCCTGAATTGTCTGTGGAAGTCGGTGGCGGCTTTTCAATTGAATCGAACCATCTGGGCGATTTTGATCGTGGTGATTGGACGATCCGGGAGAACGTCACGAAAATCAAGGGCTCCCACGAGCTCCACTTCGGAGGCGAGGCCGTACGAGTGAAGAATCACTTGGTCAACACCTTTTTGATGGCCGGTTACTATGGATTCTGGGACCAGTTGTCAAATGATAACCTGGCAGACTTCGTGCTGGGCCAGTCCTCGTTCTTCCAACAGGGAGGAGGAGAGTGGAAGCGTCTTGTAGGCACCCGTTGGGGCTTTTTCGCTCAGGACAACTGGCGTGTTAATCAGAAACTGACTCTCAATCTGGGCCTGCGATGGGACCCTTACTTACCTTACCAGGAGGTGGAGGGGCGGGTGACCTGTTTTACACCTGGGGCACAGTCCAAGCGTTACCCCAATGCGCCTCTGGGACTGACTTACGGTGGAGATAACCATGATCCTGAGTGCCCGGCGGCCGGGTCTGACAATAACTTAGGCAACTTTGCCCCACGCATCGGTTTCGCCTATCGGTTGACTCAGGATGGGAAAACCAGCTTGCGAGGAGGTGCCGCATACTACTACATCCCTCCTCAGAGCAGTGTGTTTAATCTTTTCGTAGACACCGCTCCATTTTCTCCCCAGTTTACATTTGTTCCCGCCTCTTTCGACGATCCTTTCCGCAGCGTGGGAGTAACGAATCCATTCCCTGAACAATATGGCCCACGCGTGCCTGGTTCAGACGCCACTTTCGTTACACCGACGGCGCTTTACGGAGTGTTCCAGAAGGATTTTCATATACCGCTCCTAACCACATGGAATCTGACCCTGGAACGCCAGCTAGGTGCTGACTGGGTGGTTAGAGCTGCTTATGTGGGCAATAAAGGTACCTTCCTGAATAGTGACGCGAAGTCTCAAAAGGAGAACAATCCCGCCGTCTACGGCCCGGGGGCCTCCGTTGACAATACCCAGCAACGGCGGATTTACCAGGATTTTGGTGCCATGGGCTTAGTCTCTTCGGGCAACAATTCAAATCATCATGCCCTGCAGCTAAACGTGGAAAAGCGCTTTAGTCAAGGCTTTTCGTTGCTGGCCAACTATACGTGGGCTAAGACCATCGATGATTATGGCTGGGCTAATCCATTTAACCGACACTTCGACTATGGTTTGTCGGACGACGATGTGAGACACGTATTTAAGTTTTCAAACATCTGGGAGATTCCCAAGGCGCATATCACCGGGGTTGGGGGAAAAATTGTGAATGGTTGGGTATTGAATTCGATTGTGACCTGGCGCGGAGGATTCCCTTTTTCAGTTAGAAGTGGTTCAGATAATTCGTTGACCGCCGTGGGCCGAGATCGGGCCGATTTCGTGGGTGGCGATGCCGGGCTTGACACCGGCCGTCCACACGGCGAACTCATCGAGCAATATTTCAACACCGCCCTGTTCGTAGACAATCCTATAGGAACATTCGGTAACTCAGGCAAAAACATTCTACGCGGACCGGGATTCTTCAATACCGATTTTGGCCTATTGAAGACAACCAAGATTACCGAACAAACCTCCGTGCAATTTCGGGCGGAGTTTTTCAACGTTTTCAACAATGTCAACTTTGGAAGCCCGGACCGTACCCTGTCGCACGGCCCTGAACAGTTCGGCCACATCACTTCGGCTGGGAGTCCCCGGATCATCCAGTTTGGGCTAAAATTTTCGTTCTAGGAATGTCAACAAAGGGGCGGCTCGCGAGTCGTCCTCACACGTTCTGAACGTTGGTTGCATGGGTTAACTACGGCAAGTTCGGTGTCTCTCTTTTGCTTCTTCCAGCCAACTCGGCTCACACTTGCCGTACGCCGAATCCGCGGTTCACTCACTGTCCATGAAGTTTAAACTTCGGTGAGATTTTGAGGTAACCCCTTCTCTCGTTCGCGGGGAGAGGGTGGCCGCAGGCCGGGTGAGGGGTCAGTGGTGAACGGAGATCGAACCCTCGGCGGTATGAGCATCTGCTGGATTGCTAAGAACAAGCCGGCGCCGGAGGTTCCCCTAGGCAAGCCGCGCCTTGAGCATCTGTT
>QHZP01000033.1 GCA_003224715.1 Acidobacteriota bacterium | reverse complement strand
ACCATGTAGCCGATGAAAGAATCCGGGCCCCGCGTCTTGAGGATCTCGGCAACCAATCCCAACGTTCCAGAGCCTGACAAGGGTCTCAAGATTCCCACCGGAAGGGCCTCGGCAGGCATCCCAATCCTGTCGGTGAGGGGACCTAGGAACCGAACCAGCAAGTCGAGCCCTCCCGAAGCCCTGAACATGCCCACCATGACCAGAATCGCAACCAAGTAGGGGATAATCCGGACAGCCACTCTGAACCCTTCCTTTGCCCCCTCGACGAGTGCTTCGTATACCTTGACTCCCCTGGCCCATCCGAACAGCACCAGTGTCGCAATGAGCGCCGGAAGTACCCAGAAGGAAAGCATTCCGCGCAACAGGTCACCGCTTGGTACTGTTCTTGACGAGCGAATGATATGGAGACAGGCGGCCCCCACAAAAAAAAGGGAAAAGAGCGAGACACTCAAAAAACGCCAGCGGTCTGAAGCGGTTTCCAATTCAAGCTCTGCCAACTGGTCCGAAGCCTCTGGGGAAATTGAGGAGTTGATCCCTGCCTCCTGGCTTGGCGCTTTGTTCTCCTCCGCCGATGGAGGAGCCGTTGTTCGGAAACGGGGCAGGCGCGCCAGCGATTTGGCGGCTGCGATGCCGACAAGGGTTGCGCAGGCGCTGGCGAACCAGGTTGGAGCCAAGATGCCGGCCGGGTCGGCGGATCCACTTGAAGCGCGCAGTCCAATGATGGTGGTTGGGATGAGCGTAAATCCTGCGGTGTTGATGGCGAGAAAAACGATCATGGCATCCGTGGCGGTCCCCTTGGCTCGATTCAGGCGGTCCAGTTCTATCATAGCTTTGATTCCAAAAGGAGTCGCCGCATTGCCCAGACCCAGAATGGTGCTTGCGATATTGAAAATCATGGCGCCCATGGCAGGGTGATCGTGTGGAACCGTGGGGAACAGGACCTTCAGTAACGGCTTAAGCAACCCTGTGAGCAGCCGCAACAGTCCACCGGCGGCAGCGACTCTCATTAACCCCAGGAAGAACGCCAACACGCCGACCAGGCCCAGCGCCAACTCCACCGCATCTTTGGCTGACTTGATGGAAGCCTGGGTCAGCATGTCCATGCGGCCAGTGAAGCCAGCCAACAGGACGGACAGCAAGACAGTCACAACGAAAATGCTGTTGAGCATAGCATCTCCGGCCAGAAAGCTCAGGCGCAATGACTCCTCAAGGGAACTATTAGTAATGCCTAGTAATGTCCCAAGTTCTCCCAGCAACCCGATCCGTTATTGTACCTTTAAGTTTGTTCTGACTTGTTGTTTAATTTGAGTGAAGTAGGAAGTGGCCTCAGGATGAGACAAACAGCATTAGTGGTCCCTTGTCGTAGTTGGACCGTTATGGGGATCGAAACGAGAATTTTGTTCTCGTTTGGGGACGCTCTGCGAGCCCGAAGCGCAAGCGAGGGTGAGTGGCGATGACCCGCGCTTGCGCTTCGGGCTCCCTGTCTGGGGCGGGGCAGCGATATCAAAGGCGCCAGCCCTTGGCTAGTTAGTTACTAAAGATCGGTTGAAAGGTTTGTGACGGAGTATAGCCGCCACAGGACACCAGACCACGGGAGAGCAAAATCATTTGAACTTTCAAGTCATTACAGAAGACCCCAAAACGAAGGCTCGATTAGGGAAAATTATCACTGACCACGGGGAGATTCAGACACCTGTTTTTATGCCGGTAGGCACTGCAGGAACTGTAAAGGCCGTCACCCAACAGCAGTTGGAGGAGTTGGGAGCTGAGATCCTCCTGAGTAACACCTACCATCTTTACCTGAGGCCCGGACATCAACTCATTTATGAAATGGGGGGATTGCATCGATTTATTTCTTGGAAGCGGCCCCTAATCACTGATAGTGGAGGCTTTCAAGTATTTAGCATATCGGGCTTGAGACATATTTCTGAAGACGGGGTAACATTTCGGTCTCACCTGGACGGCTCGTCCCATTTTCTTTCTCCGGAAAAGGTCATAGAAATCCAGGTATATCTGGGGGCTGACCTCCTGATGGCTCTTGATGAATGTACGGCTTATCCATCCGATTTCTTGATCGCACGGGATGCCATGGAGAGAACTTTACGGTGGGCCCGCAGGTCGAGAGACTGCTTTATTCAATACGAGGGAAGGTACTGGTCCCACCGACAGTGGTTGTTTGGGATCGGTCAAGGCGGCATTTACCCGGAGCTGAGGCGTGAATGCCTCGACCGACTTCTTGACCTGGAATTCCCCGGTTATGCTGTGGGAGGGCTTTCGGTGGGAGAGCCGAAGAGCCTCATGCATGAAATGGTACAGCAAAGCTGCGAGCTCTTGCCGGCCGAAAAGCCGCGATATCTGATGGGAGTGGGCACACCGATGGATCTCGTCGAGTATATCGCGCTGGGCGTGGATATGTTCGATTGTGTTATGCCCACTCGGAACGGGCGCAATGGCTGGCTCTTTACGCGAGAGGGCCACATCGTCATCAAGAATGCTCAGTATGCACGAGACCCTGGACCCATCGATCCTGCCTGCCATTGCTTTGTTTGCCGCAATTACACCCGGGCCTACTTGCGACATCTTTTCCAGGCCAACGAGATCCTGTCTTCCATCCTGAATTCATACCACAATCTTTACTTTTATCTTGACATGGTTAGGGAAATTAGGGATGCTATCGCGTCCCAAAAGCTGATAGACTACTTAATGGAGTTCAGAGCCAGGCAAGAAATAGGAAGTTAACAAGGGGCGGGTTTAAAGGTCTGCCCCTTTTTTGCTCTTTAGTAGGTCTTAACATTAAATCCCAGTGCCGTAATGTACAAGGATTTAAGCCCTTTCGCTTTGAGCCAAGAGTTGGCCATTTAGATTGCCCTGATTTTCCAAATTCACATTTAGAAAATAGAAAACTGATCCACTCGGAGGCAGGTCTCATGTCACCCCTGGCGCTATTGGGAGCCAATGGGCAAGCGAGTCCTTTTCTGCAATTCTTGCCCCTTATTGCGATTGCCCTTATTTTTTACTTCATCGTTTTTCTGCCCAACAAGAAGCGGCAGAAGGCTCTGCAAGACATGTTAAGGAATTTGAAGAATGGTGACAAAGTCATTACCTCGGGAGGGATCTATGGGGTGGTGTCTGGGATCAAGGACGACCGGATTCAGCTGAAGATAGCGGACCAGGTTAAAATTGAAATATCCAAGAACGCGATCGTCGCCAAGCAGGCGGAAGATTAGCACAGGCTGGCGACACCGGTTCCTGGACTCGACAGATTTCTGTTGCGTTCGTTTAGTCAAAATGAAGGAAAGGAATATGGATTTGGAAATAGGGATGAGGTATCGGACTCATGCGTAAGAATCTCCGCTGGAAACTACTATTTATCGCTGTCGTGACCCTCGCCTGCATTGCGGGATTCGCCGGATTTCCTCCGAAACTAGCCAATATGAAGGAAAGAATTCATTTGGGCTTGGACTTGAGAGGGGGAATTCACATGATCCTGCAGGTGGTGACGGACGACGCCGTGAATATGGAGACCGACCAGGCAGTTGAGAGGATCAAGGAAGAGTTACGTTTACGGCAAATTTCCTTTTCGGAGGTGCGCAAGCGGGATTTCAAACATATAGAAATTCGTGAAGTCGACCCCCAAAAGACCTCTGAGACGCGTGCCCTGATTGATGAGAATTTCCAGTACTGGGATCGGTCCACTTTGCCAGAAGTTCCTAATTCTTATCTCCTCACCTTGAGGTCCAGTGTGGAACAGCAGATTAGAGCCAGCTCGGTGCAGCAGGCTATTCAAACGATTCGCAACCGTGTGGATCAGTTGGGAGTGACGGAACCCATAATCCAGGAGCACGGGGTTGCCAGTGAATACCAAATCCTGGTCCAACTGCCGGGTGTGGATGATCCGTCCCGGGTGAAAGACATCATCAAATCGACAGCCCTGTTGGAACTGAAGATCGTAGAACCGGGCTACGGTCCTTTCCCTTCGCGGGAGGCGGCGCTCAGCCAATTTAATGGTTCGGTACCGGAAGGAAAGGAATTATTGCCATCGGTCAGAAGATTGAACGATCCTTCTCAATCTGGAGAAGAATGGTACCTTGTTAATAAAGTCGCAGCTATTACTGGAAAAGACCTGAGAACGGCTCGTCCCACAAGTGACGAGTTTGGGAAGCCCATAGTGAGTTTCAACCTCACTGTCGACGGGGCCGCGCGATTTGGCAGAGTCACGGAAGAAAACGTGGGCAAGGCCTTGGCGATTATATTGGATGGAAAAGTGAAGTCTGCCCCACGCATCAACGGTCGTATTACAGACTCTGGACAAATTACCGGGAGCTTTACCCTTGAAGAGGCCAACGACCTGGCATTGGTTTTGCGGTCCGGAGCCCTGCCTGCACGCATGATTTATCTCGAAGAGCGAACCGTGGGGGCATCTCTCGGCGCCGACTCCATCCGCCACGGCGTCCTGGCATCGCTGGTGGGATTGGCCATCGTCATCCTTTTTATGCTGTTCTACTACAAGTTGTCGGGGGTAAACGCTATTGTCGCTCTCATCTTGAATTTGATTATTCTGGTGGCCTCATTAGCCTATATCCAGGCGACCTTGACCTTACCTGGAATAGCAGGGGTTGTTTTGTTGATTGGTATGGCGGTTGATTCGAATGTCCTGATTTTCGAGCGAATTCGTGAGGAATTGTGGGGCGGCAAAAATGTGGTTTCAGCTGTCAATACGGGGTTTTCAAAAGCCTTCGTGACTATTATTGATACGCATGTCACCACAGTTGTTTCAGTACTGTTCTTGTTTATATTTGGGACCGGGCCTGTTAAGGGATTTGCAGTGGTTCTTTTTTGGGGATTATTGGCAAATCTGTTCACGTCAGTTTTTGTGTCGAAAGTGCTCTTTGATTATGTGTTGAGTGGCTCGCCCCGTTATGAAAAGTTGAGTATCTAGCTGGTTGGTCGTCAGGCTGTGGCCATCGCCAATTTAAGTCTGCACTGGCCCGAAAAAATCATCCGGTTGGGAACTTTTTGAAGTGATAGGTGTCTAATGGCAATGGTGATAACGAGTCGCCCTGATTCGTGCCCGCCGCTCTGAGGAGATTTATCGATAATGCAGTTATTCAAGAATGTAAATGTCGATTGGATCGGAAAGAAGTGGCAGTTTATCGGGGCGTCTTTTCTACTTTTTATAGCCAGCATTGTTTCGTTGGCGATCAAAGGTGGACCCCGATATGGAATTGATTTTCGCGGTGGGACCTTAGTATATGTCAAGTTTCGCAATGCTCCCCAACTTGACTTGATTCGCGGCGCCCTGAAGCAGAAGGGATTGGGTGAAAATACCATCCAGCGCTATGGTCCGGAAACCGACCACCAGTTCATTATCAGTCTGGAGCAAAGGGCCACCGAGAGTGGAGGCGAATTGGACTTGGGTCGGCGGACTATTGAGGAGACCTTGAATCTGAATTTTCGTCCGCCGGAAGCCCAACAGGGAAAGTTGGATTTAAACAATATCCGGACGGCCTCTTCTTTAGAAGGTCTGCTGGTCGGGCAGCCTGGTCTGACCGCGGCTCTACAGAAGAGTGGTCGGCCACAATTGAAGAGTATTCAGGATCTCGCCAGTTTGATCATCCAGTATCGGACCAGCCACGGAGGGCTAATAAACAGTTTTGACGAGCTGAGAGCTATCCCGGGCATTTCTGATGAGATTTTGGGCTCCCTCAAACAGAAGTTCTACCTGGGTGAGTTTGCGGTGATCAGTACCGAAATCGTCGGTGCCAAGGTAGGCAAGAACCTCCAGCAGCAAGCCGTCTCGGCCACCCTGTATGCCTTGGGAGGTATGCTGGTTTATATCGCCTGGAGATTTAAGGGAACCGTTTATGGAACGGCTGCGGTTGTGGCTGTGTTCCACGATGTCATTATCACCTTGGGCTTTTTCTCCTTCCTGGATAAGGAGATTTCTCTCACTGTGATAGCGGCCCTCTTAACCCTGGTTGGATACTCAATGAATGACACGATTGTGGTTTTTGACAGAATTCGGGAAAACCTGAAGCTCTTGCGCCGAGAGCCGTTGACATCGGTCATTAACAAAAGTATCAATCAGACGTTAAGCCGAACGATTTTGACCTCTGGGTTGACCTTCGTGACCGTTGTATCCCTTTACTTATTTGGAGGAGAGGTCATTCATGGGTTTGCGTTTGCCATGGTAGTTGGTATTATTATTGGTACTTACTCCTCCATTGCAATTGCCAGTCCTTTACTGGTGATTTGGTACGACTATCGGAACAGAAAGAAGGCTTTGGCCAGGGCCTAAAAATTTGTTTGACTCTATAGCTTTGGAAGTCGTTTTGTGTTAAATTTCTGCGTAAATAGAAAAATCTTGATTTTTTTTCAAAATTCAGACCAAAGTTATCAAAATTCAGCTTAGCCAATAGAATTTGAAAACGCAGAAGTAGAAATTTCAAAGAATACCTTATAGAAGGGAGGTCCAAGAAAATGTTTGACCATCTCCTTGAGTCAGGCGACGAAGAGGATAAAACCAAAAAGCCGCTAACCATTACCTTGTCGATTATTATTCACGTCGTCTTGATCGTGGTTTTGATCATCATCCCACTGTTGTTTCCTGAGACCCTGTCTGGCTCCATGCAGCAGCTCACGTTCTTGGTAGCCCCGCCGCCGCCGCCGCCGCCACCACCGCCGCCACCGCCTGCTGTTGTGCAAAAGGTTGTGAAACGAGTAGTCGACGACGGCACCTTTCGCGCTCCGGTGGAGATTCCCAAAACAGTCACTCAAATCGTAGATGAGGGGCCACCGCCGGAAGCCGCGGTGGGTGGTGTCGTAGGCGGCGTTCCCGGCGGCGTCCCGGGCGGACAGATCGGCGGCGTCCTCGGTGGAGTGATTGGAGGAGCTCCTTCAGTGGCACCTCCGCCACCGCCACCACCGGCAGCGAAGCCGCCACAGCGGGTTCGAGTGGGGGGAAACGTTCAGCAAGCCAACTTGATCCGTCAAGTGAAGCCTCCTTACCCGCCTTTGGCTAAGCAGGCTCGTATCCAAGGCACCGTAGTTCTTGAAGCTGTCATCAGCAAGCAAGGCTCCGTCGAAAACTTGCGAGTTATCAGCGGTCATCCCTTGCTGATTCAGGCAGCCCTGGATGCGGTTAAGCAGTGGAAATACAAACCGACCTTGCTGAACGGAGAGCCTGTGGAAGTCGTAACCACTGTGACCGTGAATTTCAATTTGAGTGGTTGATATCTGTGAATGGTTCAGCCGTACGGGGGGCTCCCCCAGAGCCCTTGTTGCCGGGCCAATTGACTCGGCACGCGAAGTGGCCCAAGAAATAAACTAAACATCGAAGTCCAGTTGGACTTTGCTTTAAGACCAAAAAATCAACAAAGAGGAGGATCTTTCCGTCATGCTGGTTCATTTGAATTTACTTGCCGTCACGTTGTTGCAAGGTGAAGTGGGGGTGGGGTTTGACATAAGGTCAATGTGGGCTCAGTCTGGCCCTGCCGCCAAAACCGTCATCATCATTCTTGCGATCATGTCCGCTTGGTCTATTGGAGTGATGATTGACCGATTGTTGGCTTCCCGCGAATTCGCTCCTTTGGTGGCTGGATGCCTGAAAGAGGGCAAGATTGATGAAGCCATCAATGTTTCCGAACAGAATAGGAAAAGTCATTTAGCCAAAGTAGTGGTTGCAGGGTTGCAGGAGTTTCAGGCCCATCAAGCCAGCGCAGAAATACCGGGGGAAGCGATTGAAGCCTCCAAGCGAGCCCTGGAACGGGCTACTGCCATTACCAACGCCGAATTGAAGCGGGGTATCAGTGGATTGGCGACGATTGGAAGTACCGCTCCTTTTGTGGGCTTATTTGGAACGGTAGTGGGGATCATTAATGCGTTCCAAGGAATGTCGACAGAAAAGTCGGCCGGTCTCTCGGCTGTGGCAGGAGGTATTTCAGAAGCGCTCATCACTACCGCCTTTGGGCTGTTTGTGGCAGTTCCGGCTGTTTGGATGTACAACTACTTCAACAGCAAAATTGAGTCCTTCGGTGTGGAAATGAATAATTCTTCGTCGGAGTTAATTGATTATTTCCTGAAACGGAGAGGGAGTAGAAAATAATGGCAATGTCAAACGGAGGCGAAACTGCTGCCGGGAAAGCCATCGCCGACATTAATGTGACACCCATGGTGGACATCATGTTGGTGCTGCTTATCATCTTTATGGTGGTCACCCCTCTCCTGCAGAAAGGGGTCAGCGTGGACCTTGCCAAGACCAGAAACCCGCGGGAGATGAAAGAAGCGGATCGAGATGACGCGATTATTGTCGCTGTAACCCGAGATGGCAAGATTTTCTTACGCGATGAGCTGGTCGAGAAGAAAGACAAGCTCTCAGAGAAAGTAAAGGATATGTTGACGGCCAAGGTAGACAAAACGGTCTACATTAGAAGTGATCGGCGCGCCCGCTATGGCGAAGTGGTGGACGTTGTAGACATTGTGCGGGCTTCAGGTGTGGATGCCTTGGGTTTATTGACTGCCAAGGTAGAAGAGCGGTCTGCTCAATAGCGAATCTGAAATGGGAGGTATTGTTATGGCAATTGCCGTCGGAGGCGGCGGTCCAAAGGCAGATATTAATGTGACCCCTTTGATCGATGTCCTCCTTGTTCTGATCATTATCTTCATGGTGATCAACCCGCCAATTCAAAGAGGATTGGACGCTCAGATCCCACAGCCCCCGCCGCCAGGCGCCCCGCCGCCCGATCCGGACATTATAAATCGAACCATTGTGGTCTCAATCGACAGAGATAGGGCAGTGAAAATTAACCAGGAGTCGATTGATAAGAGAATGCTCGGCGATCGGCTCGCGGAAATATTCAAGACTCGGAACGAAAGGACCATGTTCATTCAAGGTGACACGGAGTTACAATTCAATGATGTAGCCGATGTCATCGATATTGCGAGGGGCGTAGGGGTGGACAAGATTGGCCTGATCACGGAGAAAATCCAAGCTGGAAAATGACTCCCGGCCTGCCAACTACTTCAAGGGAGAGCTGCAGGATCGAGTATACGGCGCGGGTCATATTCTGGAGGTCAGTGCTGGCGTTGTGTCTCTGAAAGAGTTTGCCAATTGGGCTCCACTTGCCTCGTCAGGAGAGTGGTGCTCGCGGAAACTGGTGAGGGGTAGGCTAGGAATTGTAATTGCAAATCTAATACACAACGCTAAAAAACTCATGCGCTATGAGACTGTTGCAGGTAATGGATGTTCTGGGACCCATTTCTACGGTTAATTTGCCTTTTGTGGGCGTTTTGCCTGGCAATCGATTCAACCTGCGTGAACATTAACATTACTGGTGCCTGGAGGAACTCGATGAAGTTCAGATGTAAGTTGATGGCGTGGATTCTGGCGTTGCTTGCCATTTCCGGCTTGGAAGGGTGCACCAAACTGAGGGCCCGCGACGAACTAAACAAGGGGGTTCGATCTTTTAAGGATGCCAAATACGAAACGGCTGTGGAGCACTTTAAATCGGCTGTTGATCTGGACCCGGATCTGTTGAACGCTCATCTTTACCTGGCGACTGCGTACGCCGCCCAATATGTGCCTGGAGGGGAATCCGAAGAAAATAAGAAAATTGGGGAGGATGCGATTAATGCTTTTGAAGTCGTGCTTCAAAAAGATCCCAAAAACCTTGGCTCAGTTAAGGGAATTGCGGGAATCTATTTTCAAATGAAGCAGCTTGACAAGGCCAAAGAGTATTATATGAAAACGGCAGAACTAGAGCCCAACAACCCGGAGCCCTATTATAGCGTAGGATTGGTTAACTGGATGGTGTGCTATGACAAACAGAATCCGATACCGGTGGCGCGCAAGGCAGAATTGGTTGAGGAAGGGTTAAAATACCTCGATAAGGCCGTCGAAGTACAGCCTAATTATTACAATGCCTATTTTTATGTGAACCTGCTTTACAGGCAGAAAGCCCAGGTCATTATCGATGAAGTTGTGGAAAAGAATCCCAAGCTTAAGGACCAGTTCACCATGGCGGCTCTAGACCCGAGGTCTTTGGATGGCTTGGTGAAGAAGAATATCCCCGGACAGTTTGCTGAGTATGAAGGATATCTTAAGAAGGCAGATGACAGTTTCGATAAGGCGATGGCGATCAAAAAGCAGGTCGAGTCAAAAGCTGAAACCAAGGGTGGCATAGATTCTTCCAAGTAGACCCGGTTTATTCCATTAAAAGCCTCTTGAGACAACCGCTCAAGAGGCCTTTTTATTTGATGGGCTTGTTGCGCGGGTAAACCACTTTCCATTAATATATTGATTATGGTGGGACTCGAAGACATTGTGGCGAAGGTGGAAAAGTACCATCCGAATGATGACCTTGAGGTTATCCGGCGAGCCTATGCGTTTTCAGCCAAAGAGCATCGGGGTCAGGTGCGCCAATCCGGAGAACCCTATTTGAACCATCCCTTGGCGGTAGCGAAAATCCTGGCGGAAATGAAATTGGATGCTGCCTGCGTCAGTGTGGGATTTCTCCACGATGTTGTGGAGGACACCTTGACCCCAATCGAAAAAATTAAGGAATATTTTGGAAATGATATCGCCCAAATTGTTAATGGACTTACTAAGATCAGCCGCTTTCAGTTCGACTCTAAGGAAGAACAGCAGGCTGAAAATTTTCGCAAGATGTTCCTGGCCATGGTCGACGATATCCGGGTCGTCTTAGTAAAATTGGCGGATCGTCTCCATAATATGCGGACCTTGCAGTACCTGCCTGCGGAGAAGCGCCTCCGAATTGCACAGGAGACAATGGAGATTTATGCTCCCATCGCTCATCGGCTGGGGATGGGGAAAATTCGGGGCGAGCTGGAAGACCTAGCTTTTAGCTATTTGGAGCCCGAAGCATACCAGGAAATTGAAAAGGGTATTGAAAGCAAGAGGAAAGTGAAAGAAGAGTTCTTGGAGGAAGTTAAAGAAATTATCAGCCAAAAACTGCAGGAGCATGAGATCCCTTGCACTGTGGAATCAAGGATCAAGAGAATCTATAGCGTTTACCAGAAAATCAAAAGACAAAAGATTCCCATTGAGCAAGTGTACGATCTTATGGCGGTTCGGATCATTACCGGAACTGTAAGAGACTGTTACGGCACGCTGGGAATCATTCATAACCTGTGGAGACCAGTTCCTGGAAGAATAAAGGACTTCATAGCTATTCCTCGACCGAATATGTATCAATCGCTTCATACCTCGGTCATTGGACCACAGGGTCAACCTTTTGAGGTTCAAATCCGCACCATGGAGATGCATCGCATTGCCGAGGAGGGCATTGCCGCTCATTGGAAATATAAAACTGGCAGGGGATTGGATGAGAAAGACGATCAACGTTTTCTTTGGTTGCGCCATTTGGTGGAATGGCAGCAGGACATGCAGGATCCCAGCGACTTCTTAAGTACGTTGAAGATCGATTTATATCCAGAAGAGGTTTATGCCTTTACACCAAAAGGCAAGGTAATCATCCTCCCTCGAGATGCAACGGCCGTCGATTTCGCCTATTCCATCCATACGGAAGTAGGACATACCTGCGTTGGAGCCAAGGTGAATGGAAGAATTGTTCCGCTTAAATCCAAGCTCAAGAATGGCGACATCGTCGAGATCCAAACTCAAGTGGGGCACACACCCAGCCGGGACTGGCTTTCCTTTGTCAGGACCTCGCGAGCCCGAAATAAGATCAAGCACTTTATTAACGTTAGCCAAAGAGAGCGTTCTATCGAAATTGGCAAAAAGATTTTGGAGAAGGAAGCCAGAAAGTTCAAGGTTAATTTGAAAAAATTAGTGGAAGAAGGGCAGCTTCTCAAAGCAGCTCCAGAATATGGATGTACGAAATTAGAGGATGTTTATTCGGCCTTGGGATTCGGCAAGCTTTCAGCCAGGGTGTTGCTAGGCAAGCTGGTTCCCCAAGAAGAGCTTAAGGAAGTCCCTGATGAAAGAATCACCAAATTCACTTCTGCAGTCAAGAAAGTATTTGGAATTTCATCTGATGCCACCATCCAGGTAAAGGGGATCAATGATCTCATGGTGTATCGGGCAAAGTGTTGTAATCCGATTCGGGGAGAAGAAATAGTCGGCTATATTACCCGGGGTAAAGGAGTGGCTGTTCACGCCAAACGTTGTGCTAATGTGGGAAATCTGCTTTATGAAGCAGACCGCAAAATCGATGTTCAGTGGACGGGTGCCGGTGAAGACTCCTATGCGGTGAAACTCTCTATTTCTGTGGATGACCGCCAGGGGATGCTGGCTGAAATTACCTCAACGATTTCGGATATCAAAACCAACATCAAGAATATCGAGGCCCAGTCCTTCGAGGATCACCAGGGAATGATTCACGTTACGATCGAAATCTCGGACCTGAAACATCTGGAACGGGCTGTCAATTCGATCAAGAAAATTAAAGGCGTAAATGAGATTGCCTGGCAATGATCAGTGATCTTTGCAAAGAGCGGCAACACGGATGGAACGATGTATAGCCAGGATCAGCCGGCTGGTACGAGCACTCTTACCGCGAACTTCTTGGCTACCAAGAAACCCCAAGTCCCTGAAGGATATTTTCACAAGGGAATGGCTCGGAGAACTGCGGACGATACCTGACACGACTGAAGTGAAACCTCGCTGGATTCATTGCTGGAGTGTAGAGAGCTTAGTGGGATTTCACCACTCGCCCAGTTCGAATGCAGGCAGTGCAGACGCGCGCTCTTCTATGAGTGCCATTAATAATAACCCGGACCCGCTGGAGATTGGGATTCCATCTTCTCTTGGTAATGTTGTGCGCATGGCTGACATTGTTTCCAAAGAGAGGACCCTTCCCACAGACATCACAACGCGCTCCCATAGCAAACCTCCTATAAAGGCCAACTCAAAAACCCAAATCATAGCAGAAGCATTGCCAGGCGTCAAACTCCTATGGCAAATCGGCAGGGAGAAGGCTTGTAACGCATGCTGATACTGGGAATTGAATCGTCCTGCGACGAGACTGCGGCGGCGGTGTTACGAGACGGGAAGACTATCCTTTCTAACTGTATTGCGTCTCAGATTGCGATTCATAAAAAGTATGGCGGCGTTGTTCCAGAATTAGCATCCCGACACCATTTGGAAAACATAGTACCGATTGTGAATGCGGCTGTAAGCGAAGCAGGGATCCACCCGGCTGAGATTGCAGGCGTGGCTGTAACTCAAGGTCCTGGCTTAGTCGGTTCGCTTTTGGTCGGCATTAATTATGCCAAGGCCTTGTGCTTTAGTCTGCAACGACCTCTGGTCGCAGTAAATCATATTGAAGGACACATCTATTCAGTGCCCCTCCACATAGCCTGCGAAGAGGAAAAAAGCAGAGCGTCTTCCACTGATTGGAACACCCTCTTTCCTGCGCTAGCCTTGGTAGTGTCCGGGGGACACACAAGTCTCTTCTGGATTAGACCGATCACTTCCAATGGAAGCCGAAAGGAACAGTATCAATTGGTCGGACGCACTCGCGACGACGCTGCTGGGGAAGCGTTTGACAAAGTTGCCAAGTTACTCCATCTAGGCTATCCCGGGGGACCCGTTATTGACAGGCTAGCCAAGATGGGAAATCCACTGGCCGTGGAGTTTCCTATCGCAAAGATCCGGGACGCCAGGTTGGATTTTAGTTTCTCAGGGATCAAAACAGCGGTGCTCCGCTATGCTCAAGCCCATCTGAAAAACGAACTCACGACCATTTGTCTTCAGCGTCAAGACAAATCGTTCTTAGAACACTTGCCCCAATCCATCTATGATGTAATAGCCAGCTTTCAGCGAGCTGTCATAGAAAGTCTATTCATCAATACAAGAACGGCCGTAGAGAATTACAGAAGCCGTTCCATCATGGTTTCCGGGGGTGTTGCCTGTAATAGTTGGCTTCGAAGCCGTTTCAAACAAGGCTTCGAAAAAATGGGGCTGCCAGTATATTTTCCTTCTGCAATTCTTTCCACAGACAACGCTGCCATGATTGCAGCAGCGGGATACCCCAAGCTGGTGCGGAGAGAGTTTGCTGACATGAGCTTGAATGCTGACGTAAACCTGAAGTTGACTTGAACTCGAATTCCGAATTCCGAGGGTGAAAGAGCGGGCGATTCCCAAATCAGGTAACTAGACAAGAGCTGCCCCCTCGATATCCCTGCCCCACCGCTGAGCCCGAAGCGCAAGCGAGGTCAATGGGGATGACCCTCGCTTGCGCTTCAGGCTCGCAGACCTCCCGAGGACAAAATTCTCGTTTGTAACGAGCGTAACGGTCTAGGCTAACTCTTTCCCGCCACATCGCCGACTCTGGCAAACTTCCGTTAACGGAATTGTCAGTTGCAGCTATTGTGTTGAGATTTGCGAGTAGTTGAATTACATTTACGCCATGAATGTTTATTTGAAGTGCATCGAAGCAAACTGCCAGAAAGTTCTTCCCTCAAACACCAAGTCTTATGTCTGCCCCCAATGTGGAGGCCTGCTGGATGTCCTTTATGATTTTCAATTGGGTGATCCCGAAGAGATAAAACGAGTTTTTCAGCAACGAAGATTATCCAATGACCCACTGGATCTTAGCGGGGTTTGGCGCTACCGGGAGCTGATACCTTTCTGCCCTGATCCGACAAAAGTGGTGTCCATGCAGGAAGGCAATACTCCGATCTATGAGGCTCCCCGTTGCGCAGACTACTCCGGACTGAAAAGACTCTATTTGAAGCACCAGGGCCTTAACCCAACCGGGTCGTTTAAGGATAACGGAATGACCGCAGGCGTGACTCAGGCGCTCCTGATGAGCTCCAAAATTGTGGCTTGCGCCAGTACCGGGAATACATCTGCCTCCATGGCTGCTTATGCTGCTCGAGCCAACCTGAAGGCAGTCATCTTCATTCCCGATCAGCAAATTGCTTTTGGGAAACTCTCTCAGAGTCTGGATTATGGTGGGTTGACGCTTCAGATCCAGGGAGACTTCGACGAAGCAATGAAGATGGTCAAAGAAATCACGGAAGAAACGGACGTTTACCTGCTCAACTCCATCAATCCCTTTCGCCTGGAGGGACAAAAGACCATCATTGTGGAAATGTTGGCCCAGCGAGGCTGGCAGGTTCCGGATAGAGTGGTTGTTCCAGGAGGCAACCTGGGCAACAGCTCTTCGTTTGGAAAGGCTATCAAAGAGCTCTATGATCTAGGCTTCATTCATAAAATGCCCATGGTTACGATTATTCAGGCTGCCCGGGCAAATCCTCTTTATCGAACTCTCATATATCAGTCGCCGCGGTTGATTCCCGTGGAAGCTCACACCTTGGCCACCGCTATTAAAATCGGGAACCCTGTGTCTTGGAAAAAGGCAGTGCGAGCCATGGATTGGACTCGAGGTTGGTGTGACGTAGTCAGCGAGCAGGAGATCGCTGACGCCAAAGCCATCATAGGGCGAGACGGTATTGGTTGCGAACCGGCGTCGGCCACGACGGTGGCAGGAATCAAGAAATTGGTTCAGACGAAGGAAATCGATCGAGACGAAGACGTCGTCGCGGTGTTAACAGGCAATCTGCTGAAAGATCCAGATTACACGATTAATTACCATCAGGACTCCCTCTTTGAGATGGCCAGCTACAAGAACGAATTGATTGAGCGGAAAGATAAGATCCAATCGACCTATTCCAATGCCCCCATTAAAGTCGAACCCAAGAAGAGCCAGATCCTAAAACTTCTTGGTCTTTAGACTCCTGCCCTTGTCCTCGTCCATTTTTCTATGGGAAGAGCGAGAGCTGTCGATCTCGCGGTCCTCGGAACGAGCCGATTGAAAGTTTGGGCGTCCTTCCTATCAAACCTGCTCTCCGGCAGGCCAAAGAAAATAGCGACGAAATTTGTTTGGCAAGCACTCCTTCTCCCTTCATCCGTGAAACGAAGCGAGAGTCATACAGCTTGCCACCTCGCGTGGAGCGAATACGCTGGAGCACTTTTTCTTTGCGTTCCGGGAAATGATGGGTTAGCCATTCTTCAAACAGAGGCAAAACGGCATGAGGCAATCGTAACAGAACGTACCCGGCATACCTGGCACCGGCTTGAGCGCAAGCCGCGATGATGGAGGGAACTTCGTGGTCCGTGAGTCCGGGGATGACCGGTGCAACCAGCACTCCAACAGGAACTTTCGCTCGGGCGAGCGTCTCGATGGCAGCCAGCCTGTGGAGCGGGTGGGAGGCTCGTGGCTCCATCACCTGGCTCAGGCGCGAGTCCAGCGTTGTCACCGACAAAAAAATAGCCGCTGCTTCCAGGTGCGCCAGTTCCTCCAACAAGTCCAAATCCCGGGTCACAAGATGGTTTTTGGTAATAATCACAACCGGATTACGGAACTCGACCAGGACTTCCAAGCACTGCCGGGTTAGTCTCAGGCGTCGTTCCACTGGCTGATAAGGGTCTGTCACTCCGCTAATCGCGATCACCTGTGGTCGCCAGTTTGCCGAGGCAAGTTCCTGCCGGAGAAGTGCCGGTGCGTCTTCCTTGACGAGGATCCTGGTTTCGAAATCGAGGCCGGCTGAAAAGCCAAGATACTCGTGCGTTGGACGAGCATAGCAGTAGATGCAGCCATGCTCACAGCCGCGGTAAGGGTTTATGCTGGCATCAAATCCAACATCGGGACTATCGTTGTAGGTAACGAGGGAGCGGGAGGGATCTCTGAGAAAATGAGTTCCGGGTGTGGGATCGTCTTCCTGGGTCGACTCGTTTTCGGAAACATACCAGAGTGTGTCGAAACGATTGGGCGGGTTCGAAACGGCGCCGCGACCTTGAATGAGAACCTTATCTGGCTTCACTGCAGGGCTCCGGCAAAGGAAAGTCAAATGCCTTCAACGGAAAAAGTGTGTCTTGCACATCAGATTCGTTCAATGATTCTTTCAGAAATACCCTGGCGGGTCAAGGCAGTTCGCTCGGGATAGTCGACCAAAACTGACCTCGTGGTTGCCCTCGCTGCTTAGATTTCTTGCTTTTCATTTGGCCAGAAGGCTTCGTCGTGGGAAGTCCAACCTTGGAGACGGTGTTATTGGATTAGCCCCAATTCGATAGATGCCTTGTCCTGAGCCTGTTGGCCACACATGTGGCCATTTTGGAGTCATAATTTTTTACTTAAGTATTTTCGTTACATTTGTTAATATTTGATTGAATGAAGATTTGTCGCCATTTTAGGAAGCACTCAACGGTCTCGGCTGTCCACCGTGACGGGCGCTCTTTCAGCATATTGGAGAAGAACGAGATAGATAATCTCAATTATAATGAGTGGAGGTATTTTTTTTGTTAAAGATCAGATTATCTCGAGTGGGTTCAAAGAAAAAACCAACTTACCGAATAGTTGTGATTGAAAAGTCGAGGGCTCGAGACGGAAGGTTTGTCGAGGTATTGGGATATTACGAACCTAAGAAAAATCCCGCAACTTTCAAACTCAACAAAGAAAAATATGCTTACTGGGTAGCCAAGGGGGCGCAGCCGAGCGATACGGTAAGGGCCTTGTCAAAAGCAATTGATTGAGGTTGCATTCTTATTCCTGTTAATTGAGTTCAAGACGCTTCGTCTTGGAATCGACCAGACCACAATGAGGAGGTAGCTATGAAAGAGCTAATTGAACAAATCGCAAAAGCGTTAGTGGACAACCCTGATCAAGTTTCAGTGAAGCCCATTGAAGGTGAACAAACGACCGTTCTCGAACTCAGAGTTGCTCCCAGTGACCTTGGTAAAGTCATTGGTAAACAGGGACGGACAGCTCGATCAATTAGGACCATCCTAGGTGCTGCAGGAATGAAGTTAAAGAAAAGATTCACCCTTGAAATCTTGGAGTAGCCAGCACTTTGACCCAAGCTGAATTAATAACCATCGCCAAAGTCATCAGGACTCGAGGAAATCGAGGAGAAGTAGTGGCTGAAATGCTCACAGATTTCCCTAACCGATTTGAACTCTTAACTGAGGTTTTTCTTCAAAAAAATACAGAGCCACCCCGATGTTTAACGCTAGACTCTTTCTGGTTTCATAAGCAAAGAGTCATTTTGAAATTTAGGGGGATAGATAGTATATCCCTAGCCGAAGTTTTGAGAGGTTATGAAGTCAAGATTCCCAAAAGCGAGGTGATCCCCTTAAAGGAAGGATCCTATTACCAGCATGAATTGGTTGATTGTGTCGTGAAAGATGTAAACGGCTATCAGTATGGAATGGTCTCAGGGATCCTCGACACGGGAGCAGGCTATCTGCTGAAAGTCGACCGGGATTCCGGAGAGCTTTTGATTCCGTTTGCTGAAAGTATGTTAGTAAGGGTTGATTTAGAAAGAAAGGAACTGATCTGCAGCCTGCCGGAGGGACTTGAGAACCTCTAGGTCCCGCTTTACTCTGCTTTTTCCCGCCCCATAAGATGTCAGTTTTGACATTCCATATCATCACCATATTCCCGAATTATTTCGACGGCCCTTTTTCTCATGGCATCATAAGCCAAGCTCAGAAGAAGAAGAAGGTGAGTATCCAAATTCATGATTTGAGAGGATTCACACAAGATCGGCATAAGACAGTGGATGACCGTCCATTTGGTGGAGGTGAGGGGATGATACTTAAGCCGGAGCCAATCTTTCGGGCTGTCGAGAGTATCTGTGACAGTCGATCTGGTGTACAGAGGAATGTGATTCTCTTGTCGCCCCAAGGTCGGAAACTTAACCAGGAAGTTGCCTTCGAACTCTCTATGCATAGTCAGATGATGTTAATCTGCGGAAGATACGAAGGTGTCGATGAGCGTGTAAGGGAGTATTTGACAGACGACGAGATTTCGATTGGTGATTACGTGCTCAGTGGTGGCGAACTGGCCGCCTGTGTCTTAATTGATTCCGTAACTCGATTAGTTCCAGGAGTCCTAAATAAGGACGACAGCACACTGAACGAGTCTTTTGTGAGGAGAAATTTGGGATCTGGGAGCAGCCAAGGTTACACGATCCTGGATTACCCCCAGTATACTCGTCCTGAGAATTTTCAAGGGCTGAAGGTGCCTGAGTTACTCTTATCTGGTGACCATCAGAAGATCCATCTTTGGCGGAGAAAGAAAGCTCTAGAAAAAACTTTGAAAAATCGTCCGGACTTATTACAATACAGCCATATCTCTGAAGCTGATAAGCGTCTGTTGGAATTGAAATTAGAACCATAGCTGCAGAATTTGAGGGACCTTATGAATGCATTGAGTATCATTGAAAAAGGTGAAATGCGAACTAACCTACCCACGTTTCGAGTGGGCGATACCGTACGGGTTCACGTGAAAATCAAAGAAGGCGATAAGGAGCGAATCCAGATTTTTGAAGGAATTGTGATTGCTCGCAAGAATGGTGATCTTCGGTCCAGTTTCACAGTGAGGAAAATCTCCTTTGGTCAGGGTGTCGAGAGAATTTTCCCGCTTCATTCTCCGGTGATTGAACAAATTGAAATTGTTAAAAAAGGAAGAGTCAGAAGAGCTAAGCTTTACTATTTGCGAAGTCTCAAGGGAAAAGCTGCAAAGATTAAAGAAATTAAACCAGTTTAGAGATATCTTACCCTCTTGCCGATGAAGTTGGCCTTCGAAAATCCAAAAGGCTTGACCTTTCTTGCCTGCCAGTCCACCAACGCGCAGCTTCGAAAATTGCACATCTTCTCGGAGTCGGTCTAGAATCGATGGGCACGTCTTGCTTCCTTGGTTCTCTCCGGGAAAGAGGCTCATCCTGCGACTTGACTTTCGAAAGGCTGGCTTTGGAGCAGGGCTATCGAAGAGTTGCTGGATTAGATGAAGTGGGGAGAGGTGCCCTCTTCGGCCCGGTTTGCGCTGCTGCCGTTGTTTTTGACATGGCTCATACTATCCCTATTGGGATAAACGACTCCAAGAAACTAAGTGCTAACCAAAGGCTGCAATTAGCCGAAAGTATAAGGAGGGCAGCAGAAGACTTTTCCATTGCCTTTGTCGAGTCTTCCGTCATCGATCGCATCAATATATTGGAAGCCACTCGGGAGGCAATGAGACAAGCAATTAACGGTTTAAAGCAAAAACCGGATTACATACTTTGCGATGGGATCGTTATAACGAATCTTAGTATTCCCCAGAAAAATATAATCAGGGGAGATACTCGTTCTGTTTCTATTGCAGCCGCCTCGATTCTGGCCAAGGTTGAACGAGATGGCCTGATCTCTCGCCTGGACTTAGATTATCCGGGATATGATCTAGGAAATAATAAGGGCTATGCTACTTCAAAACATCTCCAAGCCTTGAACAGCTTGGGTCCCACGCCTTACCATCGGGTTACGTTTCGAGGGGTTCGAGGTTGACATCGATATACCCCAATGCTAGATTTGTTGTAACTTCTAAATTCTGGGGGAAGTGTCCAACATGGCTTTAAATAAAGCCAAGGTCCTGAAGTCCGCCGAAAAATACGTCGTTCAGGGTAAAGTCAGTCACGCCATTTCAGAATATCAAAAGTTAATTAAGGAAGATCCTACGGATCTCCCCTTAGTTAATACATTGGGGGATTTGTATGTCAGGATCGGCAATATCCCGGAGGCAGTTAAATGCTTTACCCGATTGGCAGAGAGTTATGACAACGGGGGATTCGTGGTACGGGCCATTGCCATGTACAAGAAGGTTAGCAAGATCGATCCCGCCCAACTGCAGGCTCTTTCTCGGCTGGCTGATCTCTATTTGCGTCAAGGATTAATTAGTGATGCCCGTGCCCATTACCTTCAGGTGGTGGAGAGTCTTCTCAGGAAAAATGAAGTTGAGAATGCGATATCCATTTTGCAAAGAATTGTCGAGGTCGATCCCGAAAACCCAGCCATTGAGGGCCGTCTGGCAGAAGTCTGTTTAAAGTTAGGAAAAAAGAGCGAGGCTGCGCGAGCTTTTCATTCTGCCGCCCAGAAGTTTAGAAGAAAAGGCTCCTTGGCCGAAGCAGAGAGTCATTTCAGAAAAGCTTACGAGTTAGACGAGAATAATTTGAGTGTTCTGTTAAATTATGCCGGAGTCTTAAATGATTTGGGGAAGACCGATGAAGCCCTGTCCTATTTGAATCGGATCCAATTCAATGATTTTAACCCGGAAGTGCATGAAGCCATTTTCAATGTCTATCTCAAATCGGAGCGGTTAAAGGAAGCCGAAGAAACCGCGACCCATCTGGTTGAGTTAGACAGCAATTATTACAAGTTGTCTCTGTCGTTGGGAAAGTCCTTCACGGAGCGTCGTGACTTTGAGAGCGCCGTGCGGCAGATTGGGAGAGTTGTTGAAATTGCCGTTGAAAAGGCAGATGGGGAAGCGGTTGAGAGTCAGCTAAAGGCCATATTGCAAAATGACCCGGAACACATTCCTACTCTATTAGAACTCATAAAATTTTACAACCTTTCCAATACCCATCACAACATATCCTCGCTCCTGGAACAGATAGGGAATCTTTACGTTAGGCAGGATCAATTATTAGAAGCAGCAAGCATTTTCACAGAGTTGGCTAAACTAGAGCCCAGTAACCCTTCTCATCGGGACAATTTGGCTCAAATCAAGGAGCGGCTTGGTCTGAAGGGGGAGGAAATTGAACTTCCGCGGTTAGTCCCTGACATGAGCTCTATCGCAGATAAATTTGTGTCTGAGCCGACCTTGAAAACCATCGCCTCCCCTGTTGAAATCGAAGAGGAAGTTGACGAGGAAGCCATTCTCCAAGCTCACGGTGAGGAGCAGGTCAAAGGATTCATCGTTGAGGGAGATCTTTTTTCAAGTTATGGGTTGTACCAAAAGGCTATAGACCAATATAAGAAAGTGCTTGAACTTATTCCTAATCATGTCGAGATACACGAGAAAATTCGTGATATGTACGCCAAGGGCGGGGATCTGCCAAAGGCTGCTCAAGAGTGTTTAGTTCTGGCGAATATTTATGCTGCTAGGAAGGATACTGAGAACGCGAACAGGAACTTTACTCAGGCCTACCAGTATGACCCCAATCTTCACCAGGAACCGATTCATAAAGCTACGTTGTCTGAGAGTGGTGAGGTTGAAATCCATGCAGAACCAAGTACTGTCCCCCAAAAGGAAATTAGTTCCGCTGATTTGAAGCGACTGCAGGAATTGTTGGAAGAAATAGACTTTTATTTTGACCAAGGCTTTCTGGCCGAGGCAAAGAACTGCATAGATGAGTACCTGCGAATGGTTCCAGCAGATGCAGAATTGTTAAAGCGACTGGACCGTTACGAAGCTTTGTCAAAGGCGCAGTCAATTGGAGCTCCGAGCCCTGAAATTGTAGAACTAATGGCGGAGTCAGAGAATGGCGCGAGGCGTCCTGCAGAAGTCCAAATAGAGGAGTTTGAAACCACATCAACAGTTCCGAGTGACGTAGGTACTGGGGATAAGAGAATTGAACCGGCAGCAGGTCTCGAAACAACGGCGGTCGCTCAGGATGCGAAAACTACGGTAGAACCTATCACCGCAGCCGGGTCTAGCGAATCCTTTGAGGAAATCATGATAGATCTTGACCATGAGCTCAAAGGTCCATCCTTAGAGAGCGTGGGGAAACCGGCTTCGTCGAAAATACAAAATACTGCCGCAGAACCCGTACCGGCCTCGGGAATGGACTCTGGCCTGGAAGACATTTTTGCGGAATTCAAGTTAGGGCTGGAAGATGACGACAACGAGGTTCCGGATTTTGAAACTCACTATAATCTAGGCATCGCCTTTAAGGAAATGGGACTACTCGAAGAAGCCATCGCGGAGTTTCAAAGAGCCCTCAGAGGCCAGTCTCCCAGTGGCAACGGCGAAGAGTTTGTGAAGTGCTGTAACATGCTGGGACTCTGTTTCGTGGAAAAGGGATTGCCGCAGGTGGCGGTTAAATGGTTTACCAAGGGTTTATCCAGTCCGGGGCGAGATGAGGAGACTTATCTGGCATTGCGCTATGATTTGGGATGCGCCCATCAACAAGCTGGCCAAACCAAAGCTGCTTTGGATACTTTCCTGGAGGTATATGGTGCTAACGTTAACTATCGAGATGTGGCCGAAAAGATCGAGAACCTGAAAAAATCCCGGTAATGGTGAATAAGATCTTGGTCATCGTTTTCATTTTTTTTTGCTTTGAACTCGGTGTTTTTCTCGTCATTTTTCCATGGTCCCAATATTGGGAAAACAACCTTTTCCTTTTTTACCTCCCCTCCATCCGAGAATTTGTCCTTAACAACTATTTTCGGGGGGCGGTTTCAGGGCTGGGCATCGTCGATATTGGCTTGGGTTTATGGGAAGTAATGCACTTTAGAATGGCGGTTTCCCAGCTGAACCACAAATAAGGTGGCTTGGGCCTATTACATCACAGACCGTAAAAGCTGCTCCGTTCCTCTCCTTAGAAATATTCAGGCTGCAATCGAAGCTGGTGTTGATTTTGTCCAGATCCGGGAAAAGGATTTGCACGCTCGACAGCTGTTTTCATTGGCTTTAAAGGCGCGTGAAATGGCTCTCGGTTGCAGCACAAAGATTCTCGTGAACGACCGATTAGATATCGCCATGGCCGCTGACCTGGATGGGATTCATCTCGGGCAAAGTTCTTTCTCACCCAGTCAGATCCGTGGCCAGGTTTCTCGCCCAGACTTTCTTGTCGGGGTATCAACTCATTCATTGGAGGAAGTGAGGCAGATTCAAAGTGGAGGGACAAACTATGTCACATTTGGTCCCGTTTTCTTCACCCCGTCCAAAGCAGTCTATGGCGAGCCTGTCGGACTCAAATCTCTGCGAGAGGTTTGCCAATCTTCACAAATTCCGGTTCTTGCTCTCGGAGGGGTGAATCGGACCAATTATGCACAATGCTTGTTGCATGGGGCGTCTGGCGTGGCTGCCATTAGGTTATTCCAAGATCCGCAAAACTCACTAAGAGAAATTGTAAGGGAAATTAAGGATTTCGGATCTTAGCCGTTTGGGTTTCGAGGATGGCAAGGGAACCTTCCCACTCCAAATACAATTGATCTAAGCGAGAAGTTAAATGCTGATGGAGATCGCTGAACTCTTTGAACTGAGTGAAGTCTTTGGCAATGGAGGGTTCGCTTAACTTCCCGGATGTGATCTCTAGCTGTTCCTCGGTTCTCTGAATTTCTTGCTCAAGAAGAGTGCATCGGGACTCTACTTTGTTTCGTTGATTCTTGCTAAGTCCAGATCTAGACGATGGTAAAGAGACCTCGTAATTCGTCACTCCTTTATCGCTCTTCAGCGGAGGGAGGTTGTCCTTTATCATGTTTTCGCTTGCCATGATGGATGACTGGAACTCTTCGTAGGTACCCTTAAAATTCCGAAAGGTTCCCTTCCCGTCGAGATAGACAATCTGTTGAACCAATCTGCTAATGAGATAGCGGTCATGGGAAACGATGATTAACGTGCCTGAATAAGACCGTAAGGCAGCTTCGAGAGCCTCGCACGAGGGTATATCGAGGTGGTTTGTAGGTTCGTCGAGAATCAAAGTATTAGCTTTGCTAAATATCAGCTTAGCCAGTGCCAGGCGCGTCTTTTCCCCGCCGCTCAAAGAAGAAACGAACCGGAAAACTTCATCGCCCTGAAATAAGAATCGTGCCAAATATCCTCGAAGCGTTTCATCAGTGTCCAGGCGCGAAATTGAACGTATTTCCTCCAGCACAGTCGAACCAGGGTTAATGTCCGAAAGTGTCTGATCATAGAAACCTATTTCGACATCCCGGCCCCTAAGCACTTCTCCGTTGAGAGGCGTTTGTAAACCGAGGATAGTTTTTAGCAGAGTTGTTTTTCCCGACCCGTTGGGCCCAACGACACCGACCCTTTCACCACGAAACAGGCTCAGGTTTATCCGCCGCGCCAGTATCTTTCCTGTATAACCAATGTCCAGATCCGAAATCTTGAAAACTAGACTCCCACTCTGTCTATGAACGTCAAAACGGAATTTTGCTGGCGGCTTGGCATTTTGGATAGGCTGAATGCGTTCCATTTTTTCAAGGGCCTTGCGCCGTGATTGTGCTTGTTTCGTGTTTTGTCCAGCGATGTTGCGACGAATAAAATCTTCGGTCTTTTCAATTAACTCACGCTGTTGCTCGTAAGCCCTCGTGGATAGAAGGAATCGGTTCTCACGCTCTACGACATACCTGGAATAATTTCCAGAAAATTCGGCGGCGCGGCCGTCAGCGATTTCCCAAATTTTATTGACGACGGTGTCAAGGAGATAGCGATCGTGAGAAATCAGGATGAACGCGTGGGGGTAATCTACGAGGAAATTCTCCAGCCATTCCACTGCAGAGATATCCAGATGATTGGTTGGCTCGTCCAGAAGGAGCAAAGTAGGTTTCGAAAGAAGAAGTTTTGCCAGATTCAGTCGATTGAGCTCTCCTCCGCTCAATTGGGAGAGGCTCTTCGTTAGGTCCGTTTCCTGGAAACCAAGTCCAGCCAGCACAGACTTGGTCTTGGGTTTATAGGAATAGCCTCCTTCCATTTCCCATCGGGTTTGGAGCTGCGCATAGCGGTCCAACAAAGGCTGCAGTTCAACCTGATGAGCCTTGGATTCAATCTCTCCTTCCAGAGCTTCAATTTCACGTCCTTGATCTTCAAGGCTCGAAAAAACAGAGACTGCCTCATCAAATACAGTTCGATTAGAATCGAACAGGAGAATTTGCTGCATTAACCCGATCTTTACCTGAGGATGCTTGTACAACTCCCCACGGTCCGCTTCCACCTCGCCATTTATGAGACGAAACAAAGTGGTCTTCCCACAGCCATTTCTGCCCACCAGCCCGGCTTTCTCGCCGGAGTTTAACTGAAGGCATACGTCTTTGAGCAATGAATTGGTACCGAAACTCTTGCTGATATGATTAAGGTTGATCAACATGTTGGATTGCAACCAGACGAGGCGGACGGACTATCTGAAATCTCACTTTCTCGTGTGACAAATTTTTGACAGGCAGCAAAAAAGGGCAGCCGAAACTGCCCTTAGAAAGCCAAATGTTTTCATTCAAAATGCCTATGCGGCTTTCTGACTCTCGCTTGTCGGAGAACTCAATAATTCGATCGCCTTTTTTAGCTGGAGATCTTCCTGAGAAGCAGGTTTGTTAGTGCCAGGAGCATTTTCGCGCTGGACATCCTCTTCGTCTTCAGAATCAACGTCTCCTTGAAACGCATCAACCCCGTCCCGCACTTCGTAATCAGGAGTGATGCCATTGTTCTGAATAACCTTTCCTGACTGCGAATAGAACTTGGCGATAGATATTAAAATGGCCGAATCATTCTCCAAGGGAATAAGCTTTTGCAGAGAAGCCTTTCCAAAACTTCGTACTCCAACAATTTCGCCGCGACGATTTTCTTTAATTGCTGCTGAGACTATCTCTGCTGCGGAGGCGCTTCCGTAATTCTGTAAGATTACCAAAGGTGATTTGCAGATGGCTTTGCTAGGATCCGCAACAAACTCCTTCTTGGGGGATTTCTGCCCTTGGGTATAAGTGATGACCCCGTGGTCTAAAAACAAGTTGGCAACTCTCACGGCCTCTTCAAACTCGTCCCCGGCGCAATGACGAAGGTCTACGATAATTTTTCCAGCTCCGCTTTTTGTCAAATGCTGCAACTTCGCACGAACCTCTTCGCTAATGCCGGGCGTAAATCGATAGATTTTTAAATACCCGATCCTGCCCTCGATCAGGGTGGTCTTGATTGGAGGAACCTTGACTTGGTCCCGCTTAGCTGTTACCTCTAAGGGTTCGGTCTTTCCGCGACGCAGAATCTTGAGTTTCACCGGCGAACCTATGTTCCCAGTCAGCAAGTATCCGGCCTGGACCAAACTAATGTCTCTGGTGGAAACTTCTTCAATGGATTCGATGACGTCTCCCGCCTTCAGACCGGCTCTTTCTGCTGGGCCGCCTTCAATAGGGTGGATTATGTAAACATAGCCTAAAATCTTTTCTTTGGAGAGTTCCAGTCCGATATCGCCATTGCCGTTGGTTTTGTGTTTTTTATAGCGTGAGTATTCATCGGCTGTGAGGTAAGTGCTGTAAGGATCTAGCGACTCCAAAAGTCCACGCAGAGCGCCATGCATCACCTCAGACAAGTTGGGATCTTCGACGTAGCTATTTCTAATCTTAGAAAGGACCTCATTGAATATTGAAAGCTGTGTGTATGCGCCTTCCTTAGCTGAGGTTCGGCCCAGTAATCCTCCAACCACCGCGTAGAATACAAAAAACGCTGAAAGAACAATCAGTAGAAACTTGTTTCGATAATTCATTAAGATTCGAACCCCCAATAGATCCTTTCACATCAGATGCGAAGTGTTTTTATTATACACAAAAATCCATTCAAAACAGGAGATTCTTTTTCAAACCACTGGAAGGAATCGCATCTTATCACTCGTTCTTCCCCAAACCTTAGAAACAAGTTACAATTTTTCATGCATAAATTGAAGCTATCAATTGTCTATTACCTGAATTCTCTGCCTTTGTCCTGGGGTTTTATCCGGGGGCCACAGCGGGAACTTTTCGAGTTAGATTTTTCTCCCCCCTCTCGCTGCGCCGACTTGCTGGCAGAAGGGAAAGTAGACGTAGGGCTCATCCCCACTATCGAGTATCAGCGAATTCCGGATTTGAAGATTATCCCTGGCCTGGCTGTGGCCTCAAAATTCAGGGTTAAGAGTGTCTTGCTGATCAGCAAAGTGCCTGCTCAGAATATCAAGACTCTGGCGGCTGACAGTTCATCCAGAACCTCAGTCTGCCTTCTGGAGATCTTGCTCCGATGTCGGTTCAAGGCTGAGCCTTTCATTCAATCACAAGCGCCTAATGTGAATGCAATGCTTCAGGCCAATGACGCCGCGCTCATTATCGGCGATGTCGCACTAAAAGCCAGAACAGACGGATTATTCATCTACGACCTGGCAGCGGAGTGGTTGTCTCAGACTCGGAAGCCATTCGTGTTTGCTTTTTGGGCAGTGCGAAACTCTGCCCAACTCCGAAGCGGTTCCTCATTTCACGCGTCTTATGAATTCGGGAAATCTGAATTAGAAGCCATTGCCGCTGAACAATCAAAGAGATTAGGCCTCTCACAAGCTCAGGTGCTCAGTTATCTCACCCAAAATATCGATTACGCCTTGGATCGTGAGAACCTGGAAGGACTCGTCTTGTTTTACAGACTTGCCCGGGAATATCGATTGGTAGATTCCTACAGAGAATTAGATTTTCTTGAGACGAGCTGAGGGCTTCCTTCAGGATCGTCCTTGCGTTCTCCGTGTCGGAATGTCGGAGGTCATTTCCAACCGGAACCCTCATCATATTCAACTCTTATGCAAAGTCTCGTATTTTCGGGGATATCGAGAGGCTGCAGCGGTTTAATACTGCCGTTTTGAAAAACAGCCAAGATTTTGGAGGGCAACGATAGATTTTCAGTTCGCGCTTCCGTCTTTGCAGGGTCTGCGTCCATGGCGAGATTGGCTAAGCGGTCAGCTTCGCGGTTTTGTTCTCGCGGAACGTGGTGGATAGAGAATGATTTGAAACGGGAGATCAGCTCTTGGGCGCGATTGTAGAGAGTCCTTAGGTCAGAATTCTTGACACGATAAGTCCCATTGATCTGCTTGACTAGCAGCTCCGAATCAGCATACACCTTTATCTTGTCATATTGATGGGCCTGCGCAAAATTTAGGGCGGCAATTAAGGCTGAATACTCAGCAAAATTATTAGTCCTTATCCCCAAGCTCTCGGAAAGACTAGCCAGCGTCTTTCCTTCCTCGTCGAGCAGATGAACCCCATAGCCGGCAATACCAGGATTTCCTCGTGAACCTCCATCAATATAGGCGATGCAACTTTTCAACAATTTCTCCTTACTTGGCATGATGGGCATGGCACTTTACGGCGCCACTTCATAAGGACCATCTGGCTTCCAATAAAGAATACGGTCACAGCTATCGCAAGTTACAATGCATTCGCCTGACATTATTTGGCTGAGGACTTGAGGTCGAATTCGGACGTGGCAGGCTTGACAAGAATCGCCATTCGCTCTGGCCAAGGCCACTCCTTTGCGAAACCGGGCGATGCGGTTATACATCTCGCGCACACTGGGGGAAACGGATTCAATCAAATCTCGCCGTCGATTTTGCAGGTTTCCCAAAATGGACTTATCTTGTTCCTCCTCTGCTTCGGCAGCTCGTTTCTCCGAATTGATGACTGCCTTTTCTTCTTGGAGCAGTTGCTCTTTCTCTTTCAGCTCTTTTCGAAGTCTCTCCTCTTCTTCCATCTTTGTCAAAACCTCGTCTTCGGTTTTGCGGATCTGGCTGGAATTGAATTCAATCTCATGGAGCAAGGCTTTGTATTGCTCATTGGTTTTTACTTCTACCAGTTGCTCTCGATACTTCGAATTCTTCTGCTCAAGGTCTTGGATAACTCCTTCCAACTTTCGCTTCTCCAGAGCCAATTTTGCCAATCGATCCTGATTGCCACTTAGAGATTGGAGCGTTTCGCTCAGCTTTTCTTCAAGGGCAGCGAGATGTCTCGGAAGCTGTTCGATTCTGTCGGAATAATTCTTGATTTCGAGCTCGGTTTCTTGAAGCTGAATAAGTTTTTCGAGATCTGGGTGCATTCCAAACTTAATCGACGAAAAGACCGAGTGGGCCCACTAGGACTTGAACCTAGGACAGCCCGGTTATGAGCCGGGGGCTCTAACCAACTGAGCTATGGGCCCAAAAAATCGCGAGAAATATAACATGCGCTTAATCGTTTGTCGAGTTGTGCCTATGTGGAGAGCCACCTCAGACCCCCGACGAGGGTGACTCTGTCGGCACGTGACACTCACCCCTCCTTCGGCCGTCCTTTTTCCAATGGCAGAGCAATGGGAGCTTTGAGTGAGGGGACGGCATGTTAACAAACTTGACCAAAGTTTGAACTTCTTCGCCACCAAACCAACCCCAGCGAGACGACCCACCCACGCGGCTCAGGCCAACAGGCCTCGCGGTGTCTCCGGCGGTCTTTGCAGTCACGGCAGCTGAAGTCGAGCGAGCCTTTTTCAAAAACCAAACTGCTAGTCTTTGTTCGAGCCGTCAAGGAACGGACGGAGCTTGCGGCTCCGCGAAGGATGACGAAGCTTTCTCAGCGCCTTGGCTTCGATTTGGCGGATACGTTCTCGAGTGACGGCAAAATTTTGTCCGACTTCCTCAAGCGTGTGATCGCTTCCGTTGTCGAGCCCAAAACGCATCTTGATTACTTTCTCTTCTCTGGGCGTCAAGGTTTTTAGCACATTCTCGGTCATCTCTTTCAAATTGATGTTTATGACTGCCTCTGCCGGCGAAACGACCTGGCGATCCTCGATAAAGTCTCCGAGGTGTGAGTCTTCCTCCTCACCGATGGGTGTTTCCAGAGAGATCGGCTCTTGAGCAATCTTGAAAACCTTTCGTACCTTTTGCACCGGAATATCCATACGGACGGCGATCTCTTCCGAAGTGGGCTCTCTACCAAATTCCTGGACGAGACTCCGAGAGGTTCGAATCAGCTTGTTAATGGTTTCAATCATGTGGACCGGAATGCGGATGGTTCGGGCTTGATCAGCGATGGCTCGGGTGATCGCTTGACGAATCCACCACGTGGCATAAGTGGAAAATTTGTAGCCACGACGATATTCGAACTTATCGACTGCTTTCATTAGCCCGATGTTTCCCTCTTGAATGAGATCCAAGAATTGAAGTCCGCGATTGGTGTATTTTTTGGCGATTGAAACAACCAGCCGCAAATTCGCCTCCACTAGCTCTCGCTTGGCATAATTCGCCTCCGCATCTCCTCGGTCGATAGTCTGAAGTGTTCGCTTCAGGTCGATACCTTTGGTTTGAGCCTCGTTTTCAATGACCGCCATCTTCTCTTTGACGACGCGCAACTCCTTTTTGAGGACATTAAGGTTTTTGCCTTTGGCATGCTCGAGTTTCTTTTCCAAGCGCCCCATCTCCTTTTCTAAGGGACGATAGGCCTCGTATTGGCGACGAATCTGGTCAATCAATCTATTACGTTCCGAGGGAGTAAACTCCAATTTACGAACCGCCCGTGAAACAAGAATACGCTGTCGCGCCAGAGCAAATCGCAACTTACGATGAGCTTTTGCCTTCTTGGTCTTGGGAGTATTTAAAAATTTATGGAGCAATTGATTTTGTTTCTTAAATATCCTTTGGATCTCTTCAATGGTCTGGACCGTTTTCGGTGAGGACATCGTCGTTGAAGACGATGACATCATTGATGGAGCGGTCTCCCTTCTGCAACTGAATACCCAAATTGATGATCTCTTTGATCACAATCGGAGAGCGGAACATTGCTTTTAGAACATTCAATTGTCCTCTCTCAATCCGTTTGGCAATTTCAACTTCACCTTCTCGGGTTAATAATGGGACCGTACCCATTTCCCTAAGATAGAGCCGCACAGGATCGTTTGTCTTGTCCAAGGCACCAGGAGTCAAATCCAATTCCACGTCTTCGCTGGCCTCTTTGTCGTAGCCAAGTTTCTCGGCTCCAGCGGCTTTGGGTTCTCCGTCGATCACCTCAATCCCTTGGGATCTGAAAATGGAAAACATGTCATCCAGCTCATCCGATGAGGTGACGTCGGATGGCAACAAATCATTGACTTCATCGTAAAGCAGGTAACCTTTTTCTTTGCCCATATCAATGAGCTGTTTCACCTCGTCATACTTGTCATCCAAACCAAGGCTTAAGGTTCGTTCTAGATTGTCTAGGGTATCGTTGTCTTCAATATTTGACATAATTGTGGTGTTCCCTTATTTTGCTTTTGTGATTTTAAGGATTCATTTTACTCCCAGGTTTCGTCTGGCACTTCGCTCCGAGCAAATTTTTCTGGCATCCAAATTAATTAGCCGGCCATCATTCGCTTGAGCTCGGATTTCCTGGAATGTAGGCTGACTAGCAGCTCGAAGTCCTGGGAAAGCTCGGCTTGCTTTATCTTTTCTTGGAGCAGAACAATCTCCTGCTCGGTTTTTTGCCTTTGTATTCCCTCCAGACATCGAAGTGCTTGTTCTGGGTCCAGCTCCGTGAAAAGAGCTTGATTCAAGAAATCTTTATCGATATCGCTCTGCAACTTTTCGTGCAGAACCTTCAGGCTAATTTCACCCTCCTCTTGATACATCGTGATAATCTCACGAAAGATATTTTCCGACTGCAATCCTATGTAATCCTGGGAAATAGACAGTTTGCGCAGCATTTCACCAGCTGTCGGATCGTTCTCCAAAATGGCCTTCAACAGATATTTTTCCGAAGGTTTCAACTCCTTTTTTATGCGGGAACGAGTAATTACGGGCTTTTCTCGATTTTGGTTAGCGTTTTTCAGTTCCTCCCGGAGGATAGATTCTTCGATACCAAGAAATTGGGAGAGACGTGCAATTAATTCCGCTCTTTCGATGCGATTTGCAATTCGCAGCAAACAAGGAAGCATCATATTGACAGCAGCAATCTTACCCTCGACGGTTTTTAGATCATTCTCCTGGTGGGCCCGATCTAGCAAGTAGTCAAAATAAGAAGGGGCTTTCTCCACCAGACAACGGTATTCTTGAGCACCGTTTTTCTTAACAAATGAATCAGGGTCTGCTCCACCGGGTAAGACAAGTGCTTTAATCTTAAAATTGCTCTCCAAGAATATGTTGAGTGAACGTAGAGTCGCGGCAGCTCCTGCCGAGTCAGGATCAAAATTGACAACAATCTTCTCGGAGAAACGGGAGAGCAATTTGGCCTGCCATTCGGTGAGACTGGTGCCACAGGATGCGACCGCGTTGGTTACCCCCGACTGATGTAGCGCAATACAATCCATGTATCCTTCAACAAGGATGGCGAAGTCCTCGCGCCGAATGGTTCCACGTGCTTGATTGAGCCCATAAAGCGTCCGACTCTTAGAATACAGGACTGTTTCAGGAGAATTCAGATATTTGGGCTGGCCTTCTCCAAGAATTCTTCCGCCAAAGGCAATAATCTTGCCGCTTTCATTTTGAATGGGGAAGATGATCCTCCTGCGGAAACGATCATAATAGCGAGAGTCGGACTCGCTGGCTAGAATCAGACCGCTCTTGAGCAGAAGGTCCAAAGGAAACTGCTCACTTAACTGGCGAACTATTGTATTGAAACTGCCTGGGGAATAACCGATATCGAACTTTTCGATGGTTTCTTCGGTGAGACCTCGTTCCTGCAAGTACTTCAATGCTTGCTTACCCTCATTACTGTTGCGCAATTGGTGTTTGAAAACTTTGGTAGCGTTCTGGTTGATGTCGAGAAGCGTCAGACGTTCTCTGGCCGCTGAGTCTAATCCCCCCTTGAAATTGGATTCGGTCAATGGAATTCCGTATTTCTCGGCTAGAAGCTTCAGACTCTCCGGGAAAGTGATACGCTCAATGGACTGGACGAACTTGAAGACATCGCCGACGGCGTTGCAACCAAAGCAGTGATAAAATTGTCGAGCTTGGTGCACGTGAAAGGAAGGTGAGTTCTCCGCATGGAAGGGGCACAGTCCGACGTAATTCACTCCAGCCTTGCGAAGGCGGACGTACTCCGAAATGACCCGGACAATGTCCACTGAAGCCTTTAAAGCAATTGAAGTCCGATTAGGTTTTTAGCGAGACGATTGTAACTCCGTTTCCTCCCTCATTAGGTGCCGCAGCACGAAACGTTCCGACATGGGGCTGGGACGACAGCCATTCCGCAATAGCCTTCCGCAGAGTTCCCGTGCCCGATCCATGTATCAAACGCACTTGAGAAATGGAGGCCAGATAAGCCATATCCAAAAATTTATCGGCTTGGCTGATGGCTTCATCCACCCTACATCCGATCAGGTTGATCTCGTTGGCTTGAAGTTCCGGACTGTTCATTTGAACTGTCACCTGGGCCGGCAGCCGAAGTCGGTCCTCTGGCAAGACTTTGATCGTTTGACGAGGCTCTAATTCAAAGGGATTGACCACACACTTCAAACTCCCGACTGCAACTTCCAGTCGCCCGTCTTTGAGAGTGTTGACGACGGTTCCTTCTTGTCCGAACTTCTTTACTATGACCTTCGCTCCTGGGGCAATCAATGCACTGGTCGCCAAAGCTTCGGAGGGCCTGTCGCTGGGGCTTTTTGAAAAAGAACCCAGTTCCTGGCTCACTCTTTCTTTAAGTTTAACGACTTTTCGATCAACTTCTCTTCGAGCCCGAACAGCCAAATATTTGTCCTGAATCTCTGAAATCAGTTTGCGTGTTTCCTTTTGGAACGCTTCAAATGCCTGTCGCCAGGACTGTTCGAGATCCTTTCTCTGTTTGTCCTCGAACTCTTTGTGTCTCTGTTCCCAATACCTTCGGTCGTTCTCGACGTCTCTTTGCTTACGTTCCAATTCCTCGCGGAGGCTGGCAGTCTTCTCAATCTGATCTCTAAGATGCTGGGAGTACTGGGCCACTTCTTGCTCCACCTTCGACACCAACTGCTGGGCGTATAGGAGTAAAGACTCCTTTAACCCGAGCTTTCGCGCGATTTCGATCCCACTACTATTCCCAGGAATTCCATGAATAAGCCGGAAAGTTGGCCGCAAAGTAGTTTCGTCGAATTCGACGCTGGCGTTACTGACCCCCCGGGTTTTGGCAGCATACATTTTAAGGCCATTGTGATGTGTTGTGACGATAGTCATTATCCCCTTTTCACGAAGATTCTCGACGACGGCAACTCCTAAGGCAGAGCCTTCTGCTGGATCTGTCCCTGTCCCCAATTCGTCGAGCAACACCAACGCCGGAGATGAAACCTTTTCTAATATTTCTCTGATATTTAAGAGATGTGAAGAAAAAGTGCTCAAGTTTTCTGAAATGGACTGATGGTCACCAATATCTGCGAACACTTGATGAAAGAGACCTATGTCGGCTGCGGCCGCAGGAACAGCAATTCCTGATAGGCCCATCAGAGTCAACAAGCCAACGGTTTTAAGAGCAACAGTTTTGCCTCCAGTGTTTGGGCCACTAATAACTAAAATATGTTGGGAGCCATCCAAGTCTACTGATATGGGAACGATCTCCAAACCTTGAGACTGAAGTGAGTTTTCCAAAATAGGGTGACGCCCTTCGACTATTCTCAGCCTTCCACCTTCATTGACATTGGGAATGACACACTTATACCGTTGGGAAAACCTGGCTTTGGCGAAATTAAAATCCAGACTCGCCAGTAATCGAACGGCCGTTTGAAGGTCTGAGAGTTTTCCCCTTATCTCATTTGTCAATGCCAAAAGAATATTCCGAATCTCCAGTTCGGCTTGCTCTTTGAGTTGAACCAAATGATTATTCAGTTCTAGGGCCTCCAAAGGCTCCAAGAAAATTGTGTGTCCGCTCGAACTCGTGCCATGGACCACACCGGCCAACTCTTTACGATTGTCTGCCCGGACTGGGATGACAAATCGTTCATTCCGAATCGTAATTACATCGTCTTGGATAACCCCGGCGCCCCCATACCTTTTCAACGTCTGTTCCAGCAGATGATAGAGACGATTTCTGATGACCCCAATTTCATTGCGAATTTTTTTCAGTAGTGCGGTTGCGTGATCTTCAACTTCTCCAGACCGGCTGATCTTACCTGCAAGTATGGAAGCCAATCCGCTCAAATCAGGCAAAGCTCGACCTAGCTCACCTAAATTGGACAAGCCTTTGCTCTGGGCCTGAAGAAGACTTTGCTTAGCCGTTTGCGAACAAAGCAAAAGCCCTAAAATTTCCAAAATCTCTTTGGGATTAAATGCCACTCCTTCTATCCCCAGTTTTTCGAAGAGCAGCGAAAAATCACCTAGCTCGTTAAAACGCAGCACGTGACCTGAGGTAAGGAACTCAAGGCACTCTCCTGTCAAATCAAATTGTTTTTGGATCTCAATCCTCTTTGAAAAGGGGGTCAATTCTTGGACGAGTTGGACACCTAAGGGTGAATCTGCAAACTTCGTTAGGACTTGTTTCAGGTCTTGATATTCCAGAAACCCATTGGCACAAGTCATCAAATGTGGGGCGTTTGTCGGCAAGGGCTATCTAAAAACCTACCATTATACATTGGGGGTGAGCACGTCACCAATTGTTATTTTAGATGCCCTCAAGAAACTTGTCAAACTCCCTGGGAGCCGGACAGAAGAGTGTCAAGGTCTCCACGAGACGACCGACTCGAGGCCGCTCGATTTGATAACGCAGTGCAGCTCAACGAGATACCAG
The DNA here is from genome assembly GCA_003224715.1 of Acidobacteriota bacterium. Taxonomy (GTDB): domain Bacteria; phylum Acidobacteriota; class Terriglobia; order Versatilivoradales; family Versatilivoraceae; genus QHZQ01. Next base: position 13,645 of record QHZP01000033.1, on the reverse strand, counting down.
CTTGCGGAGTCTAGTGACAAGAGTTCATTTCCTGGTGCTGCAGACTAGTTTCTTCCAATTGTATCGTTGTGTGGTCAATCTTAAATTGAAGCCGGACTATTTGACTGAGTTCTTTGAGAATCTTATGTCGGTCTTCGTTTCCAGAAAGAACCGCATGGCAGCTCATAGCGTGCATTCCTGATGTCAAAGTCCATACATGAAGGTCATGAATCGATTCCACCCCTTCTACCTTACACAGCTCGCTCCTTACCAAATCCAGATCAATGTGGGCTGGTGTACCCTCCAAGAGAATATCCACAGAATCTCTGACCAGACGCCAAGAGCTATAAAGAATAAGCCCACCGACTAGAAAACTGGTCAAAGGATCTGCCAGGTACCACTTCTTAAATAACATCAGGAGCCCGGCAACAATGGCACCTACGGAACTGACAGCATCAGCCGCCACATGGAGAAAAGCCCCCCTGAGGTTTAAGCTTGACTGTTGCGATCTATGCAAGAAATAGGCACAAGCCAGATTGATAACAAGTCCCAGAGCCGCAATGGAGAGCATGATTCCGCTCTTAATTTCAGGTGGATCCTTCATTCGATAGTAGGATTCGTAGAAGATGATCGCGGAGATAACTACGAGCGTCGTGCCATTCGCCAATGCAGCCAAAATTTCCACCCTGAAAAATCCATAGGTTTTTGCGGCCGTGGCCGGGCGTGAAGAGAACCACAAAGCAAAAATACTCAAACCTAATGCCGCAACGTCGGTGAGCATGTGGCCTGCATCCGCCATTAATGCTAAGCTGTTCGTAAACCATCCACCTAGGAACTCAACAATGGTAAAGAGACTTGTGAGACCCAGGGCGATTTTCAAAGCGGACTGCTGAGTGCTGCCTGGACATTCTGAAGAGGCGGGGTGGGAGTGAAAATGAGGCATGATCCTATGCGTGTTTCGATCCGACTGTCAAAGACAGCTTCCTGAAACAGGAACCAACGGCGTCTAACCTGGGGGGAGTTAGGTAGCCTCTACATCATTTCGAGTTCGATTTTTTACCCGGTACATCGCTTGATCTGCCAATCGGACCAGCTCCACTTTACTGGTAGCGTCTACCGGAAAGGCGGCCACGCCAAAGCTGGCGGTGATTTTAACCGTGACATTTTCCTCTAATGTGACATAGGTCTGATTCAAAAGGCTACAAAGTCGCTTAGCCACGAGCAGGGCGTTTTCTTTAGAGGTTTGTGGTAGTAGAATAATGAATTCATCCCCGCCGTAACGATACGCGGTATCGATATCTCTGAGATGTTGCTTAATGAGATCTCCAATCTCTCGCAACAACCGGCTGCCGCAGAGGTGGCCATGAGTATCATTGACCAACTTGAACCGGTCCAGATCGAAAAAAATCAGGGCAAAGTTGTAGTTATAACGCTTTGAGCGGCTCAACTCAGAGTCGATCATATAATTGAAGTATCTTGAGTTGTAGAGATTGGTACAATCATCAGTGATAGTGAGCTCTTGAATCCGTTTGACATACATCGCATTCTCGATAGCGATGGCTGCGTAATCTGCCAGAGATGTCAGCATTGACAAATCTTCGTTGGGAAAGGTTCCTTCAAAGCAGTTGATTAATTCAATGACACCTAATGTTCGCTCCTTGCTTTTCAGTGGCACACAAACAATTGATTTGATATGCGGATGGAAAATCCCATCTATTTCTGGCAAAAAACGGGGATCTCCGGAAACGTCGTTGATAATAGCAGCTTCACCCGTTTGCGCCACCCAGCCCACCAAGCCCTGTCCGATTTTGATCCTGACGTCTTTGATGTTGGAAGAATTCTTACCAATGGCAATTTGGAAATGAAGTTCCTGCTTCTTCTCATCAATCAACAGCAACGACCAGGTGCTTGGCTTTTGCAATTCGCTGATCTTGCCCATTATTAATGTCAACACTTCCTGCAAGTCCAAGGTCGACGTGAGAGCTTTTCCAACTTGATGAAATATGGATAACTCCTCGACTTTTTTTTCTAATTCCTTAATTTGATCCTGAGTTATCATTCTCAAAATGATAATGTAATTGAGTTTCGAAGTATAGAAAATTTCTGGTTTCTGTCTGCTCAAAATCCCCCCTATCAAGACCTATCAAGGGGGGCCTAGGGGGGTGTCCTTCGGGCTCCCAGCGCGACGTTCACCACAGGACATGCCCCCCGCACCCCCTTTTAGAAGGGGGAATAATTGTCATTTCTTGGCGTGCCGTCGCAGGCAGCATGAGCGGCTCCTCAGAAATTCCCATTTCAACACCGGAGCTATGGCTACGGGAATAGTTTCAATAGCACTATTGGCTCGGCCGATAAGATCGGGAGTATAATCCGCCCGTGTGGTGAACTGAAACCAAATGCCTGCGAAGTCAAGCATTTTTCCATTAAGTGTATCGGTCTTACTCCAAATTAACTTAAAAGAAGCTCAGGACCAGATTTCTTCTTACAAGGCAAGAATTTGTAAAGCAAATGCTGCGTAATCTATATTGGGGGTCTGTGGGCAAGACATTCGCCTCCGTCGTCGGTGGAAATGCCATTTATTTTTCCATCCAAGAGTTTCTGCCTTATCCGTTGAGGCACAGACCATTTCACCTCGATTGGGGTATTCTTACCGACTTTTGGATTTGCCTTTTCTTTTGGGGCGTTCTTGACCTGTTTGGAAAGTTTAGGCCGAGGTCAAGAAGCGACTAGCGTTCTTACGAGCTGCCTTCCCAGGTCTCATATTGAGATAAGAATGAATTTGTGAAGATCGGTGGGCTTGTTGACATGCTATGGAAGATTGCTGAACCCGATTTGAGTCTGGTTAAGGAGTTCGCTCGCGCCCTGAACATTTCTGGGATCCTGGCAACGCTCCTAATTAATAGGGGAATGACCCAAATCGAGACAGCAGGAAAGTTCCTTACCCCCCGGCTTGAATATTTGGAGGACCCTTTCTTGATGTCTGATCTTGAAATTGCCGTTAAGCGAATACTCACAGCCATACACCTCCAGGAAAACATTCTGATTTACGGTGACTACGACGTAGACGGTACAACAGCCGTGGTCATTTTGCGCAAGGCACTTGAAATGCTGGGCGCCAGTACGTCTTACTATATCCCACGACGTCTGGTGGATGGTTATGGGATGAAAGTGCATGTAATTGAACACGCGGCTGCCGAGGGGGTTAAGCTGATCATCAGTGTCGACACGGGCATCAAGGCGTTTGATGTTGTAGAATATGCTTCCCGGTTAGGACTTGACTGTATCATTACTGACCATCATCTACCCGAAAAAGGACTCCCTAAAGCCCTAGCTGTTCTCAATCCCAAGCGGCCCGACTGCCAATATCCGGACAAGAATCTCTGTGGTGTGGGTGTCGCCTTTAAATTGGTGCAGGCCCTCTTCAGAACTGCCAACAAAGAAAAATACCTTGTTCCTTTTCTTAAAATTGTAGCCATCGGTACCATAGCCGATGTCGTTCCATTGATTGGTGAAAACAGGATATTCACAAAGTTCGGTTTGGAGGGATTACAAATTCCTGTTAACTTCGGATTGAAATCGCTTATAGAGGTCTCCGGCCTGGCGGGCCGACTGATTACGAGTTCCGATGTCGGATTTCGGTTGGCTCCACGAATCAACGCCGTAGGCAGAATGGGAGGCGGCGAGCAGGCCGTCGAATTGTTTGCTTCCACCGACGAGGAGAGAACCAGAATGCTGGCCGCAGAGATGGACCGACTCAACCGAGAAAGACAACAAATAGAAGAACAGATTCTGAAGGATATTGAGAATCGATTTGAATCCGACCCGACCCTAAGTCAACAAGGGGTAATAGTCATAGAGGGAGAAAGCTGGCATCGAGGAGTCATTGGAATTGCCGCGACGAAATTGACCGAAAGATTTAACCGCCCTACACTGGTCATATCGAAAGAAGATGGGATTTGTTATGGTTCGGGTCGCAGCACTAAAAGATTCCACTTGTTGGATGCTTTGGAAAGTTGTCGAGAGCTTTTCGATCGCTTTGGCGGCCATGCTCAGGCGGCAGGTTTTCAATTGCCCGTGAAGCACTTGGCGGAATTGCAAAGGCGGCTCAGGATTTTTGCCGAGAACGTAATTAAGGCGGAGGATTTGAGACCCACGTTAGAAATAGACGCGGAGCTTAGGCTTTCTGACATTGATTACGAATTTTATCGGCAAATCGAACGATTATCTCCTTTCGGCCCGGCCAACCCGCAACCCGTTTTTGCCGCCAGAAAACTCTCAGTAATCGCAGAACCTCGACTCCTAAAGGGAAAACATCTAAAGTTCCGTGTGGAGCAGGATGGCAAGGCGATGGATGCGATTGGTTGGAACATGGCTCAATATTACCAACCCGTTCGAGAGTCGACAGGAATAGTTTCCCTGGCCTTCACACTCTCACAAAATTCTTTTCAGGGCATGAAGTTCCTCCAGCTCCTCGTTAAGGATATAGAAATCCACTAACTGTAAAAGTCTTTGGAAAAAAGGTACATAAAATTCGGCCGCACCTTACCGATGATCATTTTGATCACTGTAGTCCTGGCGGTCATCTTCAGCTATTACAGGCGTTCCATTTTATTTAGGTATCCGGGGAAACCGGAAACAAAACCTCTTCCTGAGAATGTCTCAGACGCCACTCAAGGTTTTTCTTTCTCTCAATCGGAGCATGGAAGAACCACCTTTGAGTTCAATGCCAAGTCCAGGTTGGGTTTTAAAGATAATAAGAACCTTCTGGAATCCGTGACTGTGAAGGTTTTTGGAAAGGATGGAGATCGCTACGACACCATCACTAGCAATCGGTGTGAATACGATCAGGTCAGAGAAGAAATTGTTTTCTTGGATAATGTTGTCATTACTTTCGGTCCGATAAGTAAAACCGTAAACTCGAGTGGAAAGGCTGCCGCCAGCGATCTGCTCACAGTGGTTAAGGTCAAAAGCATCAAATACGCACAAAAAACGGGAACCGCCGAAACGGAAGACGAAGTGAACTTCGCAAGAGGGCGCTTTCATGGAAAAAGCCGGGGACTTACCTACGACTCCAAACTAGGATCCATTTATCTTCATTCTCAAGTTGAGATTATTGTTGATCCAGAGAGTCCGGCAGATTCAGAGATCCACCTCAAATCGGGCAACTTGAGGTATCTTAAAGCTTCGAACCGGATCGAGATGCGCTCCAATGTCCTGGTGGAGAAGTCTTGTTATGAGACTCGAGCGAATCTGATTGAGGCATTCCTTAATGATCTTGATTCAACCTTGACTCGAATCGATGCCAGGGGAGACGTTCATTCGGTTTCGCGCGATCCCAAATTTATGTTGCAGGTCGATGCTAACAGAGTCTCTTACTTTTTTGGTCAGAGTGGGCGCTGGCTGAATAGAGTGGTCGCTCAAGGTCAGGTGAGGTCCCGATCGCTAGACCCCGAGTTAAAGCGCGATATTTCCGCTAATCGAATGGAGATTACTCTAAGACCAAATAGTAACCTGATAAATAAACTCGTGGCGTCTGGAGATGTCGTTGCAATATTGGCCGATAAGAAATCTGCCCAGACAGGAACTTCTCGAGGCTCTGGCCGAGGTATCGAACCTGGAGACAGGGTTGTTAGATCACCCTTGATGTTGGTTTCTTTTGAATCCGAGGGAAGACAGGTTTCTCTAATAGAAGCAAAAGGCCCCAGTTCAGTGGAGGAACTACCTCTCCACCCCAACGATGATAGGAAGATTCTTTCAGCATTGGAAATGACCTTGTACTTCGAAAAAGCCTCCAGCCATCCTGAGAGGTTGACAGCGGATAAGCAAGTCCACGTTGACGTGATCCCGGCAGTGGGGTCTGTCAAGAAAACCACCAGTGATCACTTGATAGCTTTAATTGATCAGCAAAACCACCAGATCAGCCAGCTCCACCAATTTGGAAATTTCAATTATGAGGAAGCGGAGCGGCACGCCTCCTCGCACGAAGCCAAGTACTTTGCCCAAGATAAACTGATCTCGCTCCAAGGTAATCCGCAAACCAGAGATGCCAATTCAAAAACGAGCGCAGACATCATTGAGTTTGATCAATTACAGAATCTCTTCAAGGCTCGAGGCAACGTGCGTTCGGTTTTCTATAATCGCGACCAACAGGCAAACACAGGAATGTTCCAGCCCGGGTCGCCAGTTTACGCCTCGTCCGACTACATGGAAGCGCAGACGCGCAGTGGCATAGCCAAGTACTGGCAGAGAGCCAAACTGTGGCAGGAAGACCAGGTAATCGGTGCCGACACTCTCTATTTGTACCGCCCTGAGAAAAAGTTGGTTGCTGAGAAAAATGTGCGGAGCTTTTTTTACCTCGAAGGTGAAAAGGGCTCTGCCAAAAAAACAGAGCGTAAGCCTGTTACCATTCAGGCCGAAAGAATGATATATGAGGACAGATTACAAAAGGCGCTATACGAAAAGAATGTCAAGCTGAATAGCTCGATGGGGATTTTGAATTCAAGTCAGTTGGAAATATTTCTGGAACGCGGAGAAAATCAGACCTCCATCCAGCGTATTCTGGCCGAAGGGGACGTTAAAATTTATCAGCCCAATCGAACTTCATTTTCAGAGTCAGCCGAATATTTTCGAAGCGAGGACAAGTTGATTTTGGTCGGCGGACCACCCAGAGTCATTGACTCTGAGCGGGGTTCCACGGTCGGAGCTCGGTTGACATTAGGTTTGAATGATGGTAGCATTTCGGTCGAAGGAGATTCCGAGACCCGACCCATTACTAGGCAGCGCGTGGCAAGATGAGCAAAAATGCAGATCTTGAAAACGGTCAACCTAGTCAAATCCTTCAAAGGGCGTCGGGTCGTTAACGATGTCAATCTCGGGATTCATCAAGGTGAAGTCGTAGGGTTGCTGGGACCCAACGGAGCCGGCAAAACCACCACCTTTTATATTATTGTTGGGCTGACTTCTCCCGATGGAGGCCGGGTCTTCTTGGATGGCAGGGAGATTACCGACCTGCCAATGTTTCTCAGGGCGAGAAGTGGGATCAGTTATCTCCCCCAAGAGCCGTCAGTCTTTCGCAAGTTGACGGTTGAAGAGAATATCCTGGCGATTCTTGAAACGCTGCCTCTTAACGGCAAACGAAGGAGAGATCGGCTGGATGAATTAATCGAAGAACTTGGATTAAGCCATGTACGCAAGAATCAGGGCTATATGCTTTCAGGAGGGGAGAGACGTCGGGTCGAAATTGCGCGCTCTCTTGTCATTTCGCCTTCTTTCATTTTATTGGATGAGCCATTTGCTGGAATTGATCCAATTGCAGTTTTCGATATCCAGAGGATTATTACTCATCTTAAATCCAAAGAGATCGGGATCCTGATTACCGACCATAACGTCAGAGAAACTTTGAAGGTCACCGACCGGGCTTACATTATTAATGAAGGGAGGATTTTCAGAACGGGGACTCCAAAAGAGCTTGCCTCGGATGATGAGGTAAAAAAGCTCTACTTAGGCGAAAGTTTTCGCCTGGAATAAAGATTTTATGGCATTCCTAGAGCAGAAGCTGAATCTAAAACTCGCACAAAAACAAATCCTGACGCCAGGACTAGTGCAGATGGTAAGCGTCCTGGCACTCAACAAACTGGAATTGTCTGAAATGATCTCCCAGGAATTGATGGAGAACCCGGTCTTGGAGGAGGAAACGGAAACCGCAACCGAGGTTGAGGAGACCCAGGTCAAGGAAGAACGTGTGGCTGAACCCGCAGACCAGGCAATTATTGAGAGTGGTGCAAAAAATAGCGAGCCGGCGGATCCCTTCGACCAAATTGATTATGGAAGCTTCTTCGATGATTATCTCGATCCTGGATACAGGACTCAGATGCCGAGCGAGATCATTGAGAAACCCGCCTTCGAAAATTTTCTAGCCAAGCCCACCACCCTTTATGACCATCTGCACTGGCAGCTAAGTCTTTCCGTCGTTTCGCCAAACGTCTCGGACGCCATGGTTTCAGTAATTGGCAATCTAAATGAAGATGGTTACCTGACGGCCACCGTTGAAGAAATTGCCGCAACCGGTGAGCACAGCCTTGAAGACGTAGCAGAAGGTATAAAGATTCTTCAGACATTTGATCCCGCCGGAGTGGCCGCTAGAGACTTGGGTGAATGTCTGCTGATTCAACTCAGGCATTTGCGTGAGGAGAATTCCATTGCGGCCCAGATCGTGCAAAACTACCTGAAGCATCTCCAAAACAAACATTATCAGGAGATCGCACGCTCATTAGGCAAGCCACTAAATGTTGTTTTAGCCCAGATTGAAGTCATCAAGAAATTAGATCCCAGGCCGGGCCAACGATACAACAAAATTGAAACTCGCCTGGTTGAGCCTGATGTCTTCATTGTTAAAACGGATGACGGCTACTCCGTAGCCATCAACGAAGATGATATCCCTCAGTTAAGACTCAGTCCCACTTACAAAAAGTTGATCGAGCAGGATGGTTCTTCAAAAGACGTCCGGGATTATGTGAAAGAACGATATTCGTCGGCGATACAGTTTATTAAGAATATTGAACAACGCAAACAAACCATCGTTAGGGTTTGTGAAGCCGTCGTACGTCGTCAGGTGGAGTTTTTGGATCAGGGAATTGACTATTTGCGGCCAATGATGATTAAGGATGTTGCCGAGGAAGTTTGCGTTCACCCTTCGTCGGTCAGTCTAGCGGTTGCCAACAAATACGCGCATACCCCCCAGGGGGTTTATGAGTTGCGATACTTTTTCTCCGAGGCTGTTCAGGGACCGGCTGGAAGCGCTATCCCTTTACTTATTGCAAAGCGCAAAGTCAAGAAACTCATTGATGCTGAAGATCCCTCCAGGCCCCTTACGGATGATCAAATCACTAAGATACTAAATGATGAAGGCATCATGGTCACCCGAAGGACCGTTGCCAAATATCGCGAAGACATGAAAATTCCTAGTACCCATCAAAGGAGAGTTAAGGTTAAGAATTCCGAACTTCCCACTCCTCCTTGCCCCAACAATAAGCAAACATAATCATAAGAGCGTTCATTCTCCCATTCAGCCTTGGAAGGACATATCCTGAAAGTTTATCGTGATTGGCTTGAGTTAGCACTCTGAATTTACTGGGGAAAGTCATCATGAAAGTTGAATATACCGGCAGACAAATCGAAATTACCCCCGCCATTAAGAGATTTACCGAAGATCACCTGAGAAAGATCCGAAAGATCTTAGGGGAAATGATTGAAGTTCATGTAATCCTGACAGTTGAAAAATATCGACATATTGCTGAAATCAATCTTAAGTCGAGGACGTTTAAAATAAACGGTATCGAAGAAACTCATGACATGTACACCTCCATCAACGCAGTCCTGGAGAAAATCGAGCGCCAAGCCCTCAAACATAAAGGTAAAAAGATTGCCAAAAAGAGAAAGGCCGGAGCCAGTCTGCCCGCAGTTATTTCAGCCCTCTCTGCCGAACCCACGCGTGGCAATTCAGAAATCCCACGCGTGATCAAATCGAGGTCCTTTGCTACAAAACCCATGACTGTGGAAGAGGCTGTCCAAGAAGTAACCAGCTCCAAGAGCGAATTCATTGTTTTCCGAAACGCAGAATCTGAAAGAGTGAGCGTTGTCTATAGACGCAAAGATGGGAATTTTGGATTGATTGAACCGTGAACTAGCTTGTCAGTGAGGGCCTCTCATCCAACAGAGTCATGATGGAACGAGCTGTTCTTGCTTGACTGAAGAGTGTTGTATTTGATCCCCGTAGTTTCATAAGCCCCAACTCGTTACTCTCGATTAGCAAAATTTAGGGTACTCCAAAGTGGTCTAGGTGGGTAAGACTGTGCGTATGGTCCGCTTTCCTGTCGTGGCTGTCCGCCAAGAGGGACTGTCAGACTGGTTCGGCGAAAAGTCCGGAGTTCGACACTTTCATCAATCCATCAAGAAAGCTATGAAAGACCCTTCGAAAAGGGCTAATACTCCCTTCGTCATTATCACCGGTCTAAGCGGCTCTGGGAAAGGTACGGTCCTTAAGGCCTTCGAAGATATTGGTTATTTTTGCGTTGATAATCTTCCCCTGGAGCTCATCCTCAAATTTGCAGACCTGTGTAAGCGAGCAGGCGCCCAAATAGACCGCGCTGCCATCGTGGTCGACGTACGTGAAGGTTCAGAGCTTGCCAAATTTCCAAGAGTCTTTCAAAGGTTGAAGAAATACGAATTGGCTGTTAACTTGGTTTATCTCGAAGCTTCCGATGCCTCGCTAATCCGGCGTTACAGTGAAACACGCCGTCCTCATCCACTGACTCATGATAAGCCCATTCTAAGAGCTCTAACGGAAGAAAGAAAACGATTGGCCCCTATTAAGAAACTCGCAAACACTGTAATCGATACGACCAAATTCAATGTTCATGAATTGCGACGTTATGTTGCTGACAAATTTCAGGAACAGAAGGCTTCCAGTCCTTTACTTATCTCTCTGATTAGTTTTGGGTTCAAGAATGGGATTCCAGTGGAATCAGACTTGGTTTTTGACGTAAGGTTTCTTCCTAATCCCAACTTTGTGCGAACATTACGAGAGAAGACGGGACAGCATCGCGAGGTCATCACCTACATGAAATCCTTTACTCAGACCATCGAGTTTCTGAAACGAGTTTCAGATCTTCTGCTGTTTTTGATTCCGAATTACATGATCGAGGGGAAAAGTTATTTGACCATATCGATAGGTTGCACCGGAGGGCGCCACCGATCTGTGATGATCACGGATGAGATCAATGGGATCTTATCTTCCCAAGGCTACAAAACCAAAGTTGTGCATCGAGACATTACGGTTTAGGCACCGGTAGCGGCCCTATGTTTTCCAGCTTTCAATAAAGAAAGGGGATCTGGAGTCAATGATGAGTCGTCGAACTTTTTTGCGGGCGGGAGTTTTAGCACCCCCACTTTTCAAGACCATGACGCTTAAGAAACCTTTAGAAAAGGAGCGAGCCAGAAGAAAAAGATCATCCCTGCCGACCGATATCCGTCTGCTCGATGTGCGGTATGACTTCGAAGAGTATAAATATCGTGCGCCTTACCAATTTGGTGGACGGACGGTGGACCAGGTCACGTTATTGAACGTCCACGCTCGCGTTGAGACGGCTTCCGGCAAACAGGCACTGGGCTTCGGCTCAATGCCACTTGGCAATGCCTGGTCCTTCCCGTCCCAAGTTGTGCCCTATGATCGGTCTCTTGAAGCAATGAAACAGCTGGCAACTGAGATTGCCAGGATTACGGCCGCATACTCCGAAACGGCTCATCCCATCGACATCAACTGGGAGCTTGAGCCCGCCTATCTCAAGGCCGCCACAGAGTTGTCACGCAAGATGAACCTGTCTGAGCCTATTCCAAAACTTTGTACATTGGTGGTCGCCAGCCCGTTTGATGCTGCCATTCACGACGCTCATGGCAAAGCAAATGGCATCAACTGCTATCAAGCGTATGGTTCGCAATATATGAGCCACGACCTCAGCTTTTACCTCGGACCTGAGTTCAAAGGGGAATACTTGGAGCAGTACGTATTGAAAAAGCCCACTGAATCCATCTACTTGTATCACTCCATTGGAGCATCGGATCCCATTTTTGAATCGGACATCAAGCATAGAATTGGCGACGGCCTGCCCGAGACCTTAGCTGAGTGGATCCAATCAGACGGTGTCACCCATCTCAAAATCAAGCTTAACGGTGCCGATCTGAAAGTAGACATCGATCGAGTAATCCAGATCGACAAGGCAACTACAGAAGCTCAAAGCCGTCGCGGGGTGACGCAGTGGAAATATTGCTGCGATTTCAACGAACGCTGTAAAGACGTTCAATATTTGCTCACGTTTCTTGAGGAAATCAAAAAACAGTCTCCGGCAATATTGCCTCGTCTCCAATACATCGAACAGCCGACGGCACGGGATTTAAAATCCAATCTGCAAAATGTCATGCACGCAGCAGCAAAAATCGTTCCTGTTGTCATTGACGAGTCTCTGGTGGATCTGGAGAGCTATCAATTATCACGCCAGCTGGGTTACACCGGAGTCGCGTTAAAGGCCTGTAAAGGTCAAACGAACGCCTTGTTAATGGCAGCGGCGGGTCAAAAATCTAAATCCTTCCTTTGCGTTCAAGATCTTACTTGCCCGGGGGCATCTTTAATTCACTCGGCTGGGTTGGCCGCTCATATTCCGGGCGTCTTCACGATCGAGGGCAACAGCCGCCAGTACGTCCCATCCGCCAACGAAAAATGGAAAGACCGGTTCCCTTCCATTTTCAATATACGCAACGGACAATTGGGGACCGGAGTCCTTACAGGTCTCGGCCTGGGTGTCGTCTAACCCCGAAACAGGGGAAACGGCCGTTCTCACTCTTCGGTACACCAAGAGGTGGGTTGGAGAGTGTCTGAGCTCACCCTCTTTGGGACGGTTAATCCGTTATGGACGTTACAACGAGAATTTTGTTCTCGTTTTGCGGAGGTCTGTGAGCCCGAAGGCCAAGCGAGGGTGTGGCGACGACACTCGCTGTCACTTCACGCTCCCTGTCAGGGGTGGGGCAGGGATATCCAGGGCAGCCAGCCCTTGGCTAGTTAGCCCGTTATGCGGATCGAAATGTTTCGGGAAGGTCTGAAAGCCCGAAGCGCAAGCGAGGGTAATCGCCACTCAGCCTCGCTCGCGCTTCGGGCTCTCAAGGGGCAACGGCGAAGCCCTTGCCTGGTTAGTTAGTCCTATCTCAGACAGCCTATCTCCGAGCCAGCTCATTGGGTGACCGCGTTGATGAAAAAGTCCTGTAGGCAATCCAAAGAGCTGTCCGGTTATGGAACGACTAAATCCCAGAAGCGGACACTTAAAATCCCAGATCACCACGTCACCGTCTTCTAACCCCTCGTTTTTAGATCACCTATCCCTTGCCGTAAAGTTGGTACAGGACGTGCTGTTCTCATCTTTACCAGCAGATGAATCGTGCTGGATTTGGATTATGAGTCGGTTTCAGGTGTGAGGTGCCAGGTGTCAGACGTTCAAGAACACTTGAAAACACTTCTCAATCGCCAATCGCCAGTCGGCAATTGGAATAGCTGATAGGTGCCACAGCTAACCACGTACCACTAATCACGAAACACGATGCTCAATGACCTACGTTATGGCTTTCAGATGCTGGCGAAGAATCTGGGGTTCACTGCGGTGGCGGTGCTTTCCCTGGCGTTGGGGATTGGAGCCAACACAGCGATCTTCAGCCTGATCAATGCCGTAATGCTCAAGATGCTCCCCGTCAAACAGCCGGAGCACCTAGTCCTGCTCAATTGGGCTGCGCAAGCATGGCCAGCGATGATTCCTTCTCTGCGAGGAACTATCAGTCGGGACAAATCGGGGCGAGTCATTAGTACATCCTTCACGTATCGCACTTTTGAAGAGATTCACACGAGCAACAATGTGCTCTCGGGAATGTGCGCCTTCGCCGGAGCCGGCCGCCTGAATCTGGTGGTGAATGGCCAGCCAGGTCTGGCCGAGAGTGAACTTGTATCGGGAGATTATTTTTCCGCTCTCGGCATACAACCTGTTCTTGGGCGCCTCCTAACTCCCCAGGACGACCAGGCGAATGCCAGCCCCGCAGCCGTAATCAGCTATGGATATTGGATGCGGCGATT
>QHZP01000071.1 GCA_003224715.1 Acidobacteriota bacterium | reverse complement strand
CAACGCCTCAACGGATGTCGCTTCGCGGTGGTCACGCAAACCTTGGTAGGAGCCGAAGGCAAACAGTTTGTTTTTCATGACCGGGCCCCCAGCCGCAGCCCCGAACTGGTTTTGCTTTAGAGCGGGTACCCGGTCGGTAAAGAAGTTCCGGGCATTCAATGCGTCATTTCGAAGGAACTCCCAGGCCGAACCATGAAAGTCATTGGTCCCCGCCTTGGAAACGACGTTGACTTGGGAACCAGGATTGCGCCCATATTCCGGACCAAAATTGTGGGTCAATATTCGAACTTCCTGAATGGCATCAGGAGGTGGGTAATTCATGCCGGTGTTTCGGGAAGGGTTATTGAAATAGCCCCCGTTAAAGGTGAACAGGTTCATGTTGGGTCGGCCTCCGTTCACATCCATTTCCGGTCCGCCCCGGGCATCGTCGAGTTGCGGTGGAGCATTGACATTCAGGACTCCCGGGAGAATACGCGCCAGAGCGATCACATTGCGGCCGTTCAGCGGGAGGTCGACCACACGTCGATCATCCACCAGGCCGGAAAGGGTTGGGGAAGCTGTATCCACCAGAGGTGCAGCTCCGACCACAGTAACTTCCGTCTCAACAGCTCCGACCACCAGGGAGACATCCACACGAATGTTTTCGTTGACGGTCAAGGGAACGCCTGATCGAACTTGCTTCTGGAAACCAGTGATTTCGAAAGTGATCTCGTAGGTTCCGGGAGGCATGGCAACAAGCGTATAGTACCCCACCGAGTTTGTCTGCACGGTTCTCGTGACTTGCTGCTCAACCATTTTGCCCGTCACGTTTACCCCAGGTACAGCAGCACCACTGGGGTCTCTCACGAACCCGCTAATCGTTCCAGTCACAGCCGCGTGGACGACGAGACTCTCCCTAACCAGACAGAGAACGATAAGAATTCCAAGAAGAAACCGAAAGGCACATGTCCTGAAGCAAGGGGCAAAGGATTGATTCTTTTTACTCTGTGAAATCATCATGGGTGCTCCTTGTCAAAAAGCCGAGTAAATCTATATCGATAAGATCCGGACTGTCAAACAAAAATGTTTCAACTATCTTTTCGTTTGACACCCTTCGCTTGGCTGGGATATAAGCTCGTTTCTTGATAGGGTCAAGAAACTCGAGTCGGTCCGGTCGCTCTTTTCCCCAGGGGCAAGGATTGAAAAAATTGGGCGGGCACCGCAGTTCCTGAACTGCCGTCCCCTTGAAAGCTGACGCCAGTCGGCGCCATACCTGAGACGTGTTCATAAGAGTTTCAAATTTTCAAGAATTAAGCTTCGTCCCCTGCAAAAGGGAAGGAAAGAGAGCGGTTCTCTTGTCTTGCTAGGGTGAAGTGTGAGTGTCCCTATTCTAGATCTAGAGGAACTTCGGTTTGCGTTTACCGAGCCCCTTTCACAACTCAAGGAATGAGAAGAGTAATTGGGTCTTCAAGGACGGAGGAATCACAAGGATGAATTCTCAGGGCGGCTGGTCCCGACGGAACTTTCTACAAACCATGGGCGGTGCAGTGCCTACGCTGAAGCTGTTGCTGGAAGCGCCTGCGGATCGAGCGAATCCACTTGGGTCGGAAAAAGGGGGAAAGTTCAAGCCGATTGACTTGACGCCATACTTCACAAGTTCGCCCTTGGACTTCGGACCGCGGCCGCAGGCTAAGGAATTGGGAGGCGCCTCAGCTCAAGACGGTTTAATCCGCACCCCCACAGGAAAGCAGGATTTCCGGGGCATCCCGTTTTGGCTCGGGCCCGAAGGGACCAAGGAGAGAAGTTGGGTGGTCCTATCAAATCGGAACAGTGGTGGCACGAAGCAAAGCATCGAGGTTCCCATCAAACAAAAGGCAAGCTTTCTCTGTCTGGCTGGGTTCTGCGATTGGGACGAAAATGAACATCCCTCTCCAAATCAAGATGTGATCGAGAAGGTGGGACAAAAACTGGCCGAGGCCATTTTCGTTTACGAAGACGGCACGGAGAAGGTCCTGCCCATACGCCGGCGCTTCGAAGTGAATGCGCCCAGCATTTCCTGGGGGCATCAGAGTTTTGCGTCACTGGCTCACGTCGAAGACACTCCCCGAAAGCTGACCGACCCCTTGAGCGATGCTTTGCAATGGGGCGATCTCCAGACCAGCGTCTGGGAGAACACGTACGGTGCCGGGCCCGACGGGAAGCCTTCCACACTTCCCTGGATCTGCCTTTGCGGCTTAAGGCCACCAGCGATGATCCTCTGGTTCTTTGTGGCCTAACCCTGTTTGAGGGACAGGAGAATCCCCTTCGTTACGAACGGTTGAGTCTCTACCGGATCACTTTGCCAGAGCCGGCTGCCGAGGACAAGCAGCGATGGAAAGTGGAGGTCGATCTGGGCGTTGTCGCTCGCACTTATTCGCTTCCTGGCTTCTAACCGGAAGCATGGCTTCGAGCACCTGATAAAGGACTGGGATCTCGTGACAAGCCTGTTCAAGGGGGTCGTTACCTTTATGCGGAGGTCACGGCCAGTTCCGAAGCTACTCTCAACTTGAGCGACAGCAAGACCGGAAAGCAATACGCTTTCGATCTGGGCCACATCGTTCCCGAGCGAGAGCTGGAAGCGCATCCGAGCGGATCCCGAATCGAGATCCTGGAGCGGGACAAGGTCTGGCTCCAGGGACAGGTATTGGATGCCGTCACCCAACGTCCCACACCGGTGCGATTGGCCTTCCGGTCGAAGCAGGGCCGTTATATCCCCCCCTACGGCCATCGCACCGAGATTAACGATGGCTGGTTCCAGGACTACGGCGCGGACGTCAAGCTCATGGATACATCGTTTGCCTACGTGGATGGCACGTTTCAAGTGGAGTTGCCGGTCGGCGAGGTCTTCCTGGAAATGACCAAGGGTTTTGAATACCTGCCGGTTCGAAAGAAACTGAAGATCGAACCCCATCAACGCGAGTTAAACCTGGAAATCACACGGCTGGTTGATTTTCGTTCTCGCGGCTGGGTGACCGCAGATACACATGTGCACTTTCTTTCGCCTTCCACAGCCGTCCTGGAAGGCCAGGCCGAGGGCTTAAACTTGATCAACCTGCTGGCGGCACAGTGGGGTGATCTGTTCACCAACGTTGGCGATCTCTCCCATGGACCCCTCACTTCAAGGGATGGTGAGATGATAGTCTGGGTGGGGACAGAAAACCGCCAGCACCTGCTTGGCCACCTCGGTCTGCTCGGGGGTCACGGCAGGCCGGTTTTCCCCATGTCCGCCAGTGGACCGGGCGAGAGCTATCTGGGTGATCCCCTTTGGACCAACTTGGCGGACTGGACGGAAGCCTGTCGGAAGCGGGAAGGGCTGGTAGTGGCAGTTCATTTCCCGTATCCCACCGCTGAACTGGCCGCTGATATCGTGCTTGGAAAAATCGACGCGGTCGAGCTCTATCCTCACGGCGAACACTTCCACACCTTACGATTCCTCGATTGGTACCGCTACTTGAACTGTGGCTACCGGCTACCGGCTGTAGGCGGAACAGACAAAATGGGCGCTTATATGCCTGCTGGGGCGAACCGAACCTATGCCTACTTGGGACAAGACGAATTTAGTTTTGCCAATTTCGCCAAAGCCGTTCGTCGGGGGAACACTTTTATGACTACCGGCCCGTTGCTGCTTTTCCAGGCCGACGGTCAGACGCCGGGATCTGAAATCAAGCTAGGAGCTGGTGGCGGGACAACCGAAGTCCTGGTGGAGGCCAAAAGCTTCGTGCCTTTCCATCGTCTTGAGGTTGTGTTGAATGGACGAGTGGTTGCTTCCCGAGAAGAACCGTCCGGAACCCGCGAGATGACCTTACGAGAGAACGTGCCTCTATCCGGCCCGGGATGGCTGGCGGCTCGCTGTGCTTCAAAGATAGGTCCCACCACTGGCTGGACACTGGGAATCCAGGCTCATACTTCCCCGGTTTATGTGAGTGTACCTGGTCAGGAGCTGTTCTCTGCGCCTGCCGCCAGCTATTTCTTAACCTTGATTGACGGGGCTGAGACCTGGGTCAGGAATCTGGCCACTCGGCCTGATCCGGAGCGTCTGGCGCGGGCGCTCCAGGTCTTTACGGATGCCCGCGAACACCTGCACCGCAGGCTGCATCAGCACGGGATTAAGCATTGAACCCACGTGATCTGTGATACGTGAGCCGTGATGTAAGGGACGCGAAAAGTGAATGTCTAATTCCAGCCTTCACCGAGGTCCCTCTGTAACCAAGACCGGCATTACGAATCACGCACCGTGTCCCACGCCACATAAATATTAGTAAGGAAAGAGTCACAAAATGTTGATCCTCTCGCAGAACAGAAAGACCCAGCACGCGCTGTTGCTCTCCTGGGGACTGATCTTGTTCACCGCCCCCGCCCATGCGGCTACCGTATCGACGCTTTATAGCCGTGGATACACCGTCATTCCTGAGCCTCAGCAAGTCAAGCTAGGAAGCGATTTCCAGTTCAAAGAAGGTTGGCGCCTGGCCATGGGAGGCAACACTCCGGCGAGAGATGCGGCCGTCGAGAGCCTGAAGGAAGACTTGGATTCCAGGTTTCACTTGAAAATCGACACGGGGCCCAAGCGGTCAAACTCGGCAGGACTGATTCGTCTCGCCATGACCCCCGGATCTGTTGAGGTGGGTCAAGCGACAGATAAGGACAAGCAAGCCCTGGCCGAACAGGCTTACAAGATTGTTCTGACAGCTAATGACATTAGCATTACTGCCAATGCTCCTCCTGGGCTCTTTTACGGTGTTCAAACGTTGGTGCAGTTAATCAAAGCGCGCGACGGCGACCTCTGGCTGCCCGAAGGTGAGATTGTGGACTGGCCGGATCTGCAACTCCGCGAAATTTACTGGGACGACGCTCATCACCTGGACCATCTGGATGTGCTGAAACGGGCCGTCCGGCAGGCGGCATTTTTCAAAATCAATGGCTTCGCCATCAAGTTGGAGGGACATTTTCAATACAAGAGCGCACCAGCCCTGGTGGAGCCCCATGCTCTGTCTCCGACCCAGTTTCAGGAGTTGACGGACTATGGCTTGCGATATTATGTTCAAATCGTCCCCTTTCTGGACGGACCTTCCCATATTGCTTTCATCCTCAAACATCCCGAATATGCCAAGCTGCGGGCATTTCCAGATAGCAACTACGAGCTGTGTGCGACTAACCCAGATTCCTACAAATTATTGTTTGGCATGTATCAAGACCTATTGGAAGCCAACAAGGGCGTCAAATATTTTCACGTTTCAACCGACGAGCCTTACTACATTGGTCTCGCCAATAATTCCCAGTGCAATGAGGAAAGCCGTGCCAAGGAACTGGGCAGCGTGGGCAAATTGCTGGCTGAATTTCTCACAAAGACCTCGAACTATTTACATGAGCGTGGCCGCGCCGTGATGTTCTGGGGTGAGTATCCCCTCAAGCCGAATGACATCGCGTCGCTACCCAACCATCTCATCAACGCCGAAGTCTACGGCCCTGATTTCGATCCGATATTCAAAGCCCATGGGATTCGCCAAATGATTTACACCTCCACACAGGGAGAGGAACCCTTTTTTCCAGACTACTACATACTGCCCTCGTCTGGCCGTCTCCATCCTGGACGTACTGGGACTCAACGGGTCGTCGGTATAGCCGAGCACATCTCGTATGGATCGGCTCGCAAGCAGGCCGATTTGCTGGGAGTCTTCGTCGCCGCCTGGGCAGATGCGGGACTTCACCCGGAAACTTTCTGGCTGGGATATGCTACCGGAGCCAGCTACGGATGGCATCCAGGCTCACCCGATCCCGGCGAAGCCATGAGTTCCTTTTATCCACTCTTCTATGGATCAGCAGCCACAAATCTGGCCAGGCTTTATCAGCTTATGAGTATGCAGGCCCAGTTTTGGGCAGACAGTTGGGAGACTACTCCCACGACAGCGCGTAAACCTCTGTTCGGCAACTCCGACCAGATCTTTTCCCCGCGACGTCCGGAAAAGGATCAGACTCTCCCACTCCCAGCTGTCCCTTCTCCGAATTTTCTAATCCTGGGCTGGGATTGGGGGCAAGAGAATGAAAAACGACTTCAGCTGGCGTCTAAATATTTGGTTGAAAATGATGAGCTGCTGGATCTAGTGCGACTAAATCTGCAGCGCGCCCAGTTCAACCACTACAATTTGGAGGTTTTCACCGCGATAGCTCAGCTTTACCGGCAAAACCTGGTGATGCTGCAGAGTCTGGGAAGAATCAATGCACTCCTCAAATCAGCCCAAAGTGCAGCTGCAGCGCATCAGCCAGCTCAGGCCGTTGCCGCCATTGACCAGGCGTTGGCGATGGTTGAGAACATTCGCCAGCAACGCAACAGTGTGTTGCACAATGCCACGGAGACCTGGTACAAGAGCTGGTTCCCACGAGTTGCCGAAACCAATGGACGCCGGTTTCTGCACGAGTTGGATGATGTGAAGGACCATGTGCCGGACCGAACTGTCGATATGAGCTACCTTGTCTATCGGCAACTGCTGTTGCCTTTCGGGGAATGGGTCGAGCAGGTCCAGTCAGCCCGGAACCAATATGCAAAGGCTAACAATCTGCCGAGTCGAAACGAAAAGTTCGATTGGAAGGATACCACCACGCTTATCGGGCAAGAACAGGCTGGTGACGCAGAGCAGTAAATAGGGAGGATTCAAGACCCGAGAATTCTGCTTTAGTCGCACCCAAGAGCCTGCCGGTCTTCCTCTGGCAATGATGTGGGGTAAGTTTGTGAAATGTGATCCGTGAAACGTGAATGCTGCTGAGCAAACCCTATTTTGGTTTCTCACTCATCACGCTTCAGAGGACTGATGAAAATCGATGATGCCTACATTCCCGACCGCTTTCGTAACCAGGTGGCATTGGTAGTGGGCGGGGCGCAAGGTATCGGCAGGGCAATTGCCGCCCGATTGGCACGTGAAGGGGCACAGCTTGTTGTTGCGGATATCGACCGGTCAACGATGGCACACACCTCCAAAGAAATTGCCAAGCAGGGCGCGGGTGTCCGCACGATTGTCTGTGACGTGCGGAGCAGAAGACAGGTCGAGCGGATGGTTCAGCGCGTAATCCAATGGTACCACCGCATTGATATCCTGATGTACGTCGCAGGGGTTGGAAAAGGCGTTCCCTTTCTCAAGACGAATGAGAAGCTATGGGACTGGACGCTGGACACCAACTTGAAGGGGGCCTTTTTGGTATCAAAGGCGGTAGTCCCCCGCATGGTGCAACAAGGGCGTGGCAAACTGGTATTCATGGCTTCTACAAATACCTGGGATGCTGAAGCAGAACTTGCGCCTTACAACGCTTCCAAGGCTGGAGTCTTCCTGCTGGCCAAAACATTAGCGAGAGAACTTGGTCCCCATGGCATCAACTCCAACGCCGTTGGGCCGGGACTAATCCGGACTCGTCTCACCGAGCCTTTTCTGAAAGATCCTAAGTTCATGAGCAAGTACCAAAATCTGATTCCGCTGGGTCGAATTGGTGCTCCAGAAGATATTGCCGGGCCAGCCACTTTTCTGGCATCACGCGATGCCGATTACGTGAATGGCGTTCTCTTGTTTGTGGATGGAGGCCAGTTAGCCTGAGAACCCAGCAAAGACACAATCATTGGCTTTGGACCAATAAAAGCTGGGTCTCCTTCTTCAAGTGGCCTTTTGAGTTTCTGCGGTCGATTTGGAAGAAACTATATCAATGAAATCTACGTGTTTTGATTTTGAAATGACAGAGTGGTTCTTGAACTTTTGTTCGTCCTTGCAGGGGTAGTCTGACCGGTAGTGGGCGCCTCGGCTTTCTTCCCGGGCCATAGCTGAAACAATGATCAATTCTCCTACCGTCATCAAATTCCTCAATTCACATTCTGACCGGTCCGGTGTGTTAGCCATGAAATGAGAACTCAAATGCAAGAGGTGCCGTAAAGCCTCCTTCAATTCTTTTCCATTGCGGAGAATCCCGACCTTTTCCCACATCAGGTGCTGAACGGCCAATTTGGTTTCGTTGATACGATGCAACTCCTGAGTGTGGTCGCTCCAAGAGGAATTGGAGCTGGCCACCTCATTGGGAACCGCTAGGTGAGTGTCAGCAATAGCGGCCAAACCGGCGCGGGCACCATAAACAAGCCCTTCTAGAAGAGAATTACTCGCCAGGCGATTAGCGCCATGGACACCCGTACAGGCCACTTCACCGGCGGCGTAGAGGTTTTCCAGGGAGGTTCTTCCACTTAAATCTGTTTTTATGCCGCCCATCAAATAGTGGGCTGCCGGATGCACGGGAATCATATCTACGGTGATATCGATATTATAATTCAGGCAGGTCGCATAGACTCGCGGGAAGCGGCTTTGGATGAAGTTTCCTTCCAGATGGGTCAGATCAAGATAGACAAAATTACTGGAGGTCTTTTTCAGCTCCGCCACAATTGATCTGGAAACGATATCCCTGGGCGCTAGCTCACCCATTTCATGATACTGCCGCATGAACCGAGAACAATCGATATTTCGAAGATACCCCCCTTCCCCTCGAATCGCTTCAGTTAAGAGGAATCGGGGAGCCCCTGAGAGGAAAAGTGCGGTCGGATGAAATTGAAAGAACTCCACATCGGAGAGTAAGGCACCCGCGCGATGAGCCATGGCTAAACCGTCGCCAGTGGCCAGGTCAGGGTTAGTTGTTTCCGAATAGACTTGTCCAGCCCCGCCCGAGGTCAAAATGGTGCTCTGGGCGAGAACCTTCTTAACTCGTTTGTCCTGCTCATCCAAAAAAAAAGCACCCCAAACAGACCCGTCTTGGACAACCAGGTCCAAACAAAAACAGTGGGGCTTGAAAACAATATTGGGATTGGCGGAAGCTTTCTTGAGCAAAACTCGAATGATTTCGCTCCCTGTGGAATCCCCCTTGGCATGGAGCACGCGCGATCGACTATGAGCCGCCTCTTTCGTGAAGCTCAGGTGAGTACCCTCACGGTCGAAGGCCGTACCCCATTCAATAAGCTCAGAAATGTATTTAATGCCTTCTTCAACCAGGACCTTGACCGCTTCGGGATTGCCTAACCCGTCTCCGGCCCGAAGAGTATCCTCGAGATGCAAGCTCACTTCATCTTCGTCGCTCAAGGCGACAGCAATTCCTCCCTGGGCCCATTCCGTATTGGATTCATCGGGTCGGTCTTTGGTCAAGACAATGACCTTCCCCGCGCTGCCTAGCTCGATGGCAGCTCGCAATCCCGCAATTCCGCTTCCGATGACCAAAAAGTCGGTTCTTAAGACACCCGTGTCTGAATTCATATGACGAGATCTTACTTTACCCCTTGTCTTCATCACAAGACAATTCTTGCCTGGGTTGTATGCTATAGTTGTCACCTCTCGTGAAAAGGAGGAACCGCGAAATCCTCTTCGGGCTCGTCCTCTTCCTCAAACCTCTTTGTCAGTCAGAACGAATACGATGGAAGAGTCAGTGGACGAGAACAAAGGCGGCCATGAGGTCATGAAAACTGTTCATGTGGATCTTAAAGACAGAAGCTATGACATTCACATTGGCAACGAAATCTTAGGCAAGACCGGAAAGATCCTGCGAGATTTGAATTTTGCTAAGAGAGGAATCGTCATTTCGAGCCCAAAAATTCTCGCTTTGCACGGGAAAAGGCTGTTTGATTCCTTACGAAGTGCGAATGTATTGGTGGAGACTATTGCCATTCCCGAGGGGGAACGCCACAAGACCTTGTCAACCGCTGAGGCAATTTACAAAAAACTGGTGAGATTTCGAGTCGACCGCAAAACACTGTTGATCGCTTTCGGGGGTGGTCTGATCGGCGATATCGTTGGCTTCGTGGGAGCTACCT
>QHZP01000070.1 GCA_003224715.1 Acidobacteriota bacterium | reverse complement strand
CAGCCTCAATTTTCATCTTCTGGATCAGGGTATTTTCAATATTAAGGGTGAACTTTTGTTTCACGTCCTTTACTCTAAGGAACCACGTGATCACGTGTCAACCAGTATCGTGATGCCAGTTGAATTGAATTCGGGCTGGCCCGCATGTAGTAAGAATTGCCTCTTAAGAAGACCATGGCAGCAACGGGCAAGTGGAACCTCGTGCCCTCCGATTCCATCTTGATCTTTGGATGGCCGCACTGGAATGAGCGACGACGCCGGCTCCGTCCCCGGATGAATTCCATAAAACCCTAGCCAGCTCTCCTTGGAAACGGAAAGAGTCAGTAAGGAAACGTAATAGCCTTGGAATTGCCAGCACGGTGTTGCCACTTGGACTAGTGACGTGGTTAGTGATCCATCACAGAGCCATCCTCAAACCTCATCGCCGGGCGGTTGACCGGTTGATAGGGATGGGCCGCAGCCACGCGTTCATTTAAATCGCCCCCCAAGCCGGGCTTATCTGGTAATTCCGCATAGCCATGCTGGATTGAAATATCCCCGCCATTAAACAGATCTAATACCCAATCCGGTCTTCGGCCCGTGGTTTCTTGGATGACACAGTTGGGGGTACAAGCATCGATATGGAGAGAGGCCAGCGTGCTGACCAGGCTTTGGGGATTATGGAGTGCCACGTCAATGAAATTGGCCTCGGCCATGGCGGCAATCTTTTTGCACTCGGAAATGCCTCCCGCGTGGACGACGTCTGGCTGGACATAACTCACCAGGTGTCTGCTGATAAGATCCTTGAATCCGAACTTTGTAAAGAGGCGCTCACCGGTTGCCAGCGGCACGTTTGTATGGTTTCCTAACCACTGCAACATGTCTAGGTCTTCGGGCTGAATGGGTTCTTCCAAGAACATGGGGCGGTAGGGTGCCACGGCATTAGCGTATTCCATCGCCATTACCGGATTGAGCAATCCATGCGCGTCAATCAAGATGTCGAACTGGTCCCCGGCGGCCCTCCGCATGGCCTCAAGAACGGCCACTGCCCGCTTCAAATCCCAGGGTCGCCGAATCGTTTCCTCGTCGGCGACCAGGGGGCCGGTCTTCAGGGCGTTGTATCCTTGTTCCTTGGCTTTGTGGATTGCCTGGGCGGCGGTCTCCGGTGTACTGCCGCCGCCGTGGACATATAACCGGATGCGGTCTCGTGACGCTCCTCCTAACAATCTATAGAGGGGGGCATCTAACAGTTTGCCCAAAATGTCCCATAGGGCGATTTCAACTGCGCTGATGGCGCTGTTGAGTACTGGGCCGCCTCGCCAGCGGGGCCAGCGATACATGGCCTGCCAGAGCATTTCGATTTTAGTCGGATCCTTCCCCACGATCATCCGCTCCTGCTCCTGGATGGCAGCCGCAACGGTGGCTTCCTTGCTGGTCACCGATCCTTCCCCCAGGCCAGCTACCCCTTCATTGGTATAAATCTTCACAAACACCCAGTTGACAGTGCCTAGATGCACAACAAAAGTCTTTAGGCTCGTAATCTTAATGCCTGAAGGGAGCTTGCCCCATAAGGTTTCCGGTAGAAGCCCTGCCCAGAAAGGTATGCCAAGAGCTGTCATTCCTGCGGCTCCTAGGAACTGGCGCCTGTTCATAGATACCTCCATTGTGGAAGAGTATTTGACCCGACATCCGATGTGGAAAGAGGAAAAAACTTTCGAGATTTGCCGAAGTCCCTCACCCGGGAAGTCTTCTAAACTTTCATGGCCCTCCCAAAGGAAAGGTGAAGGGTTGAAGACCCGCTAGCCACCACCTGAGATCCAGCGCACACCCAAAATTCGACACCTCTCTTATGCCGCGAACCCCACTGCCCTAGAACGATTACACCCTGGTCACAAAAGGCCCTAATGACCTTCTAAAACCGGTTTTGTTTATCAACGACGTTCAAGAGAGACTCGCCTCTGGCGAACCGCCGGCAGTTTTCGAGGACAATCTGGGTCCGCCGCTCGGCTAGATGAGGGGCTTTTTCTGCCGCCACGTGAGGCGTAATGAGGACGTTCGGAATCCGCCAGAGAGGATGGTCAGGAGGTAATGGCTCTGTTTCAAAAACGTCGAGGCCTGCTCCCGCGATCTTCCCTGAACGCAGAGCTGCCACCAGATCGTCCAGGAACACGCATGCGCCACGGCCCACATTGATCAGAAAACTGCCCGATTTCATCAACTCGAACCGTTTGGAGTTCATCATCCCCCGGGTTTGCGGTGTTTCCGGAGTAGTGATGACTACAAAGTCGGCTTTGCGCAGCAGATCGTCCAGTTTTTCGGGCCCGTAGAGTTCATCCAGAAAGTCCGGCTTGTTCTTCCGCCTGGGATCCAAACCTATGGTGAAAGCCCCGAGACACTTGCAGAGCCTGGCCACCTCGGTACCGATGCCTCCAACGCCTACGATCACAACCACTCTCTCCGGCAGATACACCGCAGCCTTACCCGACGCCCATTGCTGCTGTGACTGTTGAGTCATGTATTGCGGGAGGTGGCGGGCCAGGGCCAATAAGAAGGTGACAGCGTGCTGGCCAACATGGTCGTTGTAAATACCTCGGAAGTTGGTGACAACCACATCACTCTTCACCAGAGCCTCATGGTAGAAAGAAGGATCTGGTCCCGCGGCATAGCACTGAATCCAGCGAAGCCTTTTGGCACAGGCGAAAAGCTCCGCCGGGACATCGCCATAGGCACAGTCGGCGTCTTTGATGTCGCGGAAAGCATCCTTGGGGTCGGCGATAGCTTTGACTTCGGCGCCGGGGACAGCGGTTCGGATCCTCTCAGGCCAGTCAGGATGGTAACCGGGTGGCAGTAGAATCATCTTGAGGCTCATTTTGGTCAAACCCCGCACTGAGATGGGAGACAAAGTATACAACCTTTTTTCGATCTTGGGCGAAAAGGGGAATCCTGGTTGGAAGCCGAAGAGCGATTTGAATTCGAGGCACGGCAGCAAAGGAGCCAACCACTGGGGAAGATCAGGAGAATTTCATCTATTGTCGTCAATGTGGCGGATGTCCAACCGAGTGTTCATCAAGGTGGACAACGGCCAGAATTGGATGGCTGAGGAACGGTTACCCTGAAATGGAAACAAAGGGGCAGCAGGCGTCACCGAGGTTTATGTCAATTGCGAACTGGCTCGGGTGCCACCGGCTAAAAAGCTCTGTCAGATCATACACAGCCAGTAATTCTGGCGGGGAGACGTTCTCAATTGTTCTCAGAAGTGTGCTGACTAGACGCTGTGGGGAAAGAACCTAACCTCCATGTTAATTAAGATCGTCGGGACACATTTTTCATCGATCGAATTTTGGGGAAGGACAGGCATGATGCCGTATCATTCGCACGCCCCCTTGGTGGATCCTACAGGGCTGATTCGATTCAACCGAGGTGATAGCTCCTGACCCGTACCTCCGAAACAGCCTATTGGCGTCGGCAGGGACTTCCGAATATTTCCAGACGCATGGCTCGAGGAACTCCAGTTGCCCTTACACCACCAGCTTCTCCAA
Organism: Acidobacteriota bacterium; assembly: GCA_003224715.1. Taxonomy (GTDB): domain Bacteria; phylum Acidobacteriota; class Terriglobia; order Versatilivoradales; family Versatilivoraceae; genus QHZQ01. The sequence continues at coordinate 11,239 of QHZP01000070.1, read as the reverse complement.
CCGCGCCTGAAACGCCCTGGGCCGAAACAGAAACTCCACAATGTTTCCCTCGTGTGGCTGCAGCCAGTCGAGCTGGGTTGTCGGCACAGGCCCCAGGTTCAGCCGGTCGATCGGTGGCGCATCTACCAGTTGCCGCTGGAACGCCTTATCGTAGGTGATGGCGGTGCCTACCAGCGTGGGTCCGATTCGCTTCAGCATCTCGTTCTGCGGGCACCGCACCACGTTCACTGTTTGCTAAGGTACTCTCGGGCGAGTCACAGTGAATTACCACTGGCCTCAGATATCCGCAGCGCTGCTTCTCCACCAGCCGCGGGCCGAACCCCGCCGTAACATGCTCGACCCCCGCTTCGCCCAACCCGGCCTCGATCCCGTTCCAGATCGTTCTGGCAGCCCCCGGCACCGTGAAAGCGGCGAGACTTGCCTGCGGGTCTTCGGGCGGCTTCGGCTCCACCGGTCCTATTCGCTCGGCCAGAGCTTCGGCGATCTCCCGCGTGCACCGCGAGGCCCAGATACCCGAGCAATTGATGCAGCCACGGCCGCTGTTGAGAAACACACTGTCGACCATCACGTCGAGGTACTCCTCCCATTGGCCCACCACGTCATCGCCTAGCAGGATCTTGCTGAAGCCCGCGCCGTGCACCTGCACGCGCGGGTCACACCGATACCGCGCTACCGTCGGAGTACCGCCGAAAATCATCGTGCGGTTTGATCGCCGCACCACTTCGGCGCCCAGCTCGCCGCCACCGGGATAAATTGAAATGGCTGCTTTGGGCACACCGGCTTCCACAAACGCGGCGGCCATTCGATAGGGAGTCCACGGCTCCTGAGGACCAGGCTTCAGCAGCAGCCCCACCTGCATTGAGATGACCGGCAGCCACAGCGTGTGGACCCCCGGTGAGTTTGACGGTAGCACCAGCCCCAGCACAGGCGCCTGAGCCTGATAACTCACCATCACTCCGCGAGATCCGACTCCATAGCCGCGTGTAAGGATGTTCAGATCCAATCCGCGTGTCAGCGCATCCAGAATCTTGTCCATGTTAGACAGCACGAAGTAGTTCTTGCTCATGTTGGCCTTGCACATGTGTTCTGGTAGGCCCGTGCTGGCCGACTGCTGGCGGGCGAAATCCTCTGGCGTTTGCGCGCCATCGCCCATCGGAAGGGTTGCGTGCAGAAAGAGATCTGCCCCCTTCTTCATCATGGCGATCAGTTCTGAGATCGGAATTTCGGTTAGCAGGTGCCGGGCGTGCAGCGCCAGCCGCATGTCACGGCCCAGCAAGCCCGTGTTAGCCTGGCTCACCCGCGCCAGGGTTTCCCCCGTGACAAAATGCACGACGTCATCTGTTTCGAGACTCGTGTAGGGCTGGCCCCATCGCAGTATTGGAATGTTCAGGACCGGCATCGGCTCCTCATAAAGGTATTCAGTAAACTCCCACCGTGGTCTGGGCGGCGAGCTTGCGGAACGGACGCACACCGCTGCTCTCCAGAAACCCCGGGATGAAGGTCTCTCGGGTGAGTGTAGTCAGCCGGACCCGACCTGTTTCGCCGTACGCGACCACCCGGTCCATCTCGTCAAAGGAAACCACTTCAATGACGGCCCGAGGCTGTGGTCCGAAGTAGGTGATCTTGTAATGGTCCTCCGACGTCACCGGCTTCGAGCAGGCCAGACCCATAAGCGTATTGCCGTAAGTTGGGGTCAGATACACTCCTTCGCCCAGCAGTTCTTCTATCGCGAAGCGCGTGTATTGTGGCGTGAATTCCGTTCCGCCCGCGAAGATTCCGGTGATGCCCGTTCCCCTGATGCTCGTGCTGCGGTTTTCGAGCTCCTCGGCCAACGCCTCGAGCAGCTTCGGCGTCGTGAACATACACCGGATGTCGTGCTGGGCGCCGAGAACCGTGATTGCTTGCTCAATCACATGCGCCTTGTACCGCTCTAAGGTGTCTGACTCACCCAGCTTGATCAGTTTGATCACCCAGCGCGGGTCCAAGTCGACCGAAAAGCAGATGCCACCCCGGTACTGGCAGAGATGTTCCACGGCCAGCCGCAGCCGGCGCGGGCCCGAGGGCCCAAGCATAAGCCAGTTGGCACCTCGCGGGAAAAATTCGTCCGGAAGCGTATCGCTGAACATCTCATAATCGGTGCGGAAGTCCTCAATCGCGAGGCGGCTTTTCGGGAGGCCGGTAGTGCCCCCGGTCTCGAAGACGTAAAGCGGCTTGTCGACAAAGGCCTTCGGCAGCCACCGGCGCATAGGCCCGCCCCGTAACCATTCGTCCTGGAAAGGCGGGAACTTCCTCAAATCCTCGAAGCGGCGGATCTCAAGTCTCGGATCCCAGTCCAGCTTCGTAGCGAACTCCAGCCAGAACGGGCATCCTGTTTGTGGGTTGAAGTGCCACTCGACCATCTCTTGTACATGGGCATCAAGCTGCGCCTTGGCCTCATGCACTCGGAGAGAGAGGTCCCCTCGTGTTGCCATAGTCATGAGATCATCCCACTCCTCAAGTCGCTGTTCGATGAAAACTAGCGTATCTGATGGGTTTTGAGTCCATAACCGAGCTGAAATTACCGTTCGATGACCATCGCGGCACCACTCCAGCGGTGCCCGGTTTCAAATACCGCTTGCGCCGCCGCGTACAGTAAACTGAAACGATGAACAGCGCAATCACGTTGAGAGTTCTTTGGACAGGCCTTTTGTCGTCCCAGAGACTCAAGCAAGATAAGTTTTCAAGGTCGCGATTATACCCTTTTCTTACCTCGTTCTCAACTCCTTTACCGAGACTGTCTGAAGGCTCAAGATGGCCGTTGATTGTGGCCGTTGGGAGACAGAGAGGCTTCACCTGTGAAGAGGTCACGCACCAGATTCAGATCAGATGTCGAGTGGGCTTGGTGACGGTCGCTCAATTTGAAGGTGATCACGGAAGCACTCGGCCAGTGATCGCACTGTTTGCTGCAACCTGGATCTGCCTGAATTGGACGTTATCCGCAGTCGGCTCAGCCAATCTGAAAGTGCGCTACAGTTGAGGCGCCATCTTGGAACGTTCACGCAAACGTCAAACCGCACTCTGCTCCAACCGTTTGGATCTGGCTTCGTCATAGTCGGCAGGAGTCTGAAGGTGCTCGAGCATCAGCGGTGCATCGACGGGTAGGCTGGCAAGCTTCCGGAGGTAAGCCCGGTAATCGATTCCTCCGCGACCGGGCACATCTTCCGCAAAGTGAACACTGCGTGGAGACAGGTCCTTCGCGTGGCACGAGGTGATCCAGCGCCCCAGCTTGTGAAATGTCTCCGCTATCAGTTCGCTATTGTGGTAGTACCGCTGCGGGCTGTTCACGATATTGCAGATGTCCACATGAACCCCAAAGGCTGGCCGGTCCACTGCTCGGATCAGATGCAGATACGAGTCTGGCACATCGGGAAGGCACCAGCTCATCATGTCGATGGGGAACTTTGTCCGTTCCGGCTTGACTTGATCAATAACGTAACGGCAATTGGCAACCGTCGCCTCGAAAAATTTCTGGGACAGGTTTCGCGGATCGGGTCCATCCCAGAGCTTAGGGTTGTACGAGCCCGCGATGTCGACGCAACACCGAGCGCCAACCGCCTCTGCCAAGGCGAGGCGCTCTACCACATACTGCAGATTCTTCTTGCGCCTTTCAGGGTCCTCGTCGAGCATGTTATTCCATGCACCGACCTCTGCGATGACCACGTTCTCGGCGGCGAAGGCCGTCCGCACGTCACGGATCCGCGTAGCATCACTCGGGCTCGCCTCCGGGCAGTAAGCTGCGCTGTAACCCAGGCGCCGGTGTTCCCGCGCAAGCTCACCCGGGTCTTCCGACTTCATAAAAATGGGTCCACCCAGACGAATCGTCCGCGGCTGCGAAACCATCCCCGCGACCGCCCCAGCCAGGGGGAGAACGAGCGCTTCTCTACGGCTGATTTTGGACGCCAATAGCAGGCTCGATTGTGTGATTGAATTGGAAAGTCCGGAGATAGCCATCGCATCAGTGCCGTACGAAACTACCTGTTTGGTACACCAAAGGCTACCAGCGAGGTTTAGTGCAGTCAAGGCGGACTGGCAACAAACAGCGTGCTTCCTTTTGCGAAGCTGCCGAGCCGGCACCCCGCGCGAACAGGATTCTTGGCGCCTTGGCTTCGCACCAGAATCGGCGAATTGCTATTTGATCTCGTTCGGCAATTGCACCAGTTCGATGATGACGCCGTTTGGCTCACGAATATATATCGCCCGGCAACATCTCACCGGTCCGCTCTCTACATCGACCAACTCACCCTGTCCCGTGGCACCCAGCGCTATGAGGGTTGCCACGGTGCTTACAATATTATCTACCTCCAGACAAACATGAGCTACACCGGCCATGTTGGGCTCCAGCGCCAGCGTGCAACCAACCGCTTCGAGGTATTCAATGAACTCAACGTGATGACCATGGCCAAAGAGATGCGCTATCTTCAATCTTGCCCCCGGAACCCCGGTAACCCGAGCTTGCCAATCACCCGTTCGTTCCGACACAGATGCGGCCTTAAAGCCAAGTCCTTCGGTCCAAAAACATAAGGCTCGTTCCAAGTTCTGGACAGTGAAGCTAGTGTGGTTAAATCCCGTAATCATATCCGTCTAATCCTGGTTGTCAGCAAGTTACTGGCTGAGAAGTGACGATATGTGCCGCGCAGTTAGGTCAGAATCGTAATTCCGAATCTCATGCCTTCTTCGCCCATTCTTCAAGCGTTCCATTGCTCCGTTTTTTACACGAATCCGTAGGCGGTCCAGCCGCCGTTCACTTCCAACACATGGCCAGTCACATACGAGGATTGATCTGGGTCCAGGAGGAAGTAAATTCCCCGGGCAACTTCTTCCTCGGTTCCAAAACGTCCGAGAGGTGTTCGACGACAGATAGCCGCGTGATCGATGCTGCCAGATTGAGCGAGCTTGTCCGTTTCCCTGCTGGTGATATATCCAGGTGCAATGGCGTTGACGCGAATATTGCGCGCCGCCCATTCGATGGCTTGTATCTTTGTAAGGCTAATGAGCGCGGCTTTGGAAACGCAATAAGGACCTCGACCAGGTGCTGAAACCTGTCCTAAGACCGAGGACACATTAACGATCGAACCGCCTGCTTTCATGCGTCGCGCCGCCGCACAGGAGACTGCGATGGGAGCAATCAAGTTGGCTTCAAGCACGTGCTTCCATTGTAACAAAGACAACTCAAGCAGAGGGCCGTGATCATAAATACCCACATTATTGACGAGATCATCAATCCCTCCCCATGTATCCATAATTGCATTAAGAACTCGTTCGATCGCCTCGGGGTCCGTGACATCGCCCTGGAATGCGATACCTTGAGTCGTACCGAGGGATCGAGCAACTTGCACAGCCGCGCACCCGTCGATATCGAACACTGCAATTCGCCAGCCATGTTCGGCAAGAACATGCGCTGTTCTGGCTCCGATCCCGGCGCCTGAGCCCGTGATCAGAACGCGCCGTTCGGACCGCGACTTCTTAGACATAAGCGTCCTTGCCCTTATGAGAGTTCTTGATTAAAGCCAGAGAATGCGGTCCAGAGTCACCGCTCCCCAGCATTGGGATTTCCGACGAAGTATAGAATGACCCAAGCCAAATGGGAAGGGTTCAACTGACCACGACGGAGCGAAAAGTAATCGAGCAATGTGAGATCACCTATGGAGGCCAGTACGGAATTAGCATACTGTTGAGGTGGCCGGATCAAAGGTTCGATCGCCGGTCGCAGCATAGATTCGTCCGTTTTTCCCAATGGCTACTCTTCCCCGGCCCCAGCTTCCTCCGCCGAGATCTGTGAATCGGTGCCGAGTGACGGGACGCGATGAATCTCGAATATCCATGGCATAAATTCCCGCCAAGTCGCCGGTGCAAGATTGAGACACTGAGGTGTAGAGAACCCCGTTCACGAGATATGTACTGCCCCAAGGCATCACTTATGAGCGTCTCGCAATTGCCGCGGCCCGCTTTCTCGACTTGAACCCGAAGCCATTGCAAAGTCTCCAAGCCCCCAACCCAACTTCTGGAGTTCAAGGCGATCGCTAGGAATCCCGAAACTTGGCTGGCGCAAGGGACTGAGTCCGGGTGTGACTAAAAAGGGAATTAGAAGTGTAGTACCAACCTACCTGAATTGAGAGGCCGCGTGGTAATGAGCGCCCTGATCCGGGATGGAATTTCCACTGCGACCAGCAGTAAATCACCCTTATAGATGCAAGGCAAGGGACGGGATGCCTAAATCCTGGACGACTTCCTCGTCATTAGGCTTTATCCCCAAAATTGCCGTAAGTTAAGCTATAGAAGAAGCCTCTGGGGCGTTCCGTTCTTCCAACAACAAACGGCGCAACGTCCTCAAATCATTCAGGATACGGCGGCTGGCGGCAATGTGCGATGAAAGCTTGACTAATTTGTGGCTCACGAGTTGCAGTGCCTGCTTTCGGCGTGCCAGTACGGTGTCTGTGGCGTGAACGATTTCCGTCTCAACTTGCTCCTGCGCTTCCCGCGTCGCCTCCAGCAGAAGATTCATATACTCAAGAGCACTCTCGATATTGTCAAATGGCGTTTCCGGTTGGTGACTCATGGCTGTCCTCTCAGTGGATTCCTGACTTCGAGCTTAGGTCTCCGCGAAAGCATAAGCCTTTCGGCTTATCGGTTCAAGCTCCAATCATCATTACCTCTTTTCTTGGTGGCATCGGTTCGTTCTGGCTGTTAGACTGGTTATTTCCGAGCGGACCCAGCCGATGAGGACACGACGTCCACTAACTGTAACCTGCTCGAGCGTGTCTTTCTGCTTAGTGCATAGTTATTTCACGATGTGCCCCGCAAAAACTGCCAATTTGGCTGACCGTTGAGTCTAATTGGTCCGCTCCACCATCCCCTCGATCCCTTCTTCGTTTTCTCACCATGGTCCGTGGCCTCGCGCTCTGGCCCAGCGACTTGACCATGGTGCCCCTAATGGGTTTGCCCTTTTGTAACTCCCGGGCTTGGACCGACGGGACTGGTCAAATCAAAGGATACTGCCGTCGACTGCCTTCACGTTCGATCACTCGCACGTTCGACTTTCTTAAATTTTTCCCACCTATCGGTATCTCGGGCGGGTCTGAAGGTAACGGAAGCTCTTGGCCCAAAGAGCTTGAACCAAATCAGTTTCTGAGCGGAAAAACGAGTTTTGCCTATAGTTTTCCATTTTGGAACCGATATTCAATCTCGGACTTGCGGAACTGACCCGTCAGATTAGCTCGTAAAAGGATGACAGTCAGAAAGGACCACAGATGATGAATCAAACAGCCTTGAAAAACTACTGCCCTGCGCCTGCAGCCCAACCCCTAGCCAAACAGCTGTTTGATCTTCCTGCTCACGTAGGAAGGTTCTTGGTCGCCAATTTTCACCGAAGAGTTCGCAACTGTGGATACCTTTATTCATTCATGCGGTGGCGCTTGATCGATCAAGCCACGGAGGAACTGGAGGCTCTCAGCCTCGCTGTGGCCCGGTCCCTTGTGGTAAGTCGTTGGACATATCTCGAATGTGATGAATATATGATCTCCTCGGGGTTGCGACGAGTTTCGTGGAGGCAATGTGTCGTTTGACGCCTTGGATCAAGAGACGATTAACGGCCTTCCACGCCTGTCAGAATTGCACGCCGCTTATGGCGTCAAGGTCAATAGGCTACTTGTCGACGAACTCTTTGCTCTATACGAACAGACAGGCTTTCTCTATCCCGCCAAAGCTGCCCGCCTCATTCCGCATCTCGAACGAGTCAGGGAGAACTGGCGGCGGATGTTGCGTGGTGGGGAATCGCTCCTCTATGTGTTGACCGCCGGCGACGAAGAACGAGGGCGCGCATCGCTTACTCTTTGGCGGACGACGCATAAAGGCTGGATGTCGCAACACCTTGTGTCTGAGGATAATCCGTTGGCCTCGCGAGCAGTAATGCTGGCTGCAGCAGCCGAGGGCATCCTGAAAGGAGTCGATGAGTCTGCTCAGAATTGGTTTCGACCTGAAAATCGGTTTCCTGTGCGCGTGTTCGGTTCCATGGTCCAGACGATTGGCGAATCGCTTTCCTCCGTTCGTCGCCATGCCTATTTTGCATTACCAAGAAGGTTGTCGCTGCCCTCGGAACGAAGAATTCGCATCGTGCCTTACCATCCCTCTCACAATCAGGCTCTTTCCGCGATTGCTTCTGCGGCGCGGGGCAGTGTTTACGTCGCCGCGGAGGAGCTGACAGGAGATGTCGAGCTTAAAGCCGTTGACGAATTGTACCGTTATGTAGGTCTCCGACGCACTCGCCATGTATGGCTGGCATACCACAAAGACGTACCTATCGGGGCGGCACTCGCTTATCGTGGTCCCCTGGGTGTGAATTTCAGCTATCTCGAAAACCGCTGCGACTTGCTCCTGCATCCGACGCTACCGGAAGCTGAAGTCCCTGATGTTGTGGCATCGCTCCTGAGGGCATCTTCAATGGCCTACGGAGACTTTGAACTGGAAGAGATTCCGGTGATCGCAGAGCAAATCGCTGTGCCCGCCCTGTTGAAGCTGGGTGCCGAGTTCCTACGCCATTATTGCCAAGGAATCTGGCTTAAGGACGGACACCCTCGCTTTTATCGTCACGTGGATGGCTTCTATTCAAAGCTATTGGCTCGGGCCGAGAATCGTCTCATGCAACCATCTCTCACATCCTAGGAACAGCGATGAATAGCAGAGTCTACATTATGGAGGATCCGCGTGAGGCCATCCGGTTGGAGCTAAAGGTCGATCCGGAGGCTTGGGTTCAAAAGTACTTGGCCCACCACATTCGCTTCGGTGCGGAGCTACTTTCGGTTGGCTGTGGTCCGGGAGTCATTTTGCGCGCAGCCTGTGCATTGGAGCCTTCTATTAAGGCCATTGGCTTAGATATCAGTGCAGACCGTATACGGGAAGCAGTTCACAGAAATCTTGAGAATCCGCATGTGAAATTCGTTTGTGGGGACGCTCATGCGATACAGTTCCCATCGGACAGCTTCGACTTGGTATTCTCCCGCATGTTGCTCCAATACCTTCAGGAGAAAGAACAGACTGTCGCCGAAATGGTGCGAGTGTGCAGGCCGGGTGGCATCGTTCTGCTGCAAGACCTAGATGGGCAACTCTTGTGGCACTACCCCGAGGATCCTGTGGCGCAGCGCACGATCGAAAAAGTGGTGACAACTCTGGCGGCGACAGGTTTTGATCCGTTTGTTGGCCGCAAGCTGTTCTGGCTGGCACGGAAAGCGGGATTGAAGAACCTCAATGTCCAAGTCGAATGCTACCACTTGATCGCAGGGGAGATTGACCCCCTCATACTCCAGCAGTGGGAGTTAAAGCTGGAGATTGCAAAACCTCAACTGGCGCGGGTGCTCGGCAGCGAGGGCGAAGCTGTCGAGCAGGCACGGAGATTCCTCGAATACCTCAGCCGACCCGACACACTCACATACTCGACGATGTTCACGATAACCGGTGAGAAGCCTTATGAGGTCTCTCGCCTCGTTTGACTCGCAACAGCTGCTTGCAGGAGTCTTTGGTGACGTATGACAGTCGGTGTTTAGAAGATTGCAGAATCATGTTTGGAAGAGAGCTAGCAGCTCAATTCACTTTACCTACAAAACTGGCAGGGAGCTACATATGAATCATAGGGAAGGACGTCGTCAACCGCAACAAGAAAGGGACTCGTTGTCTGTGCATGGGAAGGCCCAGCGCCATAAATCCCGTGCCAGCTTGGCTGGTCGTGTCTCAGAGAAGGAGGTAGCTGCACTGCCAATTGGCAAGCAAGAAATCGGCTCCATACCGTGCGCTCGGCAGATTTTGTTGCTTGGCATTCTCGTAGTTCTCTTCGTGGCCGGGGCGTCGGCCCAGGTGCCAGATAACTTCCCCGACGTGACTGCAATCAGCCTCGAAGATTTAATGAACCTGAATGTCACCTCGGTCTCCAAGAGAACGCAGAAGCTGGCAGACGCCGCGGCGGCCATTTTTGTGATAACTCAGGAAGATATACGGCGTTCAGGAGCCACCAGCATTCCTGAAGCATTGCGAATGGTTCCAGGCCTCGCAGTGGCTCGCATTGATATGAACAAGTGGGCGATCAGCTCCCGAGGATTCAATGGTCGGTTCGCCAACAAGCTGCTGGTCCTCATCGATGGCCGGAGTGTTTATACCCCTTTGTTCTCAGGGGTGTATTGGAACCTGCAGGATGTTATGTTGGAAGACGTGGATCGGATCGAAGTCATCCGCGGCCCTGGAGCCACCTTGTGGGGTGCCAACGCGGTCAATGGCGTCATCAATATCATCACCAAATCGCCAAAATCCACCCAGTCCGGGATCATAACGGCAGGAGCCGGAACAGAAGAGCGAGCTTCCGGCAGTTTTCGCTATGGCGGCAAGCTAGACGACAATACTTACTATAGAGCCTATACAAAGTACTTCAAATGGGACCCGTCGGTGGATGCAATGGGTAGGAGAGCCTTCGACGGCTGGGATGCATTGCGCGGTGGATTTCGAATGGAGTGGGCGCCACCAGGGGCTGATTCGCTCACGCTACAAGGAGATCTCTATCATAGCAAATACGGGGAGACTCTGACCGTTCCTTCCTTAACGCCTCCGTATTCAGGCACATTTCTTAACGACGGGAGCTTGAGTGGAGGCAACGTTCTGGCTCGATGGAATCATGCGTTTTCGAGCTCGTCCATGTCCCTGCAGATGTACTGCCTTCTTACGGACCATCAAGGTGTATATGACATCGACTTCCAACATGATATCCGTCCAGGGGAATCGCAGCAACTTGTATGGGGGTTTGGCTACCGCTCGATACGGGATAGCAGCGTCTCCAGTTCTTCCGTCTCCCTACAGCGCGATCACCTTAGTCTGAACCAGTTTAGCGCATTTGTGCAGGATGAGGTGGGCCTTTTTGACAAAAGGTTGCGAATAACCCTCGGCTCGAAATTTGAGCATAATGATTTCACAGGTTTTGAAGTAGAGCCCAATGCAAGATTCCTATGGACCGTAAATCCACGCCAGTCGGTCTGGGGTGCAATCTCGCGCGCTGTCAGGACCCCAGCTCTAACCGAAGAGAATATGCGGCTGAATTCAGCGGTCATCCCGCCAGGTATGCCTCCGGCCTCTGCCCCCCTGCCAACCTTAATAGCTGTTTTCGGCAGCCCGCTGTTCAAATCAGAGGACCTGCTCGCCTATGAACTCGGTTATCGCGTCCAAGCAA
>QHZP01000069.1:12696-14136 GCA_003224715.1 Acidobacteriota bacterium | reverse complement strand
GTTTACAGTGTTTAGCAAGGGAGATGGGCGTCTGATGGAAAATGAAAGCTTTAATGACAACAAATTTCGCAATATTCTGAGCAAGAACATCACTGCCAAGATTTCCAGTGTGGGAAAGGAACTCATCGAGTTTCGTTCAAACTTTCAACAGTCTGCGCAAACGATCATTGACAATGTCAGTGTGATTTTGAATTCCGTCGAGGATGAAGTCTTGCAAGATTTTCGCAGGGAACTCTCGGAATTTGAAGCCGGGATTAGAGGCAGGCTTGAACCTGAGTTGCGAGGACAGCTGGAGACAGAAATCGCTCAGAAAGTGGCTCAGAAAGGCGAAAGCGAGCAGGAGAATCGAATCACGGCGGCAAGACAGGAAGGCGCTGTTATCGCGGAAGAAAAGTTACGATCTAAATTAGGGACTTTAGATGAAGCCTTAAAAGAAATCAGTCAAAAATTGACTCAAGTTGATATTTTGACTTGCTTTCTTGACAAGGCAGCCCTCTTTGCCCCGCGCGTTGCTTTCTTTGTGATCAAGTCGGGCAGCATTGTTGGCTGGCAGGCCCGAGGGTTTGAGGGTGATTTCAATAACGATTCGATCAAGTCATTAATTTTTTCGCCTGGAAGCGACAATCTCTTGCGCCAAGTTTACGATTCTAAGGTGGTCTTTAAGGGAAACACAGCCTCCAACCCCGCTATCCAGGAAATTGTTGCAAGGTTTGGGCACTTGGCTCCTGATTCAATTTGCGCCATTCCACTGGTGATAAGAGATAAGACCGTTGCCATTCTATATGCTGACTCGGGCTTGATCCCAAATTATCCTTTAGATACCTCTATTTTAGAAATCATCACCACTGTGGTCAGCCTGGCGGTGGAAGTCAGTAGCGCCAGAGCAAAACTCGGCATTAAGCCCTCAGAGGCAGCTGAAGTTTCGGCCAAAGCTGAATCATCCAGGGAGCCCCGTCGGGCAGAGAAAGAAACAGAACTTCGTTTCTCCTCAGAAAGGCCCGTGCCGGCGGTTTCACAAGCTCCATCGACCGTCCAAGAGAGAGTAGCGCGGCCTGTGCAAGAGATGCATGAAGAAGTTCATGCACCGGAGCTGACGCAAAGTTTCGAAGCTCCGGCAAGTCCTTTATCTCCAGCTCCTGCTTCAGAGCATTACCGGCCTTCCAAGCCAATTGCTCAACCATCGCCTCTTCCTTACTCTCCGCCGGTCATCGGAAATATTGATGAAACAGAGCAGAAGTTGCATAATGATGCGCGTCGCTTCGCTCGACTGCTTGTTTCTGAGATCAAACTTTACAATGAGCAAAAGGTTCAAGCGGGCCGCCGGGATAACAACCTCTACGACCTGCTCCGAGACGATATCGAGAAGAGCCGAGCGATGTATGAGAAGAGAATCTCCCCCAGTGTTGCAGGCAAAGCCGATTATTTCTATGATGAAATGGT
>QHZP01000069.1:7314-12678 GCA_003224715.1 Acidobacteriota bacterium | reverse complement strand
GCTTTAGGAAAAGATTGTCCCGGACCAGTTCTTGCTGGATAAGACCCCTGGCAGGATCTGAAGAGCAAATTTCAATTTCGGCTTACCCGTTTTGCAGCCCTGCTTCCGACTTTCAATTCCCAATCGACCAGTTTTTGCGTTCCCCTTGGTGCTCCTGAATCGGCTTGGGCTCTCTGGAGCGAGGGCAAGGATGCTACCTCGGGAGCAGGATTTCCGGCGTTTCGGTGAAACCTATTTCATCGGATTCTCCCGAATCTCACTTCTCTGGATTTTGATCCTTTTCTCCCTATTATTCACTCACACATTCAGCCAGGCTTTGCCTCAGTCCAATGCGGGAGACGGCCTCCGGCCAGCCGGCCCACGACACTCCAGCCTCGCCCAACGAAAGCCAAAAGCGGGTAAGGAAGCTGCGCTGGAAAAGCTTTCTCAAAACTATCTGCAATCAACCCGCACCAAAAAGGCATTGATAATTTTTTGTGAAAACAATAAGAAGAGTCAGCTTGCCGCTCTGGGATACTTTTTAATTGGTTATAAGGAACTTCAAGACGAAAAGCCCGAGCTGGCTACCAAGTCTTTCGAGAAGGCGGCATCGAATGCGACGCCTATTGATGACTACCTCTACTACTACTGGGGAGAGTCTCTTTTCAAACTTCATGAATATGCCAGCGCTCAAAAAAAACTTGCGTATTTTCAAACCAAGTTCCTGGATAGTCCGCTGAAAGACAAAGCTCTTTCGCTGTACTGGGAAACCTCGCTGGCGCTCAATGACCCTCAAGCCATTCTGAATTCGATAAAGTCCTTAGGCGAGGCGGCGGAAAATCCAGAGGTATTGTTCTACTTTGCACAGGCTACTGAATCCCTGGGACACCTTGGCGAGGCGCTTCGAGACTACCAGCGGCTCTATTATGTTTTCCCGCTGTACAGCAAGAACTCTATTGTTTCTCAGAGAATTTCCATTCTTTTGGAAAGCAATCCTGAGCTCGAATTCGACGTCCCAAAGGAATGGAAAATTACTCGAGTTGAAAAGCTGTTTTCGGGGAAACATTATCGCGAAGCAATGAAGGATTTAGAATTCCTTTTCCAAAGCGACTCGTCGTTGGCCACAGTGCCACAGTTTCAGCTCTGGTTAGGTATCTCCCAGTTTGGCTCTGGTAAATACACAGATGCCCTCCAGACTCTGAAAGGAGTTGATTCGCCCGACCGGGCAATGAATGCGCAAGCCTGGTTTTACGTAGCTGAATGCTACCGCAAGCTTGACGATTATCCTCTCTTTAAGCAAAGCATTGAAACTCTCGAGCAAAGGTTTCCCGAGTCGACCTGGTTCGAAAAGGCCCTATTCAGCATCGGTAATTACAACCTCGTGAACCGGCATTTAGAAGAATCAATGTCTTTTTACCAAAAAATTGTGGATCTGTTCCCTAGCAGCCCTCATGTTATGGATTGTCATTGGCGCGTTTCATGGCAATACTATCGTCTTAAGAATTACCAACGCGCCTTTGACTCGTTTATAGATCATCTCAACCGTTTTCAGGATTCAGAGCATCGGGCTGCGGCTCTGTATTGGGCTGCACGATGTAAAGAGCACCTGGGACAACCTGCAGACGCTCTCCGAATCTATCAGGCCGTTCGTCGAAGGTTCCATAACAACTATTACGGTCAGTTGGCTGAAAAGCAGATTTCTTCCCTGAGTGGTATCAAAATCAGCCAGGAACTCGATCTCCAGGTGGAAAAGATTATCCAGGGTCTGGAAGATTCCACCGGGCGGGCAAACAAAATTGACCTATCCCAACTGCAAAATGTGTCCTGGGAAGCCTGGCCGAGAGTGAAAGCCTTTACCCTCATTCAGCTTTTTGATTTGGCCGCCAAGGAATTGTCACGATCCCAAGTTTATGGGGATTCACCGGCCATCTATTTTCAAATAGCCCAACTATTCTATCGCGGCAAGAATTTTATGCCGGGGATTGCAAGCTTGGGGAGAGTATTTCCTAACCATCTGGAAGTGCCGTTTGACTCTGTCCCCAAACAGGTCTGGGAGATGTTTTACCCGGCAAATTTCACCTCAGTCGTATTCAGAGAATGCAAAAGACAAGAGGTGGATCCTTACTGGTTGCTCGCTTTGATCCGGCAGGAATCCGCCTTTAATCCACAAGCGCTCTCGACAGCCAATGCTCACGGTCTGATGCAACTCTTGCCCTCGACCGCGCAAGTTGTCGCAAGAAGCATGAAACTGCGCAGGCCGACGGTGGCCCGTCTAACGGACCCGGCCGTCAACATTCGCCTGGGTACGAAATACTTTGCCGACCTGGTGCGAAAATTTCACGGGCAGGCGGACAAGGCCCTGGCGAGCTATAATGCCGGTGAGGACCGGGTGGAATCCTGGATAAGCGAGGGAGGATTTGTGGATAGTGCTGAGTTCGTGGAGACTATTCCTCTCAGCGAAACCAGGAATTATGTCAAGATCATCTATCGCAACTATTGGTTTTACAAGACCCTTTACGGACAAAGAAAGAAGGCCTAGAAGCCCTTTGGATAGGGTCCAGTCTGATCCCCCGTTTCTTCGTGGCCCTCTGTTGCGCTGGCAGGTTCAATCCGACGAAGACGATTTGTGCGCCTCCGTTTCTTTTGTTTCTTGTAGTCCTGATGGTGGTTCGGTGGCCGATATGCAAATAAAGCAAATGATTTCTTCCAAGCCCCTGCAATTCACTGAGTCGGTGATTCGCGAGATGACCCGATTGGCTCTGCGGCATGATGCGGTAAATCTCTCTCAAGGTTTTCCGGATTTTCCAGCCCCCTGGGAAGTCAAGCAGGCGGCCATACAAGCCATCAACGATGAAAGAAATCAGTACGAGATCACCTGGGGATCGAAAAACCTAAGAAACGCCATTGCAGAGATAGCAAAACTTCTGACCGGCTTCGACATTGATCCCGAAAAAGAGGTGACTGTTTGTTGCGGATCCACCGAATCGATGATTGCCTCACTACTGGCCACCATTAATCCAGACGATGAAGTGATCGTCTTCGAACCTTATTACGAAAATTATGGTCCGGACGCAATTCTGTCAGGAGCCGGACGTCGCTACGTCAAGCTCCGACCACCCGGCTGGAGCTTTGATCACAAGGAGCTGGAGCGGGCGTTTAACAGAAACACCAAAGCCATCATCATCAATACACCAAACAACCCCACGGGCAAGGTCTTTCAACGCGATGAATTGGAGCTGATTGCCAACCTCTGTCAGCGCTGGAACTGCTTGGCGATTACTGATGAAATATACGACCACATCCTCTACGATGGCACCGAGCACGTGCGGATCATGACCCTGGAAGGCATGCGGGATCGAACAATTACGATCAATAGTCTTTCCAAGACGTTTAGCGTTACAGGCTGGCGGGTAGGATACGTCATCGCGTCTCCTGAACTGACTAATGCAATCCGCAAGGTTCACGACTTTCTAACGGTGGGTGCGGCTGCTCCATTGCAGGAGGCAGGCGCTTTGGCGTTAAGACTTTCGGATGAGTACTACCGGACACTGAGTGCCCAGTATGCTAAACGTCGAGACCTGCTGTTAAAGATGCTGACGGAGTCCGGCTTTCGTTGTTACAAGCCCCGGGGGGCCTACTACATTATGACCGACATTCGCGATTTCGGTTTCTCCAACGATGTTGAATTTACCCAATACTTGATTAAAGAAATTGGCGTTGCCGCCGTCCCTGGCAGCAGTTTCTACTGCAATCCCAAAGACGGAGAGCAGCAGCTCCGCTTCTGCTTCTGCAAGAAAGATGAAACGCTGGAGGAGGCCGGACGAAGACTGCAAAAACTGAAGCAGCGCCAATAATCGCGCGACGCGTGGTCTGAAAAGGCGGAAAGGAGTAACCGCCAACACCCTGGAAAGAATGGCCGTAGACTAAAAGCTTTGGGTTTGCAATTTCGATTTGCCATTCGCCAGTTCACCCACAACGGTGAAGGCCTCTTGTGGGCCGCCGGCAGGGTCTCGGATCATACTGATCCGTCCCGTCAATCGTCTCCTAATTCATGGTCATAATGAGAGACCCCATCGCTGACAAGAGCAATTGCCCAATAGTTAAGTGATCAAGCCAGGAACGGACCCCTTTCAACTTTCCTTTTTGGAATTGACTCTCTATAATTTACTTCCAAGTAGCATAAGACCACACGGTGACGCGGTTCCGCTATGGGTGCAAATCCGGCTGAAGTCTTAGCGATCGTTCTGGGGGGCGGCAGAGGGGAACGGTTGTTCCCGTTAACTAAGTTTCGCTCCAAACCGGCTGTCCCGCTTGCCGGGAAATATCGCATTGTCGATATCCCCCTCAGCAACTGTATCAATTCCGACATTCGCAAGGTGTTTGTCTTAACTCAGTTCAACTCTGCTTCGCTCAACCGACATATTGCACAAACTTATCGTTTTGACAGATTCTCCGGTGGATTTGTCAACATTCTCGCTGCCGAACAGACTCCCGAAAATCCCCACTGGTTCCAAGGTACGGCGGACGCTGTCAGACAGAGTATCCGTCACTTCGCAGACATTGATGTTTCTCTAATCTTGATTTTATCTGGGGATCAGCTTTACCTCATGGATTACCGGAAGATTATAAGATTTCATTTGGACAGCAAGGCTGACATTACCGTATCGACTATTCCGGCTCCAGCCGAGCAGGCTTCTGCCTTTGGAATCATGAAAGTGGATGAGAACAATCAGATTCAACTTTTTAACGAAAAGCCTGCGCCTGAAGAACTGAGAAATCTGGAAAGCAAATTAACTGGAGAATTTGCCGAGCAATTTCCTGATGGCAAAGCCTACCTGGCTTCGATGGGCATCTATGTTTTTAGTAAAAAGCTTTTGATAAAAATTCTAGCCTCGACGAGCGAACATGACTTTGGGAAGAACATTATTCCGGATTCGATCAACCAATACCGGGTCATGGGCTATCCCTTCTTTGACTATTGGACCGACATCGGAACTATCCGGTCCTTTTACGAGGCCAACTTGGATTTGACGGCGAACCTGCCGAAGTTCAACTTTTACAACGCGTCGAGCCCAATTTACACTCGGGCCCGTCTC
Organism: Acidobacteriota bacterium; assembly: GCA_003224715.1. Taxonomy (GTDB): domain Bacteria; phylum Acidobacteriota; class Terriglobia; order Versatilivoradales; family Versatilivoraceae; genus QHZQ01. The sequence continues at coordinate 7,603 of QHZP01000069.1, read as the reverse complement.
TTGCCGGGATCAAAGATGGACAAATGTAACCTGCATAAGTGTGTCATCTCCGAAGGCAGCATCCTCAGCGGCTCTGTTATCGAACACTCGATTGTTGGCATTCGGAGTCGGGTAGGTTATGGAACTACTATCAGCAATTCCTATGTCATGGGAGCTGACTTCTATGAGTCGCTTGACGAAATCGAGGAAAACACTCGGAATGGCATTCCTAATATTGGAATTGGCAATCATGCCACAATTGTCAATGCCATCATCGACAAGAACGCTCGGATTGGAAACAATGTCGTTA
>QHZP01000069.1:0-7224 GCA_003224715.1 Acidobacteriota bacterium | reverse complement strand
ATACTTTCTGACGGGACGGTTATTTGAAGAGACTGCAGAATATTCTTAGCGCGAAGGGGCTGGAGGTTGCTGCTGAGAAAATGGTGAGGGTGAGGGCTGAGATTGAATTCCCGTGCTCGATCCGATGCCAGGTCTCTGTCCAGCGGGTTGCTGTCCCGGAGCCGTCGTCGGCTGAAGCTGCTGTCGCGGGACATAATAAAATTCCCACTCATTGTACTTATTACGGCCGTTGTAGGTCTTAAGAGTTTGCTTTTCACTTGTGCTAGCCACACCGATAATCCCACCCAAAACTGGAGTCGATGCGGCTTGACTTCTACTTCTTTGAGCTTGTCCCGCTTGAGGAGAGCCAGTACTTGGAGCGCTGCTTTGAGATCCGATGGGCGTGCCACTGGGAGGAAAACCACTTCGTTCGGAAGTGGCAGAACCGGAAGCTCGACCTTGCCTTTGGCCGGGCGCCCCCGGAATGGTTGCTTCGGGGAGTCCCCCACTCGGAATAATAGTTAACCCAGAAATGGATCCGTCTGGGTTAAGTTTGATTAAGCGCCATTCATCGGAATTTGTAATGGGATCTTTCCACTTTTTGCGAAGAAAGCGAACGTTGTTCGTATTGAGCAAGGCATCAATCGTGGTGGGAAAGGTTCCGGGAAATTTTCGCTGCCACAACTCAATGGCACGAATAAACTGCTTGCCTCGAAAAATCAGCTCTTCTTCCCTTTCCCGTTGCATCGCCTTCTGCCAATTAATCATTGCCCCCGAAATGGTGACTAACAAAACGGTCGTGAAAACAACTACCACCGCCAACGCATAGCCTCCTTCGTTCCTTAGAATATTCCGATCAGTCATAAGAGGTCAGTGAAAAGGACAGAGCCAGGGCCAATCTTCTCCAACGGCCTGGGCCTTAACCTTCAATATTTAGCTCCCTGATAGTTCAATGCTTTTACTGGGTGACCAGATTAATCTGCCGCTTGGTTTTTGAACTGACTTCTTCAATTTCAGCCGTCGAATCTCCTATGCGGACGACACGGTAACGATTGGCAACCAAGTCACCTTCAAAAGCAAGATAGACTTCGTCTCCATCGGCGAAGAAGCCCTGACGTTTCTTCTGCATCAGATCTAACTTGAAGCCAAAGAACTTCAGGCTGATTACCACGGGAGGGGGAGCCGGGGGTCTGTTCTCGGATGAGGTCACGTTGCCGTCAGGAGTTCCGCTGCCCGACCGACTGGAAGAACGCCCTTTAGTCATTGGTGGCGGGGGCGGGGCTTCCAGGGAGAACATGTTTCGAGCGCTGAGAGGAGTTCCCGGGTCGAATTCAGTTAATCTCTCGAGATGGATCGTCGGGTCAATGTCGTGAAGCGGCACTTCTTTCTTGCCTCCGGTGCGACGAGGGTTCCTAGGAATGACTAAATCTTTCAGCGGCGCTATCGAAGCGTTTTCCGATGATTTCTTGGCAAGAGATCCGGACTGATTAGAAACGAACCCCGCAGTAAACGCATAGTAGAGCACAAACACCAGCAGCAATGCCAAAACGGAAAGTAGAATCAGCTGTTTTTTCTGCTTTGGATCTTTCACGGGTGTCCACCAAAAAGAGTCAATAACTTCACTTCCATTCGAATCAGTCCCGTTCCTTCTCTCTCTGAATCCAGTGTCATCGATTCGACTATGATAAACCTAGGATGGCCTTCCAAGGTGTTTAAGAACTTTCTAATATTCGCGTAACTGCCTTCAATGGGCAGATTCAGAGTAACTCTTCGCATGCCGAACTGGGATTCATCCTCATGCTTGAAGGTGCTCCGATTTCTCGTCAAGCCCGCTTGTAGGCAGAGCTGGTCCAGTTCATTCAGCAGCTCTGAACTCCCGGTCTCCTTTGAAAACAAGTAGTGTTGGGTAAATTCATTGTAGGCCTTGCGGGAGTCTATTATTCTGTTCTCAATCGCTCTTAAGGCGTTCAGGTCAGAAGCCCGCCTTTTCAACTCCAGGCCTACCGCTTCGATCCTGGACTTTTCGCTTGCGTCCGCTTCGACCTCAGGGCGTACCAAGAAAAAGTGGATGGGGAGATTAAGCAGGATTAGCCCGATTAAAATGAAGTAGATCGTTCGCTGTGTTTTGAACCCGAGATTCATGTTTTCAAGTCTGGCCTTTATACCTGACGCTAACGTTGATGAGTCTTCCCACAAGACCGGGTGACTTGGAGATATCTTCGTATATCGGGTTGACGTTGTAAAATTTCCCCGACGACTCCAAATGCGAGATGAACTCAATGTAATCGTGAGTACTTCTGCCATTGGCAATGATTTCGATACCGATTTCCTGGCCAACGAGCTGCGGGCGAATCGAGACAATTTGCAGGTTGGCTGGAGTTAATGTCTCCAAGTCATTGAGCAACCGTGTCCAGGAAAACGTCCTCTGCTGGATAAGCCGATTAATATAATCAACCAGATCCAAGAATTCCCCAGTCTCTGGTTTTTGCAGACGAGCCATGATCTCTTGTTGCTCCTTCTCCAGCCTTTCAATCTGCGCCTGATTTTGAGTCAGCAAGCGTTTGACCTGTCCACGGCGAGAATGAACACTCCTGTATCTAAAAACATTCCAATAAGACACGCAGCTCAGAAGGATGAGCAACGAAAGCGTAATCAGAAAAAATTTTCGATTATTAACAAACGGCCTGGAAGACAGATTGACGTCAATCTTGATCATCTCAGAATTTCCCCAGTGCCAACCCCAGCGTCGGGGCCAAGATATTCTTGAACCGGGCTAAAGATCCGGACTGTCGCGACTGGAAGAGACGTAATGGATCCAAACCAAAAACTGGGGTCTTGGATTTTTCTGAGATTGAGGAGAGCAGAGCGGGATCCAGGGCGTCAAAGGAGGCAATATAGATTTTTTCAATTCTGGCTGCACCCAGCTTGTCCTGATAGTACATCAAACAGGGATGAATTTCATCGTAGATTTCGGTAAACCCACTTTTTGTAGTCCTTGCCAAGTCCTGTGCCGGCGTGGGATCTTCATCACTTTCGTAATCGACATGCCGAAAAAAAACCACGGCACCCTGCTGTACGATTAGGGATGATACGTCTGAAGGTCTTATTCGCAAAAACAACACTGATTTTTGGAGAACTTCGACGTCCAAACGGGCTAATAATTCAAACGCCGCAAAAGAAGCCAGGGTGATATAGCCAACTTGAATTCCCAGGGAATCAAAGAGTCCTTCCAATTGGGCCAAAACCTCTTTGTAAATGTTAGCTGTAACAACCGCATACTTCCCGTCAGCCGTCTTTTGCTGCAGATAGGACAGGTGCGAATCCTCCACATTAAATGGAACGGTTTTTTTTAATTTCCATTTCAATAGCTGGATCTTTTCGCTTTCGTTGCCGGGCAAGGTGTCAAAGTGGTGCATGGTCACTTTGGCGCAAGTGTCTGGAATAGCCAGTGAGATCTTGCTTGCCCTGATTTCGGCTTTGGCGAATGTTGATCTAAGGACATTTATGAAATCCGAAGTGGATGCAACTATCGGCCGGGTCAGCGAAGGATTCACCAAGCCAGGTGGAATGGGCTCGACCGCGAACCGATCGATCTCAGGAGGGTTCTTGGTATTCAGTCGAACGACCGACAAGAATTGGCGCGTGATTTCACAAGCCAACCCTGGCAGTCTGGGCTGAAAGAAATTTTGAAGTTTTTGTTTTACTCCCGCTAAAGCCATACAAGTTCGTCTACTGCTTTGACCCTACAAAAATGGGCCTAAAGTCTACTTTGGCCCACCCGGAGAAAGAACGTAAAGCGTGATACGTGAAGCGTGACACGTGACAAGTGCCAGATACCTTCACATATCACGAATCACGCTTCACGTATCACATCTTCATCCTTCAATAAAAGTCACCTTATTAATTTCCTTCAGGGTTGTCACACCGGAAAAGACGTTCTGTAAAGCCGACTCTCTTAAGAACGTCATCCCCTCTTCATGCGCCAGCCTTTTGATTTCTGAGGCCGGCTTTCGTTCCAGGATCATTTCACGAATGCGGTCAGAAAGGTCGAGGAGTTCGTGAATAGCAGTCCGACCGCGATAGCCGGTTCCAGCACAGTCCAGACAACCGGTTCCTTCATAGAAGGTGAAATCCGCATAGACCTTGGGATCCAGTCCGGATTCCTCTAGCAGCTGGGGCGCTGCCTTTATCGGTCGCTTGCAGTGTTCGCAGATAATACGAACCAGACGCTGGGCCAGAATACAGTTCAATGCAGACACAAAATTGTAGGGCTCGACACCCATATTAAGAAAGCGGCCCAGGACATCGACCACGTTGTTGGCGTGGACCGTGGTGAAGACTAGGTGTCCCGTCAAAGCCGACTGGATGGCGATCTGGGCTGTTTCCGGATCTCGAATTTCCCCCACCATCACCTTGTCCGGATCATGGCGCAGAATCGACCTGAGCCCTCTGGCAAAGGTCAACCCTTTCTTCTCGTTGACCGGGATTTGCGTGATTCCTTTAATTTGATATTCAACCGGGTCTTCAATCGTAATAATTTTGTCTTCATCGCTTTTGATTTCCGAGATCGCTGCGTAGAGGGTCGTGGTCTTCCCGCTGCCGGTTGGGCCGGTAACCAGGACCATTCCATAGGGTTCATGAATGTAGCGTCGAAACTTCTTAAGATCGGTGTCAGAGAAGCCCACCACATCCAGGCTCAATTGACTAAATTTTTCACTCATGGCTTCTTTATCCAACACCCGGAGAACCGCATCCTCACCGTGAATAGAGGGCATGATCGACACTCGAAAGTCAATTAGGCGGGACTTGTAACGTACTCGGAATCGCCCGTCCTGCGGAACTCTGCGCTCAGAGATGTCCAATTCCGACATCACCTTAATGCGGGAGATAATTGTCGAATGGTGGTCTTTGGCAATGGGCTGCATCGCTTGCAGGAGGACACCATCGATTCTATATTTAATAATAACTTCGTTATCTCCCGTCTCAATGTGGATGTCACTGGCTCTACGCTCGAGGGCATTGAAGATGGTCGAATCCACCAAACGAATAATAGGACTCTCGGTCTCACTGGTGAGCCTCTCTATGGAAATGGTTTCTTCCCCGGATTCGTCTTCTTTAATCAGGTCCAGGGTGAACCCTTCAGTCGCCTCTTCTAAAACTCTTTGGGAAGATTCACTTTTCTTCAGAATGTCGCCAATCTGGGATCGAGTGGCCACCTTCACAACCAACTTCCGACCTAACAACACACCCAGTTCGTCCGTCAGCAACAATTCACTGGGGTCCGAGATGGCAATCAGTAATGAACCATTTATGTGCTTGAGTGGAACAAAGTTGTAGCGAAACATCAGGTCTGCCGGGATGGTTCGAAACAATTCGGGATCGATGGGGAAATTCTTGAGATCCACGAAGTCGCAGCGGTAGCGTTCTGCCAAACGGCGGGCTTCTTTTTCTTCTTCCTGGAGGTTGGCCTTCTTGTCCAACTTCGGCTGTAATTTTGTATCCGCCGATAGCGTTATTTTTTGATTCATGACATCCTCAAAAGGATTCACATTCGCATCGTCGTACTCAGATTGAAAATGGGAAGGTAGAGCGCAATGAGCACGAAAGCCACAATTACCGCAAGAATTACCAACAGAATAGGCTCGATATAGGTCATTAACTGGCTCAGCCTCGTGTTTACCTCTTCGTCATAAAAATCGGCCACATGCCTTAGCATTTCGCTCAAAGCCCCGGTTGACTCTCCGACCTGCACCATCTCAATGGCCAGCTCGGGAACCACCGGAGTGGATTCAAGACTGCGAGAAAGCGATTGACCCTCCCGTACGGAAACAATTGCCGATTTGACAGCGTGCGTGATCACTCGATTGCCTGAAGAGTCGGCCACAATTTCCAGAGAATTGACCATGGGAATTCCTCCCGACAACAGAGTTGAGAGCGTGCGACACAGCTGGGAGAACGAGAACTTATTCCAGACTTCTCCTACGAAGGGTAGTTTCAACTTAAGACCATCGAGATACATACCGCCTTGAGGGCTCTTGGCCCAAATGCTCAATCCTATAATGACACCGAGGATTATAAGAAAACCAGTCAAAAGCTGGCTACGTAGGCTTGAGGAAATCGCAATCAATATTTGAGTCGTCATCGGGAGTTGCGCCCCCAGGCTTGAATAAAATTGCGCAAATTGGGGAACTATATTCGTCAGTAAGTAGGTTACCAGTGTTATCAACAACCCGGTCAGGATCAATGGGTAAGTCAAGGCTCCTTTGATTTTGCTTCTGGTCGTGTTGATAACTTTCTGATATTCCATGAAACGGCGGATGACCTCCTCCAGGTTTCCGCTTTTTTCGCCAGCATAAAGCGAAGCAGTGTAAACCCTGGGGAAGACCCCTTGCACTTCAAAAGCCTCCGACAAAAGAGCCCCGGATTTCACGCGCTTAGCAATATCACTCAGAACATCCCGGAATTGAACGTTCTTGACCCTTTGAATCAATAGATCGAGTGCCTTTAGAATGGGCAAGCCAGCATGAATTAGAGCCACGAATTGCTGATTGAAAATAATGAAATCCGAAGACCTGATCCTTTTGCGGCGTCCCGGAAAGGGCAGACCGAGGGAAAGACCTTTACCTTTTTCCCGGATGGAATATATATAGTACCCTTGCTCGGATAAACGATGGCGCAGTTCCCCCTCTGATGAAGAATTGAAGATCGTATTAATGATTTCGCCGGTACTGTTGACTAATCGACAGCGAAATTCAGCCATGGCAGCACGACCTATTTTTCGTGGACGACTTCTATTTCACTTCCTACGATTTCCACATTAGCCGGGATTTTGAAATTGAAGAGCTGAGCGTTCACACCGACGTTTTCTTGGATGTTGGTAAAGACAAACTCGCTCTTTGAGCCGTCAATGTCAAATATGGTAATCCTCTGCAATTGAAGGACATGAGGATCAAATTCCATAAGGATTTTCGCAAATTCGTCGATATTTTTCTTTGGGTAAGCGTAAAGGACCTTGTTTCCCTGGAAAAATGGCTTGTCGTCCGCAGCCCATTCGATTTTTGAGAAGTCTTTTTTAAGATTGCCCTTGCCCAGCAAGAATAGAAAAGGGACCCTCTGGTCACGACTTTCTTTGACAGGCATCTTTCGAACCTGTCGCTCTTCCGGCAAATAGAAGTAAATCATTTTCCCGTTGGAGACAAACAGTTTTTCACCTGGAGATTTGTATTCTCAGCGCATCATTCCGGG
>QHZP01000068.1 GCA_003224715.1 Acidobacteriota bacterium | reverse complement strand
GGGTATGTTACGCGGAGCAAGAGGAGAGGTCAAGTTGACGTATTTCCCAGTACTGTTCCGCCGATCATTCCTGACTAACGCCGCAGCGTTTACCAACTTCGTGTTGGCCGATTTAGTCGCCCCTTGGCGACTAGGGAGGATCTACGCAGGAACACGCTCAAAGCTACCGAGCTTTAGCCTAATAGCGGCACTTTCCGGTTACGCGACTATACGACCACTGTACTGAATCAGTAAACGCTACGGCGTCAGGAAGGACTAATCGGCAGAACCGTCGCAGAGCAGTTGTCATCGGTCCCTCGGCACTGTCAATTTCCGGTAAGACCCAGCCATTTCTAGCTTCTTCTTGGCGAATGTAAGAAAGTCTTGCAATGCAATTACAGTAATAGTAGACTTACAAACATACATAGTAGATCGATATGACACTACCAAAACTGACTCAACTGGAATTGCGAATTATGGAGGCGCTCTGGACCGGGGGCAGATTGTCCATCCGAGAGATTCAGGAAGCTTTTCCCGAGAAAAATCGGCCCGCCTACACCACAGTGCAGACTACGGTCTACCGTGTCGAAGACAAGAAGGCGTTACGGCGCGTCAAGAAGATTAGCAACGCCCATATCTTCGAGGCAGTCGTTTCTCGCGACGCGGCTCTGGGTAAGTTGATTGACGATCTGTTGAGCCTGTTTGGCGGCCGGACGCAGCCGGTGATGGCCCATCTGGTGGAATCCGGCAAGTTCACCCTGGACGACGTGCAACAGACGGAGGAACTCCTTCGAAAACTCGCAAGAAAGGAGAAACTGCAATGATCCCGGTACACCTGTCGCCCCTCGCCAACCATCTTTGGCAATCGACGCTTTTTGCGGGAGTGGCTGCGATACTGGCGTTGGTTCTAAGGAAGAACCGTGCTCAGACGCGCTATTTGCTGTGGCTTTCTGCGTCAGTTAAGTTTCTCGTGCCCTTTTCGCTGTTGGTGGGCGTCGGAAGTCAGTTCGAGTGGCGAAGCGCTGCAGCGGTGGCGCCGACCCTGCCGTTGGCGAGGGCAATGGAACAAATCAGCCAGCCCTTTACGCCACTGCGTCACGCGGTTATTACGCCTTCTAGGGTGCCGCTGGCTCCGAAGGTGCTTGGGGTGCTGTGGTTCTGCGGTTTCGCCGGCGTTCATCCGGGCGGCGTTGCGAGTAGGATCGCCCCTGCCTCTGGAAGCACCGATCCGGGTGATCTCTTCTCCCACTCTCATCGAACCCGGTTTGTTCGGTATTTTTCGTCCCGTATTGCTCTTGCCGGATGGCATCGCGGACCGTTTGACGCCAGCGCAATTCCAGGCGATTCTCGCACACGAGTTGTGTCACCTTCGCCGTCGAGACAACCTTGCCGCAGCCACTCACATGGTGGTCGAAGCGATTTTCTGGTTTCATCCTCTGGTGTGGTGGATCGGAGCGCGACTGATCGAAGAGCGCGAGCGAGCCTGTGATGAAGAGGTGTTACAGCAGGGCAGCCAGCCGGAAGTCTATGCCGAAGGGATTCTCAGGGTCTGCAAGCTCTATTTGGAATCGCCCTTGTCCTGCTCTTCGGGAGTCACGGGAGCGGACCTCAAACAACGCATCGAGGCCATCATGACCCATCGCATCCTCCCCAGACTGACGCTCACAAGGAAACTATTGGTCGCGAGTGCAGGAATAGCAGCTGTTACTGGACCGATCGTTCTCGGTATTGTGAATTCACCTCCAGTCCGCGCCCAGGCAGGCTCTGCGTCGCTGAGGTTCGAAGTGGCATCGATCAAACCGGCCAAACCCGATCCACTCAACCGGGGGTTTCGCATGGTTTCCGGTGGCAGCATCAACGCGAGCAGCACTACCCTGAAACAGCTCGTTGCCTTTGCCTACGACGTTCAGGACTCTCAGATCTCGGGCGGGCCAAGTTGGATCAGTTCTGAGAAATACGACATTCTCGCCCAGCCGGTGCCTTCGGAAGTTCCTGCAGACGTGCGCGAGATGTCTGAGGACCAGCGAAAGCGGGCCTTGGACCGAATGCGGCAGCGGCTTCGGTCTTTGTTGGCGGAGCGATTCCAACTGACTGTCAGCCGGGACACAAAGGAACTTCCCGCATATGCCCTTCGCATTGGGAAGAATGGTTCGAAATTACAGGAATTCAAAGAGGGGGAGCACAACCTCGAAGGCATTGGGCTAGGGAAGGGCCAGTTGACCCTCCGAAGATCGACGATGCAGATGCTGGCGACTGTGCTGTCGAAACTGGTCGGCGGCCCTGTGCAAGACCAGACAGGTCTGACCGGCACTTTCGATGGCAAGCTGGAGTGGACACCGGAGCCGGGCGAGCCCAGCCTAGTGCCTGAGACTACTCCCACTCCGACCCTTTCAGGTCGTCCTTCCCTCTTCACGGCGGTTCAGGAGCAACTCGGGTTGAAACTCGAGTCTACAGGAGATCCGGGTGAGATGATTGTTGTCGACAAGGTGGAGAAACCTTCCGAGAACTAAACTAGCTCTGTCGCGAAACTCGTGAGGTCGAGCCTGGCACCATTCTTGGGGCACTTCAGCGGTTCGTCTCCTTCACCCCGGGTAACTCACCTCGGGAACCAACATCATTTCGATTGATAGATCCTCCCTTGTCGCCTAGCGTTTACCAAAACCAAGTCAAGGTGACGTATGACGGCGAAACCGGAAACAGGGTCGACGGAAGCAACCCAAACGTTTCTGACGGTGGATATCCATTGCCATCGAACTGGCATCGAAACTACTGGCTCGGATAAAAAGTTGTTGCGGCCTTGGCTGTTGAGCTTGCCGAGAACTCTTTTCTGTCCATTGTGTTCTTTATTCATTTTGTGAACTCTCAGAATTCTCAATTCTGGCGCGTTTAGTGCACGATCTGCCTTATTAAGGAGAAACGTGTGTCTATAGTTTGTTCAAAGTGCAAGAAATCCTTGACGGTCAAGGAATCCATTTTAAAGACGCATGAGTGCGGTCACCTTAGGTCAAAAGCCACTTCCCGCATGATTCGAAAAACGGGTGATTATGTAAAAAGCCACTTCACGGAGTTGATCGCCGCCGAAATGCGCAAGACTGTCGCTTAGTGGGCCACCCGTCCTATTTGTAGGCTCGGGTGGACGAGCCTTTTGGGGGATTGGAATTCTTGGGTAGCTGATCTCAGTTTCCGATAACCGGACCATACATCCAGGATCAATGCCCTTGGTCGCCGCTTGCTCCAGGCAGCCCCTGCAACTGCGGGCAGGGCGTAATCAGCTTGACGCCTGGCGCGGCGCTTGACGGCGATGGCTGTTATTCATCCCCAATCCGGTGACTTCGAATGGAGTCGATGCGCCACGGTGCAGTCGGCTTCTGCTAGACGAAACGGTGTCCCTAGGGTAATCTAACTATTTCTAGACTGGTCCCATCATCTTTGCATTGGAGCTTCCGATGCCTGACCCAACTTCAGTTAAAGAACTCGATCTCAAACCGATTGCCGGCAAGCAATACTTCAATATTGACCGCGAGTGGCGCGAAGAGTTCATCTACTTCCTCATGGTCGATCGGTTCCAAGACGACATCCCGCGCCCTATCGCGAGCGGTGCCACGCGCTCTGCGGGCATTGCCGCACCCAATACCTTCTTCGGAGGCAACATAAGAGGCATCACCCAAAATCTTGACTATATCGCCGGTTTGGGCTGCACAGCTATCTGGCTCTCCCCGGTGTTCGAAAACAACGCAGATGCCTACCACGGCTATGACATTAACAATTACCTTCGCATTGATCCCCATTTCGGCACCAAGCAAGATCTGATCGATCTGGTCGACGCCGCACATAATTTCCAAAAGAACGGCCATGCCTTTCCAATCCGCGTAATTCTCGATGTTGTTATCAATCATTCCGGAGACAATTGGTTTTATCAAGGCGGATTCCGCTTCTTCTACTTCAACGATCAGATCTTCCCGTTTGGAGATTTCCGCCGAAACGACCGCCCAATACCCACTGAACTCCGCAACAAAGACTGGTATCATCGCCGCGGCGAGATGCGCGATTTCGATCACGCCCCGGAAAACCAGCACGGCGACATCTCAGGTCTAAAGGACTACTCCAATGACGATGATGCGATCGGCTCGGACATTATCAATACCCTCATTAAAGGGCACTCCTTCTGGATCCGCGAAGCCGACGTCGATGGCTTCCGAGTCGATGCGGTCAAGCACATGGGCGAGATCGCCAGCTCCCGTTTTTGCTCAAACATTCGGGAGTACACTCGGTAAACGTGGCTTCTTTTTGTTCGGCGAAGTCGCCTCACCCTCGGACGATCTCTACAACCGCTACATTGGCCAGAACACATCTGAGCAGGACGGTAACAACACTGTGTTCTTCGGCCTCAACTCGGTACTCGATTTCCGTCTCGCTGAAGGAATCTTCGGTGACGAAAATAACGCCCCTCTGCGCGATGTGCTCAAAGGCTTCAAAGGGCCCCAAACCTTTTTAACCGTCTCGAAGCCCAGCGCAACCGTGCCCTCAACCGCGGCGAACTAGGTCGTTATCTAGTCACGTTCGTGGACAACCACGATTCCTTCTGGCAGCCAACCGGCCGCTTCGCTCGCGGTGCGGCCGACGATCAGGTCATCGGCGCCATGGGTTTCCTCCTCTGCTCACTCGGAACGGCCTGTATGTACTACGGCACAGAGCAGGGTTTTGCTGGCCAGGGCGGGGATAACGACATGCGGGAAGCCATGTTCGACAAGGCGGTCGGCGGCAGGAGCCTGCTCAACACTCAATGCAAAATTTACAAAGAAATCGCGAAAATCGCTGAGGTCATGCGAACGCATGAGCCTCTCCGATTCGGTCGCATGTACTATCGCCAGATTTCTGACCACGACGGGGACTTTGGCTTTCCATTCGGTTCCACGTACACGCTCGCCTTCTCCCGTCTGCTCTACTCGCAGGAGATACTCGTCGCCTACAACGTTTCGGACCAAACCCGCCACGATCGCGTCATCGTCGATGCCACATTGCACCCCGAGCCGTCACAGATGAGATTCCTCTACGGGAATTCAGGTGATATCTCCGTGCAAACCGCGTCCTCTGGTGCCCGCTTCATTAAGCTCGATCTCCACCCACACCAGTTCGTTGTCCTCGGTTGACTGTCGCATGGCGGGAAATTTCGTTCATGGACTGTGGCCGAGCAATTGCCGACAAACGGCAATAGCACCGCGCGCCGAACGGGCTTCTGTTTACGAGGGCCATACCTGTTGCGAAACCCTTATACACAGTCTACGGAGGTAATATCTCCCCCGACTCTCGCCAACATTTCGCCAACCGGCTCACTCGGCGCCGCCCTCAATTTTTTCCCAGTAGAACGCCCGCCATCACTGAGTTCAGGTCTCCACCAGTTTGGGCGCAGTTGCTTGGAGATTCGTTCAATTGGTGATGATCGAGCGGGCAGGTTGCGAAGAAAATTTCTCAGCACGAACCATACTATTTGGCTTAACGTAATTGAGTAGGCAGCCCTCCAAGTGCCGTTTTTAGTTAGCCCTAATGAATAAATTGATCATGCCATTCCCCATGTGTTTGCGGTCCATGAGTCTTTTGTCCTTCCTCTCCGTCATGTATACGGGCTGCATTTTTTCTTATGGGCAGCGCTACCATCACTTCACTACTCCCACCCCTTTGAGGGAAAAAAGTCTTCTCATTCTGAGCTTCATGGGCGGACGGGATGCCTGGGACACCGACAACAATCTTCGGAGGCTCGCCTTGAAATTACGCTCAATGACCGATCCATTGGTTTATGCGGAGACGTTGGAAAACAAGAAGCGCGCGTTGGCAATTGAGTTGATCCGGAATGCTTTTGACCGCAACCAGGATGGTCAACTTGATGAGCAGGAACGCGCTTCAGTGCGTTTGATTCTGTACGGTCAGAGCTTCGGGGGAGCTGCCGTAGTTACATTGGCTCGGCAGTTGAAGAAGATGAATGTGCCGGTGTTGTTGACGGTTCAAATCGACAGCGTGGGAAGAAGAGATAAGGTAATTCCTCCTAATGTAGCTTACGCCGCCAATCTTTTTCAAAGGAACGGATTACTCATTCGAGGGGAGCCCCAAATCGTTCCTGAAGATCCTGTCAAAACCACCATCATCGGCAACTTTGAATTCGATTACATGGAAAAGAAGATCGATGTCTCACAGGTTCCGTGGCATAAAAGGATTTTTCGAATGGCTCATAACCAGATCGAACATGACCCGGAGGTGTGGACCAAGGTGGAAGAACTCATCCTGGATGCCATAAACAATTCGTAATTGTGGATACCTCGGATTTGTCGCTGTATCCACTTTCACCTTGGTCATTACAGGTATGACCTGAGGTGTGGCTGTGTTGCCACCGCACAGTCTGCACTGGAATCGGTTTGATTGCCAGAATATCCCAGAGGTACTCGCAGCGGCTATCCCGTGGGTCATTCACGGACCCATCGTTCAAAGAACCATTGCTACACCTGTGCCAGGGACAAAGAAGGCAGGATCAAGAGAAGCTCCCACGCTAGGCATGAGTTCATAAAAGCATCCCTGCCCCTCAACTGGAAAGACGAGCGGCCCGTGCCCGGGTTATATGGTTGACCATGTGAAACCCCTGAAACACGGAGGCGCCGACAATCCCAGTAACATGCAATGGCAGACCGTCGCAGCGGCGAAGGCGAAAGCGGGGCCGCCTTTGGGACGGCCATCGGTGCGATTGCCAGGGGAAAGAAGGGAGCCGCAATCGGCGCCATTGCTGGAGGAGGCAGTAGTACTGGCTAGTTGTTTGCTGCACGGGCCCTTAACAAGAAAAAAGCCGGCATTCTTGGAATGCTGGCTCTTTTCTTGTCTGACGACGGGGCATCTCAGATGAGGACGAGGACTGTCAGACTAGGGTCTGCAAAACCACGGACACTTGAAGCCGAGGGTTGTTAGAACCCCACAGAACAATCTGAGACAAAACTCTAGTTTTCGGCAATCAAGACTGTTTCCCACAGCTTGCATCTTTGCGGTAACTTTTTGTGGTTCCACTCTTGGGTCAATTTCAGCCAGCCATCTGTGTTCCAAAGGGAGAACAGCAAATCTGGTTACTGCTGCACTGCATCACCGAGACCCGCAATAATGAAGTCCTTGATAGCGGACTTCAATTTTTCCTTGAACAGCCAGCTTGCAGCACTGACCGAGACCCGAAAAGACCAAGCACTGTCTCGAATTAGTGCATCCAAGACCACACGCAATCGATTCGCTGCTTTGTCAGCTATTTGATCCACCGCAGAGCGTGTGATTGTGAATCGTCCAGGATTATTTACCGTAACCGCGGCCCTGCCGCACAGGGGAATGATTGGCATCCAGGTCTGAGTTACAGGGGGTCGATTCAATGAGGGGGCGTTTGACGCTTGGAAGGTCTTTATGAGCGAAGCTTCGTTACCAGTGAGGCCCGAAGCGATTAAGGGATTCTCCACGGGCAGTACGAAATGCTCCCTTAGAAACCACTGGCAATTCCTCCGGCCAAGTTGATAGTCGCGGTCTCGAAATACTTCCGCAAGAAAACCCCCAAATGCTCCAAGGCTGCTACTCATCAGAGCGGGCCTTGCAGGAAACATATCATCACTAGGGGCAATCACAAACCTACTGAATACGTCGTCGGACTTTAAGAGGCTTAACGATTCTCCTTGAAACCGAGATTGTGCCAGTAACGCGTCAAGAAGGCTCCCAATCACGCTCAAGAGCTTCCTGGCTTTGATGGCCTTGTAATTGAGGTCGAACGCTTCCTTGCCTGGGAATGGCGCAATTGTAATGACGGCTCGGTCTGCTTTCAGGGGATCGCGAATATTCCTCCCATTGCTAGGAGCAGGTGCTAACCCTGCGAGAAATCGGCGGGCACATTCAAAAGGATTGTTGTTAGTGGCACCTCCATCCACATTAACGGTTTCTATTGACGCAGGCGCAGGTCTCCTATCCAGCGCCGGCGGAATCTTTACGGACTGTTCACATTGGCAGACGCCATGTACTGGTTGGTCAGCGTCTTTGGAAACAACCCAAAGCTTGTCGGTGTAATCGGACGTGTCTCGGCTCAATACCCTCGGTGCGAGTATTACGGGGAAAGCTCCAGTAGCTAAGGCCGACTTCTGAAGCAGTGACCAGTCGCCTAGAATGAACAGTGGTTTGGAAAGCGGAGATTTTAACCTCTGACCAGTCTGCAGAATCTCAAACTGAATCTGATCTGCGTAGTATCCGATGTTTTCTTCAAAGGAGCCTTGATTCGCCTTGTCCAAGCTGTATGGAATGCCGCGAAGATTGGTAAGAGTTAGAATGAGCGTCAGGCTTTCAGAAACGTATTGTCGCCTAAGAGGAGCCGCCAAGGTGAGGGCATTAGCAGCAATTTTGTCTAGCCCGGTGGAGTCGAGTATGGAAACTACGTCGGACTCACCGTCGAGATCCTGAGTTTCTAACAAGTTTTCAATATCAATGTCCTGAACCCAGCTCCTATACAGCTTGTTCAGCCCAGCGGTAGGAGGGGGATTCATTTGTTCAACTGGCGGGAATTGATCGTGCAATGCTGCAGCCCCGATTGCTGCGCACATCCCCCCGGCTGATGCCCCTGAGAGTACTTCGATCGATACACCGTGCATGGGTACCGACACGTCTTTTTTTTCTTTGGTGCTATACCACTCATCGAGCGCTTGGATCAGAAAATCCAGAGCTCCTGCGGTATAGGCGCCTGCGGAAATCGCCCCCGCCATATTAATGCCAATGCGAAAAGTCATTGCAATCTCCATACCTATGGTAGCCGTCTGATTTGCTAATTGCGAAGCTGCACCCCTGCCGAG
>QHZP01000769.1:903-4476 GCA_003224715.1 Acidobacteriota bacterium | reverse complement strand
TTTTCTTGGCCTGGGCGCGAACGCCGGGGTCTTTAATGGTGGTAATCTCGACGACATCAAAAAAATCATCCGTCAAAACTTTCTCCAGAGTCTCAAGGACCGGCCCTTCGCCTTTGAGCACTTGTGGGAAAGCCATAAACTGGACGAGGCCAACCTTCATGTACTTCTTCCAGGAAACATTCATGATGCCTCCTTCGTTGAGGTGGGGTGATAAAGGAGCAAGGTATGAATCAGTCTGATGGCCATAAGACGGGACTCTTAGCCATTTTGGCAAATCCTAATCATACACAATTCGCCGGTTGATTCAACTCCAAAGTGTTTCCGTATGTAATGCGTTAGAAGCTGTGAAAAAATTAAAACCGCCGGCGATCGGGAGGGCGAGGCTGCCGCCGAGCCTCACCGGGCAAGCACTTGCTGGGGCAATGGCCTCGCCAGGACGCTCGCCCTCCCAATTTTTTCACAGCTTCTTAGTGATTGGGGGCGTTGATGAGCGCGGCCTTGGTAGCCACGGTGAGCACTCGCCGTGGGCTTGCCCCACGGGTGGACAAACCCACGACGAATCAGAAAGCAAATTCGTCATGGCTAGCAAGGCTATTTCTTCGCCCCCATAACTAACGCACCACATCCGTATTTCCGCTATACTGCGCTAGCTGGTTTCTGTCGCGAAACGCTCCAGGTGGAGTGGGCGCTCCTGCGCACGCTTGTGGAACGCGCGACAGAGCGTGCGTTCCACCCCCGAGCTATCATCTGACACCGGCTGGCCGAGCGGAATAAGGCCAGTTTCGTGACAGAAACTAGCTGCCATCGTAAGGCGAAGACCGGCGAGGCCTTGGAGTGCGAGATCGGCATCCGCCAGACAAGGATCACTTTTGGTTCAGACCGTTATGTTCGGCGAAACGGGGTTTTTCGGCCTTTCCTTGGCTCTTCGCGGTTCGATCAGTCCTGCGTTCATTGGCAACCTAACTTTTGTCTTATGAAACCACCTATTCCCGTCTTTGTCCTCCTTTGGCTGACTTGGATCATCGGAGTCTCTGGCCCATCAGACAACCAAAAGGTTCCGCATCAATTCATCGATATGGCTCGTCAGGCTGGTTTGACTGCCTCTAATGTATTTGGTGGCGTCGATCGGAAGAGATATTTGTTAGAGACTACCGGTTGCGGTGTCGCTTTTATCGATTACGACCGCGATGGTTATCTGGATCTTTTTTTCGTGAACGGGAGACGTTTTGAAAGCCCCCAGGACCCCTCTGCACCCATCAGTCATCTCTACAGGAATAACGGCAATGGCGCCTTTACGGACGTCACCCGCCAGGCGGGAGTGGGCTACTCGGGCTGGGGACAGGGGGTCTGCACCGGTGACTATGACAACGATGGTTACGATGACTTGTTCGTGAGCTATTACGGCAAAAACAAGCTCTATCACAATAACCGCAACGGCACGTTTGCCGACCTGGCCGAGAAGGCCGGCGTGGCCGGACCCGAGGGGCGCTGGAACACAGGCTGCGCTTTTGTCGACTATGATCACGATGGAAAGCTCGATTTGTTTGTCGCCAATTATGTCGATTTGGGATTGGATCTCTCTGGCATTCCGCTTCCAGGCACAGGACAGTTTTGCCAGTACAAAGGCATTCCCCTGGCGTTGAAACCGGCAGTCAATTATCTTTACCACAACAACGGGGATGGGACATTCAGTGATCTGAGTCAGTCTGCAGGTATTCGCCGGACAGAAGGTCATTATGCGCTGGGAGTGTTGACCCTCGACTATGACAAGGATGGTTGGACCGACATCTATGTGGCTTGCGATTCCGCTGCCAGTATTTTGTACCGCAATAATCACGATGGCACTTTTAAAGATGTTGGGTTCGCTTCGGGCACGGCCTACAACGACGATGGCGAACCGCAGGCGGGCATGGGAGTGGCGGCGGCTGATTACAACCAGGATGGGTATCTCGATTTGGTCAAGACCAACTTCTCAGATGATAGCCCGAACCTTTACCACAACAATGGCAACGGTACTTTCTCGGATCAAGTATTCCAGTCCGGGTTGGGACGCCTGCGGAGCTATTTAGGCTGGGGCGTCTTGTTTTTCGACTTTGATAACGATGGATGGAGTGACATTCTTATAGTCAATGGTCATCTCTCCCCCGAAATCGATGTAGCCAGGATCGACACCAGTTATCGACAACGAAAATTGCTCTACCGCAATCTTGGCAACGGGCACTTTGAAGATCTCTCGAAGGTGGCTGGACCGCCGCTGGCAGAGCCACACTCCAGCCGCGGCGCGGCGGCCGGAGATATTAGGAATGATGGACGGCTGGCTATCGCTGTCAACGAAATGAACGAGCTCCCATCGCTTTTGGCTTTGCAGGACTCAATGGTCAATCATTGGATTGGAATCAGGACTGTGGGAACGAAATCCAATCGCGATGGCATCGGTGCACGGGTTGAGGTTCAAGCCGGTCAGCTAAAGCAGATGGATGAAGTTCGCAGCGGCGGAAGCTACCTTTCTCAAAGCGACCTACGGCTGCACTTTGGATTGGACAACAGCAGTAAAGTCGATCGCCTCACCATCCGATGGCCGAGTGGCGTTGTGGATGAGATGAGAGATATACCCGCCGACCAGCAGATTGTGGTCGAGGAAGGATCGTTGATGTGGAGGGCGGTAAAAGAACGGAAAGGGAATTAGCCACTGAGGCGTGGGCTTACGGAGACCATCCGGACAAAGCCATCCACGAATGGACATTTATGTCGTGCCACGATAAGCTTTGGGTTTCAGAAAGTAAACGAAAGACTCTATCCTCAAGGTCAAGAACGAATGCCACAATCTCTCATTGGATGCGACCTTATCCCCGCAGGGGATCAATACAATAGCCGGGGACAAGCGCAGCGAAGCGGAGTGCCGCCCCCGGTAGTCTTCATAACAGAGGATCGACCCTGAAGGGGTCGCATCTCACCAATACCAATAATCTCCGTCACCAATAAAACTTCAACCCGAACTGCATGGCCCGCGGGTCGGTCTGCACGTTGGTGATCTTGCCAAATTGGCAGCCGAATTGATGAACCAGATCGACAGACCCATCAGGGTTGGGGGGCAGACACCAGTCCGTGTTGGGTATCCCAAGGTTTTGGTGGTTCAAAGCGTTGTAGATCTCCCAGCGAAAACTGAAGTAGCGGGACTCCGTCAAGTGGAACTCCTTGGACAATGACACATCCAGGTTCCAATAGCCAGGGGCCCGCACTGCCGGGTTGCGCAAGCCCATGTTTCCGAATCGCCACCATTCGTCGAAGACACTGGGATCCGGAGCATTAATGATACCTGGGCTGGAACCAAAACCAGCTTCAAAAGCAGCCGGGTTAAGCCACTGCTCTTCCTGCTGCTGCCGGCCGCGGCTGCCAGGGAATCGCGGATCGCCAATTAAGTTGGGACGGCAACCCATAGCATTACAAGGACCGTTAATCGTCAGGGGTACACCACTCTGGAAGTTCCAATTCTGAGTGAGCTTCCAGCCTCCGAGTACGGCGTTCCCAAATTGGCTGGAGTTAAGGAATGCTTTGCCTTTGCCAAAGGGCAGC
>QHZP01000769.1:0-828 GCA_003224715.1 Acidobacteriota bacterium | reverse complement strand
TGCAGACCCCGCAACATTACCACTGCCACCGGAAATCGCTCCTGCAATATAAGCACTTCTACCCACGGTACGCCCCAGAGTTGTTGGCGTCGCCGTATTCCCAATCAGGCTGCCGGTGTTGGGTGTCCCGATATTCTTCTGGAACGTGTAGGCGGCAGTGAAGCTCAGTCCACGGGAAAAGCGCTTTTCGTGCCTGACTTGTAGTGAATTGTAGCGGTTGAACCCGTCCGGGTTGCTGTTAATGCCGACGCCGCCATACTGGGGATTTGGCCGAATCAACCTACTCTGCGGCACCTCGTCTCCGTAAATCGGTACCAATGGTGCGGGTGTTGGGACGAGCTGATTGATTTGGTTGCGCAAGGATTGCCGAACCTTGGTTGGCACATGGTTATAGTTACGGAATTCATCCCCGTAGAGGTGTAATCCGTGTGTCCCTACGTAGCTGACGCTCAGAACCATATCTGAAGGTAATTCGCGCTGTACATATAAACTCCACTGTTGCACGTACGGATCCTTACTTCCCTTCAGGAATCCACCGCCTGTTCCTTGACCGAGAAATTGGTTGTCGTCCTTCTTCACCTGGTCCACCGGCGGAATACCAAGGTCCGGAGCGCCCTTGCTAAATTGGAACGCAGGTCTCTGCCCGGTGAAATCTCCATTGTAGCCGAAGTAATTCGCGAAGGCCGGGGCGCTGATAGCACCATTTTGAGTACCAAAGGCAACGCTGATGCCGTTGCTGTAGATGATGTCAAAGCCGCCACGGATGACGGTCTTCTTATCTGAAAATGGGGTCCAAGCAAAATTGACACGCGGCCCGAAGCCCTTCTT
>QHZP01000768.1 GCA_003224715.1 Acidobacteriota bacterium | reverse complement strand
GACGATTATATCCACCGCATCGGACGCACCGGGCGAGCCGAAAAAGCAGGAATAGCCTACAGCTTTGTCTCTCCAGAAGAAGAAATTCACGTTCAATCGATCGAACGGTCAATCCAGCAGAAATTCAATCGGGTCAAACTGGATGAATTTAGCGCTGATCGTCCCATGAAGCCCAACAGCTCCCGTGCGACTCATGCCTCCCGGAGGTTGATCTCACGACCTGCGGTGAAACCAGGCATCCTGGACGATACAGCCCAATCGCCCAAGGTTTTTGATCGCTTTGCCTTCATGGCCAAAGATTTGTCCAGGAAGCCTTTGTATGCCAGGAATTCTATGGCGGCGGGTTTTGGTGCGACCAATAGGAGAAGGAAAGCCGTCAGTCGAAATCCCAGAAAGAACGAGACGCAGTCTTTTCATGTGGAAGGATCGATAGGAGCGCCCAGCCAGGAAGAGCAGCGCGAACTGAAACGTCTGCAGGTAAAGTTGTTCGGATCCTCTTACCCGCGACGGTCGTTTTCCTCAAGGCGTTCTGGAAGCTCAAGGAATAGATATTAGGAGACCTTGAAAATGGAGGCTCTGGAGGCGCGTTCCCTTTGGACTCACAGCCTCGATCTTACAGGATCAGCATGCAATCGCCGTAACTGTAAAAGCGATAATTTCCCTCGATGGCGCGCCGATAGGCTTGCAGAATCAAATCGCGGCCGGCAAAGGCAGATACCAACATCAGTAGGGTGGAACGCGGAAGATGGAAATTCGTCAGTAGCCCATCTACTAGACGGAATTGAAAACCCGGATAAATAAATAAGTCGGTTTCTCCCCTGACGGCGGATATGTCGCCTGAGTGTTGGACAATGAGAGCCGCTGACTCCAGCGAGCGTGCAACGGTGGTGCCGACTGCGATAATCCGACCTCCCTTTGATTTGGCGAAATTGATGGCTTCTGCAGCCTCTGTGGAAATCTCAAAGCTTTCCTTCTCCATTCGGTGCTCTTCAATTTGTTCCGAGTGAACGGGCTGAAAAGTGCCCAGTCCAAGGTGGAGAGTGATCTCACACCATGGTATCCCTTTTTCACTCAGGCGATCAAAGACGGACCGGGTGAAATGTAGCCCCGCCGTGGGCGCCGCAACGGCCCCGCGTTTTTTGGCAAAGATCGTTTGATAGCGCTGCTTATCCTGAGGTTCATCAGGACGGTGGATGTAAGGGGGCAAAGGGACATGGCCTGATTGATCGATGATTTCATCAAAATCGCCGGAGTAGTAGAATCGAACCTTCCTCATTCCCAGTTGGCTCCGCTCCAGGACCTCAGCCTCAAGTCTCCCGCCGGCGAAGTAGACCCGCTCGCCCACCCGCATTTTCCTTCCTGGTTTAACCAGGACTTCCCAGACATCATTACCCAGCGGTCTTAGTAACAGTACTTCAATCTTGGCCTTGGGCCGGCCCTCTTTTTCGAAGGATTCCGAAGTCAAACCTCCGCGCTGCCCTAAAAGGCGGGCCGGGAAAACTCTCGTATTATTGAGCACCAGTAAATCAGTAGGTCGCAAGAGTTCGTCCAGATTTGAAAAGACATGATGAGAAATCTCTGCCGTGGCTCGCTCGACCCTCATCAGGCGTGACTGATCACGCTCTTGTAAGGGATGGAGGGCGATTCGCTCCTGGGGAAGATCGTAGTCAAATTCTGAAAGTCGCATGAGGGCTCACCGGACGGCAAGTTGGGCTACTTCAGACTTCATTAGCATCAACATTTAAGGTACTCTAAAACTTAGAGAACAGTCGAGCCGGACTTCGGTTGCAGCAGTAGCACCTTCTTGGATTTCACGAAATATCAAGACAGCAGCTTTTGCCTGGTTGGATTAATCGCTGTTTCTGAGCAGCTCGAGAAACCCTTGAATCGATACCCACTACTGGGCGCTGTCTTTTGCGATTATGCTGACGTATTGAGCTGACTCCCACTGCCTCGGATGCCTTTGAGGCAGGCACGTTTTCATTAGCTCGTGCTTCAGCGCGAGGTAGCGGTCTCGCCCACAATTTTTCGGACGAAGGGAAGAACATAGCAACAAAAGCCCCCGCGCTGAAGCAAGGGGCTAATGAAGACCTAATAGACTTTCGAACTTCATCTAACTGAATAGGTGTACGAGCTATGGGCTCCCCCAAAGCGATTATTTCAGATAAGGCTGTCGAGCGAGTAAGGGCGGGGCATCTGTGGACATATCGAAGCGATGTTTCAGAATGCGATGCCTCCGGGGGCTCTGTGGTCTCACTGTTCGATAAGAAGGGAAGATTTTATGGCAAAGCCTTTTATAGTTCTACTTCTTTAATTACTCTTCGGTTGCTGACCCGTGCGGATGAACCCATCGATCGAAATTTCTGGTTGAATCGGGTCGAACAAGCCATTCAACTGCGCCACCGCGTAGTTAAGGATACAGAAGTTTATCGTTTGGTTCATGGCGAGGGAGACGGAATGCCGTCCATCGTTGTTGACCGTTATGGAGAAATTCTTTGCCTGCAAACCCT
>QHZP01000767.1 GCA_003224715.1 Acidobacteriota bacterium | reverse complement strand
ATCCATTTTCCCTCGATTCACCACGGCTGGCATGTCTCACGGCGCTTTGAGCAAGGAGGCCCATGAGACGCTGGCCATCGCCATGAACCGGATTGGGGCCCGCAGTAACAGCGGCGAAGGCGGGGAGAGCCGAGCGCGTTATCATCGACTGCCCAATGGAGATTGGGCCAATAGCGTGACCAAGCAGGTGGCCTCGGCTCGCTTTGGTGTCACCCCTGAATACTTGATTTCTGCGAAAGAATTGCAAATCAAAATGGCTCAGGGATCAAAGCCCGGCGAGGGAGGAATTGCTGCCATTCGGCATTCAGTCCCTGGCGTAACCTTGATCTCACCTCCGCCTCATCACGATATCTACAGCATCGAAGACCTGGCCCAACTGATTTACGATTTAAAGCAAGTCAACCCGCGGGCCAAGGTCAGCGTTAAGCTGGTGGCAGAGGCCGGAGTGGGAACCATTGCCGCGGGCGTCGTCAAGGCCTATGCCGACATTGTGCTGATTAGCGGCCACGACGGCGGCACGGGTGCTTCGCCGCTTGGGTCCATCAAGCATGCCGGCATTCCCTGGGAACTGGGATTGGCTGAAACTCAGCAGGTTCTGGTGATGAACGACCTGCGCGGGCGCGTCATGCTGCAGACCGATGGCGGGATGAAAACCGGTCGCGATGTGGTCGTTGCGGCCATGCTGGGCGCCGAAGAATTCGGGTTTGGATCTGCCGCAGTGGTTGCGGCGGGTTGCGTGATGGCCCGGCAGTGCCATTTAAACACTTGCCCCGTCGGTGTGGCCACCCAGCGGGAAGACTTGCGCGCCCGGTTTCCCGGCAGTCCTGATCATGTGGTCAATTTCTTTACCTATGTGGCCCAGCAAGTCCGCGAGATCCTGGCCAGCCTGGGGCATCGTAAACTGGACGACATCATTGGCCGTACAGATCTACTGCAGCAAAAACTACTGGAAGCATCACCCAAGATCGTCAGTGTCAACCTGAGTAGAGTCCTGGCCCAAGCCGACCCCACGGGCACCAAGCCTCTCAAACATACCAAGTCGCGAAACGATCGGCCCGAGGCGCCGTTGGACGACACCATTTTGCAGGATGCCATCGATGCGATTGCCGGCAAGGGAGAGATTGTTCTTCATTACAAAGTAAGGAACACCCATCGAGCTATCGGGGCCAAACTGGCTGGAGAAATCGCCTTCCGTTACGGTGACGAGGGTTTGCCCGACGGCACGATAGAATGCCATTTTACCGGCAGTGCCGGGCAAAGCTTTGGGGCCTTCTGTATTCAAGGAATGCGCTTGGTTCTGACCGGTGAAGCCAATGACTATGTCGGGAAGAGCATGGCCGGCGGCGAGATCGTCGTGAGACCTTCAGAGAGAGCCAGATTCATCTGTCATCTCAATACGATCATTGGTAACACGGTCATGTACGGAGCGACCGGTGGCAGCCTCTTTGCTGCCGGCCAAGCAGGCGAGCGCTTCTGCGTGCGCAACAGTGGAGGCCAGGCCGTAGTTGAGGGTGTGGGAGACCATGGCTGCGAATACATGACAGGCGGGACCGTGGTGGTTCTGGGAAAGACAGGTCGCAACTTTGGCGCCGGCATGACGGGTGGCGTGGCTTTTGTATTGGACGAAAGCAACGACTTGGAGAAGCTCTATAACCCACAGCTCGTCGGCCTGGAGCGGATATCGGACGTAGAGGATATTCGTACCTTGCAGTCCCTGATTCTCCGGCATCAAGCCTTGACCGGGAGTGCTCGAGCCAGAGATGTCCTGGGCCAATGGGATCTGTACCTCCCACAATTCTGGAAAGTTGTTCCTCATCCTGGCGAATCGCTCCCTCCAGCCAAAGCCTCCCACCCAGGAGAGTTCAAAGAGCGAATCCGTGCCTGATAAGTGGTTATTGAAAGAGGCAAGATTCATTTCTGAGTTGGCTACACCGAGGTCAGCCTGGTGCGGCCATCCCGGCACCGACGACGCCGGAAGCTCATCGCCCGACAACATAATGCTCTTTGACCAGTCAATGAAACTTTGAAGCAACCCTACCCTTGGCCCCCTTGGCCTCAAGGTGGTTGACACCTGTTTTCGGAACAG
>QHZP01000067.1:12144-13354 GCA_003224715.1 Acidobacteriota bacterium | reverse complement strand
CCCACCGTCAGTATCACTGGTCCCAGCAACGGGGCGGCTTTCACCGCACCGGCCGATATCACCATCACCGCCGATGCTTCCGACACGGATGGCAGCATCAGTCAAGTCGACTTCTACCAGGGAACTACCCTGCTAGGTAGCGACAACAGTTTTCCTTATAGCTTCGCCTGGAACAGTGTGGCGGCCGGAAGCTATACTCTGACCGCCAAAGCCACCGATGACAAAGGGATCCCTACCTCCTCCAGCCCGGTCAATGTTACCGTAAATGCCGGCGGTGGTTCCTTGCCCCCGCCCTGGGCAGACCTGGACCTTGGGGCCGTGGGGGCGGCCGGCAGCGCCAGCTCTGCGGGAGGCACCTTCACCGTCTCAGGCTCCGGGGCAGACATCTGGAATACCGCCGACGCATTTCATTATGTCTACCAACCCCTCACCGGCGATGGACAGATCGTGGCCCGCGTGGCCAGTTTGCAGAATACCGATGCCTGGGCCAAGGTCGGCGTGATGATCCGCGAGACCCTGACAGCCAATTCCCGCCATGCCATGATGACCCTCACCTCAGCCAATGGGCTGGCCTTCATGCGCCGCCTCAGCACGGCTGGAACTACCACCCGCTCTGCCTTGACGGCTGGCGCCGCTCCCTACTGGGTCAAGCTGGTCCGCACCGGCAACACTTTTAGCGGCTATCGCTCCAGTGACGGCATCAACTGGGTGCTGGTGGGAAGTGACACCCTCCCCATGACGGCTACCGTTTATATAGGCCTGGCCGTCACTGCCCACAACAACACGCTCTTGAATACCTCCACCTTCGATAATATTAGTGGGCCGTGAAGCTGGAAGGCTAATGACATTTGATCTATTCAGAAAAATGTTCCCGGATTAATATTGGGGAGATGGATCACAGCGCCTTTGGAAAGCACAACATCATCGAGTTCCAAAAACGATCCAACAACGATCTCTCCTCCAGCGATCTTACATTTGGCTATCAAACGGCTTCCTTTTTCATTTCACTGCTCAACTGCCGCCTGAACGACGTTTGAGACCCGTCGCAGTAGAAATCCCTCATCCTCGCTGGCAGGACGCGTCGTGAGAATCACACAGAGCAGATCCCGCTCCGGGTCGGCCCAGGCCACTGTGCCTGTTGCACCCACATGTCCGAAAGTGGGGACGGATGCTAAATCTCCGAAGAAATTCCAAATTCTGGATTGTTTCA
>QHZP01000067.1:0-12099 GCA_003224715.1 Acidobacteriota bacterium | reverse complement strand
CGCCTTTACGCTCGGTGCGCTGAGAATTCGTTTCCCGTTATAAATGCCGCCATTAAGAAACATTTGCAGAAAGGCGCCCAAATCAAAAGTGGTGCTATGCATTCCCCCCCAAGGATGACCCATGTCTCGCCAGTAGCGACTGTTAGGCCCAAAACGTCTGTCGTCTTCCTCGCTTTCTGCATAGGTGGGACTTCCCTGGCACCGGGCGGTCTCTTCAACGGCTCGGCCCATCAGACCTAAGGCACTGTCTCTCATTCCTAAGGGTTCGAAGAGTTCTTTTTTCTCAAACTCCCTCAATGGCATTTTGGTCAGCCGTTCCACGATCTCAGCGGCCAACAGTATTCCCATGCTCTGGTAACCAAAAGAAGTTCCTGGTGTGTAGAGAAGCGGCGTTGTCATCGCATGTTTTACGAATTCACTCAGTGAGGCATGAGCGCGCCGCAATCGAACATTCTCGGGCAGCATGTCGGGCATTCCAGAAACATGACTTAGCAAATCTTGGACACGGACCTTTTCCTTCTCATATCCCTTAAACTCGGGCAGATATTTTTGTACCGGATCGGAAAGGCAAACCATCCCTCGTTCTACCAAGAGCATCAACGCAGTGGCTGTAACTGGTTTGGTGATGGATGCCAAAAAGTAAATGGTATCAGGCTTGGCAGACGGGCTAGTGGGCTCCGGAGAGAGCTTCCCGGTGCCTCGATGTAAAACTATAAGGCCCTGACGGGCCACCAGAATGGAGGCTGCAAGCACGCGTCCACTTCTTGTTTCTTCTTCCAGGATCCCGGCAGCTCGCTCCAGTCGATCGGTAGACATCCCCACTTCATTTGCTTCTCCGATCTTAAGGACCCGATCTGTGGCTTTGGGTCTTGCTTGGGCAAAGCTAAATAGTGCCAGAGGCGAAAGGGCAACCCATGGGAACAAGGAATTTAGGACCACCAAAGTTGGAGTTAGATGTTTGAGCATATAGCCTCCGTTGAGATTGTCAAAGGAACTGAGTCCAACCGATGCAATTCAACTGTCTTGCTGCCTTTTTTATAAGAACGAGTTGTGCGTTTCTCAACAAATTCTGATCCGCACCGTGAGGATTGGCTCACCGACAGAGGTTTTGTGCGCCAGCCTTCAGTTGGCGCGAGTATACCATTCCATTAGAATAATCCCTATAATACACGTGATGGCTTGCTTCTTATGAATACGGGGATTCCCATAAAATCTGTTAAGGAATCATTTCGCCAGCGTTTCGGTCGCGAAGCCTTGTATATGGTTCAAGCGCCGGGTCGAGTTAATCTCATTGGCGAGCACACCGATTACAACGAAGGATTTGTTCTTCCCATAGCGATTGATAAGCGAGTCGTGATTGCCGCCTCACCGCGTAACGATCGCAAAGTCGCTCTCTATTCCTGGAATTACAATTCTCTAAATGAGTTTAGTCTGGAATCAATCGTCCGGGACAATTTGAACCCCTGGTCGAATTATCCGCGAGGGGTTGCCGACCTCCTGCAGAAACAGGGTTATCGATTCAGTGGTCTGGATATCTTAATTGCCAGTGATCTTCCCATAGGAGCGGGATTAAGTTCTTCAGCCGCTTTTGAGCTGGCCAGCGCCTGGGCGTTTTTGATGGCTGGCAAGAAAGAAGGGGGGGTCGAGGTTAGCCCGTCTGGAGCCTTCTCACGCCCTCAAATGCCGGAATCTCTCGATTTGATTGGGCTCTGCCGGGAGGTCGAAAATGAGTTTGTAGGCGTTCAATGTGGCATCATGGACCAGTTTATCTCGGCTAGAGGCCGGCGCCAGCATGCCCTCTTCCTGGATTGCCGTAATTTGACTGAGGAGCAGATCCCATTGCCCGATTCAGTGAAGATTGTGGTTTGCAACACCGGCGTCAAACGAGAACTGGCTGGCTCCGAATACAACAAGCGTCGTTACGAATGTAATCAAGGAGTTCACTTTTTTAAAGAGCGGATCGAAGGTGTTTCAGCTTTGCGAGATGTCCATTCATCCGACTTGGAAAGATTTTCTTCCAAGATGGCCCCACTCCTTCAAAAACGTTGTCGTCACGTGATCTCTGAAAATGAACGTGTTTTGGAATCGGTGCGATCCTTACGAGCTGGCGATCTAGAGGGGTTTGGACAATTGGTGAACGCTTCTCACGAGAGCCTCAGGCGGGATTATGAAGTGAGCTGCAAGGAATTGAACGTGATGGTCGAAATAGCTCTCCAGCAGGCCGGCGTCCTGGGTTCCCGCATGACCGGCGCGGGTTTTGGCGGTTGTACCGTCAATTTGATCCGCAACGAATCAGTCAACCTTTTTGTCAGGCAAGTGGAGGAAAGGTACCAGCGAGAAACCGGAATCGCCGCTGAGATTTACGTGTGCCATACTTCCGACGGCGCGGGAATTGTCGGTCCCCAGGAGTTGGAAAGTTAGGACAATTGTTGCAACGCCGTCTGAGTCTCAACCGTCCACAATGAATCTTCTAAAAATAAGCATTTCAGGTGTCCGCGGTATCGTAGGGGCTACTTTCACTCCGGAGTTGGTTGTAAATTTTGCGCAGGCTTTCGGGACCTACCTAGAATCCGGGAAGATTTTAATTTGCCGGGACACCCGCCCCTCCGGCGCCATGGTTCGATCTGCCGTGATCTCTGGGCTAATTTCAACCGGTTGTGAGGTCGTCGACCTGGGGATTTGCCCTACCCCTAGCATGCAGCTTCTCCTCACGAATCTAAATGCCAGGGGAGGGATTGCGATAAGTGGCGGCCATAATCCAGAAGAGTGGAATGCCCTGAAATTTGTTAGGGAAGATGGCATTTACTTGAATGCCTTACAAGCTAGTGAACTCCTGGACGTCTATCATCAGGGTGAGTTCAACAAGGTGCCCTGGAACAGGCTCTTTAAACTGAGAGAAAGAAACGATGCGATTGAACATCATCTCTCCAAGTTAAGGCAGAATTTCGAGTGGGAGGCAATTCGGAAGAGAAGGTTTCGGGTAGCGGTGGATTGTTGTAACGGAGCTTGTTCGGAGATGACCCCACGCTTTCTGGAAGAACTCGGCTGTAACGTCGTTTCTATTAATGATTCGGTTCAGGAACGATTTCCACACGACCCCAATCCAACGCCATCCAATATGCAACAGTTAAGAGCCTTGGTAAAAGCCAGCCGAGCCGACATCGGCTTTGCCCATGATGCGGACGGGGAACGTTTGGGAATTGTCACGGAACAAGGAACTCCCCTCTCTGAGGAATGGACATTGGCCATTGTCACAGAAATTGAATTGTCTAAGCAGCCCGGGGTCGTGGTAACCAACCTGTCAACGACTCAGGCTATTGACGAAATTGCCCTCCGCCATGGTGGAGGCGTCATACGAACACCGATTGGTCAGGCCTACGTGGCAGAGATGGTAAAGGAAGTGGGAGCCGTGCTCGGGGGGGAGGGCAGCGGAGGAGTGATCCTACCCAAAACTCAATTCACCCACGACAGCTTCGCTGCTATCGGAAGCATTTTAGAATTCCTGGCCTTGCATCAGAATAAGGTGTCAGAGCTCGTCGACCGCATTCCTGGCTTCTTTATGATCAAGCGGAATCTCGCTTCTTCTCCGAGTGCGATTTACGCGAGCATCCAGGAGTTAAGAAGTTCTATTGAATTTGACGCTAAAGGATCGACAGTAGATTTGTCGGATGGCATCAAGCTCTCGTGGCCAGACGGATGGGTACACATTCGAGATTCCAATACGGAATCGATGATTCGCGTTATTGCTGAGGCCAGGGAGGCTGCTCGAGCTGAGGCCCTGGCGGATTGGGCTCAGTCAACGCTGAGGCTGGAAGACGCGCACCTGAATGACCAATGAAACCGATACGTACTCTCAAGATCAGCATTTCGGGGGTTCGCGGTGTGATTGGAGATTCGCTGTCACCCACGCTGCTAACCCGGTTTGCGGAAAGTTTCGGAACCTACCTCAACTCCGGGAAAATTGTGGTTGGCCGGGATACACGGACTTCGGGAGAGATGGTTAAACATGCGGTGTTCGCCGGGCTGCTGGCTACTGGCTGCCCGGTTGTGGATTTAGATATCTGTCCAGTCCCCACCATCCAACTCATGGTCCGCAAACTGGGGGCCCGTGGAGGCATTGCCATTACCGCGAGTCACAATCCGGTGGAATGGAATGCCTTGAAGTTGATTCGTAGTGACGGCTGCTTCTTGAACTCTTACCAGGCTGAAGAGCTCCTCAGTATCTACCATCAAGGAGATTACAGGAAGGCACGAAACCATGAGATCAAAGCGGTGAAGAAAAACTCTCAGGGGATTCCGTCTCATCTTGAGCAGATTCTCAAGCATTATGGACCGGTGCTGTGGAAGGGTCGCAGATTAAAAGTAGCCATCGATTGCTGTAACGGTGCAGGTTCGTTGATGACTCCTGAATTACTTCAGGCGTTGGGATGCGATGTGGTCTCGATTAATACCACTCCGGATGGAATTTTCCCTCATCCGCCTGAGCCAGTGCCGCAAAATTTGACCGATCTCTGTCAACTGGTCAAGGAGAGTGGGGCTGACGTCGGATTTGCCCAAGACGCCGACGCTGATCGGCTGGCCATCGTTTCTGAAAAAGGCACCCCCATTGGGGAAGACAACACTTTGGCTTTAGCCGTGAAATTCCTGTTAAGGCAGGAGCAAGGCACCGTAGTAACCAATCTCTCCACCACTCAGGCTATTGATGATATCGCTCAGGTCTTTAATTGCCGGGTGATCCGGACCAGGATTGGCGAGGTCAACGTGACAGAAACCATGAAAAAGGAGAAGGCTCTTATCGGGGGGGAGGGCAACGGCGGAGTCATTTTCCCGAGGATTAACTTCGCCCGAGATAGTATGGTGGGAATCACCCTCGTCTTGCACTACATGGCACTGACGGCAAGCCCGCTCTCGACCCTGGTGGAGGAACTGCCCCGCTATTATTTTGTTAAGCATACCCTCCCCTGCCCTTCCTTCCGTGTGAGATCGTTCCTGAACTCATTGAAGGAAATTTATTTCCGTGAAAAACTAGATTTAACCGACGGTCTCAAGATCCTACGCCCTGACTCGTGGGCTCATATCCGCTCCTCCAACACCGAACCTATCATGCGAATTGTTGTCGAAGCCAGGAACGAGGAAACCGCTCAGGCCTGGGCGAGAGAAATCATAGCTATGATGCATGATGAATGAGCCCTAAGTAACCTTACAAAACAATGCGCTGAATTTTCATTAGCCCCGTGCTTCAGCATTGAATCTGAGCTTAACCTCGCCACCAATTTACCGATAGAAAGAATGAAAACGATCATTTCTTCCGCGACTTTTTTCATCTTCAGGTGTTTGAAAGGTTTGAGGCCATGGCAGGACATGCACCGGACGTCGAACTGATGTTGAAGGTGAAGCATGGGGATCGTGATGCCTTTAGTGTGTTGGTACAGCGGTATCGCAAGCCACTGATGAATTTTATCTATCGTTTTACTGCAAATCTGGCGGAATCTGAAGACCTGACTCACGACGTCTTTCTCAAGGTATTTCAGTCTGCCCCAAAATACGAGCCTAAGGCGAGTCTTTGTACTTGGTTATATCGGATTGCAACCAATGCAGCGCTCAACCACCTGCGCGATCGCATACCACA
Organism: Acidobacteriota bacterium; assembly: GCA_003224715.1. Classification (GTDB taxonomy): domain Bacteria; phylum Acidobacteriota; class Terriglobia; order Versatilivoradales; family Versatilivoraceae; genus QHZQ01. The sequence goes on along the minus strand of QHZP01000067.1, from coordinate 6,470 downwards.
ATTGTCCTGTTCCCTCGAAGATGATTTAGAGGAAGGCAGCAATCACACCCGTAATGAGATTCGCGATCCCCGAGGTTTGATTGAAGATGAACTGATTGAACAGGAGCGAGTGGATCAAATTCGCAAAGCGGTAGCCGGCCTCCCTGAAAATCAGCGCCTGGCTTTGATCTTGACAAAGTACCAGGAACTTTCACTCAAAGAAACTGCGGAAGTTTTGAAATGTTCAGAAGCCGCGGTGAAGTCGCTCATTTTTCGTGCGTACAGTACGTTGCGAGAGAAATTGATTGCAGTCGTGGAGTCCAGCGAGCTGAGCGCCCCGAGCCAGTCTGCCAAAATGCGGCCTTAAGCCGTCTCTTTCCAGAGGTGTCATTATGAATTGCCAAAGAGTTCAAGAAAATTTTTGGGGTTATCAACACAACCACCTGTCTGTGGATTTAAGGTTGGAGACGTCCCATCATCTCAAAGCTTGTCCATCTTGTGCTGAAAAGTTTGAACGTTTCAAACAAGTGGATATCGAATTAGATCGATTAGGCGAAATTGAGCCTTCTCCATACTTCGACCAGAAACTTAACGCCAGACTCGATGGGCTGGAAAAGCAGCCCAGGTGGCTGGGAGCTGTAATGTTTTGGCTCAAGGACCGCTATGCCTTGAGCTTTGTGCTGCTTTTGATTACTACCGTGAGTGCTTGGGTCGGTTTTCGTCATCATCAGGCCCAGAAACTGAATTCGATGGAAGAAGTCCTTAAAGTTCAGGAGAAGTACCTGGGTTATGGCGAAAAATCAAGTGCCCAGACGATCCCTTCTTTGGTCATGGAGCCCTCGCTTACTCCTGACGCGGGCACCGATCTTGAGTCTACTTCCAATGACGAAGAGGCAATTCCAGAGGGAGACCTGGCGGTGGTAGAGAATTATGAACTCCTTCAAAACTATGATTTCTTAAGGAAGTTTGACTTTGCGGACCAGCAAGCCAGAACTCGACCAAGGGCGAAAGCAAACTAAATGGTGAAACGCATCAAAGGCAGAACGGCTTTGATATTCTTGTTCACTTGCTTGCTGATAACTCTAACTAGTCTGGGAGAGATTTTCGCTCAAGCCGGAAATGGCAAAGGTAAGCCCAGAGTCCCTGCACGAAGAGCCCGGAAACTAAGCCCAGAGGAGAAGAAAAAGCTTAGGGAAAAATATGACCGCTTTAAACAGCTTCCACCCGAGGAACAGGAAAGGCTGCGCAAGCGCCAGAAGGAATTCGAAAGTCTACCGCAGGAACAAAGGGAGACCTTGAGACGTCGTCAGGAATTCTTCGAGCAATTGACTCCTGAACAACGCCAGCGAGTGCGCAGATTTTATCAGCGTTGGGAGAATCTCCCGCCTGAGCGGAGACAAAGGCTGTCACAACGATTTAGGCGACTGCAGCACCTGCCTCCCGAACAAAGAGAAAGAGCTCTTTCCAACATGCCTTTTTGGCAAAAGCTGGATCCCGACGAACGTAAGGCTTTTGTCGATTTGATGGATCATTTGCCAGAGGACCGCCCGACCCCGTAGATTCGACCTTTAAGGGACGGCCGTTCGGCGCGATATCCTTTCTCACCTCAAATAAGTAATCCGGTTAGCACTTCCCTATTGGTTCAAGGATTCGTGTTATAGTAAGGCTCGAATTTCGAAACGAGGTATCCCATGCGCTTTCCAAGAGTGCTCAAAGTCCGGCAAAGCTTTGATACTGCTCATATCACCAATATTCCGGGCCAGGTCGCCGAAGAAATGACCAGGCTCGGCATAGAAAGCCGAATCAAATCCGGCGATACGGTGGCCGTAACGGCGGGTAGCCGGGGAGTGGCGAACATCGCGCTGATCATCAAAAGTGTGGTGCAGGAGTTGCAAAGGAGGGGGGCTCACCCCTATGTCATTCCCGCGATGGGCAGCCATGGTGGGGCAACCGGAGAAGGCCAGCGCGCCGTGTTGGAGTACTATGGCATTACTGAGAGCTCCATGGGTGTCCCCATTAAGGCCACCATGGAAACAACCCTGGTGGGGGAGACCCGACAAGGTATCCCAGTTTTTGTCGATAATAATGCGCTTTTGGCACCATATCGCCGTGGTTAATCGCATCAAGCCCCATACTGATTTTGACGGCGATATTGAAAGCGGCTTAACCAAGATGATGGCCATCGGGTTAGGAAAACACACAGGAGCCATGCACTACCATCGCGCCAATATAAAGTATGGCTATTATTCGGTCATCACGAATGTGGCCGCGGTGGTAAAGCAGAAGTGCAAGATCCTCTTTGGGCTGGGCGTGGTTGAAAACGCCTATGAGCAAACCGCCCTTATAGAGGGGATTCTTCCGGCAGAAATTGAAACAAGTGAGAAACGGCTCCTCCAGATTGCCAAGTCCTCTTTGGCGCGTATTCCTTTTGACCAAGGCGACGTCCTGGTGGTTGACGAGATGGGAAAGAACATCAGCGGCGCTGGAATGGATACCAACGTTATCGGAAGAACGGTCAGCCAAAGAGAGCGCAGCCCGCTAAAACCCAGCTTCACTCGAATTTTCGTTCGCGATCTTTCTGAGGAAACCCACGGAAATGCGGTCGGTGTGGGATTGGCGGATCTGGTAACCCGGAGGCTAGTGGAAAAGATAGACTACAAGCCAACCTACATTAATGCCATTACCAGCACCAACGTCGAGGCTGCCCGCATTCCGGTTACTTTTGATACCGACCGAGAAGCTCTGGAAACTGCCATTTTGACCAGCGGCGCCAGCAACGCTCAAGCCTGCCGGATGGTTTGGGTCAAGAACACCCTCAAACTTGATCAATTCATCGCTTCTGAGGCTCTGCTAGGAGAAATCGAGAGTAAAGAAAACCTGAAAATCTTGGAAGACCTGGGTGAGCTGTCATTCACAGAACATGGAAACCTGACCAATTTGCTTTGAACTGGAGGTCAAGAGTTGTTTAAGGTGGTTTCAGTAGATGCACATCGATTTCCCCCCTCGGTCGAAAGAGAAATCCTGGCCGAGGTGGGCGCTGATCTTGTTTCAGTTCAATGCAAGGGAGAAGAAGAGGTCATTCTTCAGACTAGAGACGCAGATGCCATCCTGGCTTCCCTGACTCCTATGACGCGGCACATTATGGAGTCCTGGAGCAAAATGAAAGTTATTGCCCGCTACGGTATCGGCGTTGATTCCATCGATTTGCAGGCAGCCACCGACCACGGCGTTTACGTCACCAATGTCCCTGACTTTTGTTACGATGAGGTTTCAGATACCGCACTGAGCTTGATTCTGGCAGTCACCCGAAAGGTGGTGGCTATGCACGAACTCGTAAAACAAAGGATCTATGATCGGGGCCGCGCTTATCCTATTTACAAACTGCGCGGCCAGATTCTGGGTCTGGTTGCTTTAGGCCGCATTGCTCAGGCTGTAGCCAAAAAGGCCATTGCCTTTGGATTTAGGATTCTGGCTTATGATCCTTACTTTACGATGGAAAATGTGGGGAATCTTCCCGTTGAATTGGTCACGCTGGAAGACCTGCTAAAACGTTCGGACGTCGTTTCGCTACATACTCCCCTGACGGCGGAGACTCGTCACATGATCAGCCATCCCCAACTCCGGATGATGAAGCCCACCGCATTTTTGGTTAATACGGCTCGCGGTCCCGTCGTCGATCAAAAAGCGCTCTATGTGGCTCTGAAGGAAGGCTGGATCGCGGGAGCTGGATTGGATGTGCTAGAGAAAGAGCCGCCAGATCCCCAGGATCCGTTGCTCGATCTGGATAATGTCGTTTTCACTCCCCACTACGCGTCTTACAGTCAAGAGGCCTACCAGGAAGTCCCCGCCAAAGCAGCACGCAAGGTCGCTCAAGTCCTCCGAGGCGAAATTCCCACCTGTCTGGTCAATAGGGAAGTGTTGAAAAAAGCGATGCGGGATACGTGATGCGTGACACGTCATACGTACTAGAGAGCGCTCACGAACACGAAACACGCCTTATGATTTCTCAGCCATCAGGCAGGCAAGCTGGATGGCCTTAACCATGCTTTCTGGATTGGCTAGGAGTTTTCCAGCTATGTCAAACGCCGTACCATGGTCCACTGAAGTGCGAATGATAGGCAAACCGATGGTGACATTGACCCCGCTGTCAAAACCCAACAGCTTTAAAGGAATGTGCCCCTGGTCATGATAGAGGGCGATCACGAGATCGAACTCACCGTGGTTCATCCGATGAAATACGGTGTCGGGCGAAACAGGACCCGTGACATTGAGACCTTCACTCTGAGCTTGACGAACGGCTGGGGCGATTTCCTCCGTTTCTTCGCTGCCGAACAGGCCGCCTTCACTGGCATGAGGATTGAGGCCCGCCACGGCAATCCTGCCATTTTGGACCTGGAGCTGTTTTAAAGCCTTTACGGCATAGTGAATCGTATCCAGTATGCGTGCCTTCTTCACGGCATCCAGGGCGCGACGTAAGCTTAGGTGTGTACTGACATGCATCGCTCTGAGATGGTTGACCACCAGCAGCATCCGTACCTCCTGAACCTTGCATAGAGCCGCTAGATATTCTGTGTGCCCTGGGGCGTTGATTCCCGCCATTTGTGCGGCCTCCTTGTGAATGGGGCCAGTCACAACAGCGTCTATTTTTTTCTTTAGGCAAAAATCCACTGCGGCCCGTATATACTCCAAAGCCTTCCCTAACTTGACATGGGCGAAATCGATGTTCTTTAAATCGACGACCTGCACAGCCGCTGGATTCGAAGTGGCCTGCAGGGGATCTTGCAGTACTCGGATGCTACGCTCTGGCATCAGTCGATCTGCGTAATATTTCACGGTAGAGAAGTCACCAATCAGCACCGGCGTGCAGCGTTCTTCAATCGATGGCTCGAGCAAGGCTTTCAGGGCGACTTCGGGACCAATCCCGGCAACATCCCCCAGGGTAATCCCGATCTTGGGCTTCTCTTGATTCATAACCTTTCTTCAGTATGTGAGCTTTCGTTTGAAAATCTTCTTAAGAATTCCGTTGCCCTGTTCAAAGTGTCGGGTTGCCCAAACCCACCCGCCTTGGTGACCACGGCCTGTTTGTCCAGCAGGCCTCCAACCCATTGGCCATAGGGAATTCCAGGCTGTACCTCACCCATCATTCTGATTCCGGCGGCACCTACCTTCTCGTACACCTTCATGGCGGTATCTCCACCGACAATGATAAGCCCTCCCATTTGTTTCGAATCAATTAATTTTGTGGTAAGAAACTGCAGCGTGTCATGCAGACCCTGCAGGTGTCGTCTGGAGAGAACCGGTTTCCTGGGGCAAATATTGAGAGCGACATCGAGTCCTTGCTGTAAGGCTTGCTTCGCTCGGCTCAACTTTGCTCGGATGGGGGAACCTGCCTCAGCATCCTCCTCTTCCAAGTTCAAAATAGTCAGGGTTCTCCCTGTGGCGAGGCGCTCCAACTGCTCCACATTGGAAGGGTTGAGACTTCCAATGACGAGCAAGACCGGTTTCCCTGGACCGAGGGCCTCTTCTGCTGGAAACGGTCTTGTAGGTCGGTATCCCCAACCCAGCGGAAGAAATCGCGCTAATCCCGCCGATCCTACCCACAACACTTTCCGGTCAAGACGGCAGCCACCCAAGCAGATATTCTTCAAATCTTCATCGTTTATGGCATCAAGCACCAGGAATTGACACCCTTTGGACCGGTAAGACAAAATCTGCTGCTCAATCCATTTGGGCCCTTTGCGATACGCAGCTCGTTTGATCAACTGAACTCTCCAACCCGGGTACTGCTGAAGGACCTTCACGAGATTGGCGGAGTTACTCGAATCATTCTTCCCTTCCTGATGGCCTCGCCGTTGAGAAACGGGATGACCATTAAGCCGCTGGATCCCATTCTCAGTGGTTCTTCCCCAGCTTGGAAAAGCCGGGGCAATCAGGACAATGTCTGGGAGACAGGTCTTGACCAGCGCGGATAGCTCGGAGCACCAGTTTCCTTTCAAGGTGGAGTCAATCTTCTTGTAAAAGGGTTGGCGGCCCCTCTCGATTAACTGTTTGGAGACGATAGCAATCCGCTCATGCGCTTTGCTGGTACTTTGCTTGCGCGAGTCGGTGTTGACGGCGAGAACCCGTACCGAGCTGTCCCAATTTAATTGGGAAAAATGGGCGACGGTTGCCGGTAAGCCATACCGACAGAATTGGCAGGCGGTGTCACAGGCACCCGTCAGATCATCAGCAACGATCGCCAACGGGGCTTCTTCATTCCACATAAGAGGATTTCTATTTCAAATTTGCCTTGAGTCCAGGCGGTTGTCAGGCTGCCGGGGTGGTCCGTCCCACCGAAAGCGGCATCAATCGCCTCTACGAAATCCCCTTAATAAGTTAATAAAGGGGGGAAGAAGTCCGGCCAAGGCGACATGGACGACTCTCCTAAAAATCCCCTCTTGGGAGGGGCAGAAGGCCTCAGCCTTCCGGGCGTGGGTCCTTCCCGTCCCGGA
>QHZP01000770.1 GCA_003224715.1 Acidobacteriota bacterium | reverse complement strand
GCGGGCGAACTGTCTCCATCGGGGCGAAATTCCGTGAAGGCGGCGTGGATGATATCGATGCGGCCCAGTTCACCCGTCGCAATGATCCTCTTCAAAGCCACGCTGCCCGGTTCAAAGTATTTCCGATAGGCGGTCATCGATAGAACCGCGTTGTCCCGGCAGGCACGGACCATGCGGGCGCACTCGTCCACCGTGGCAGCCAAAGGCTTTTCACAGAGGACGTGTTTGTTGGCGCGGGCAGCCAGGACGGTGTATTTCTCGTGCTCGCCCGGGGGCGTAGCAATATAAACCGCCTCGACCTCCGGATTCTTCAGACACTGGGCATATTCGTCGTAACTGTAATAAGCTTTGGCCCTGAATTGCCTGGCCAATCGCTTGGCTTTGTTCTTATCGCCGCTGACCACCCCGACCAGGCGCGCGTTGTTGCTGTGCGCAAAGGCCGGCAAGACGGCCTGTTGAGAGATAGCGCCCAGTCCGACCACCGCGTAACCCACTCGTCTCATTTCAGCTCTCCCGGTCGGCACGGCTGAGTCCCTGAGCGCGGATAGCCGGATGCTCGAGTACGCGGAGTTCCTCGCTGTTCTCGAGGGCTTTGAAAATCGCATCGGCAATCGTGTCGATATCCCTTTTGTCGGCCAAGAAGAGATAGTGCGGGAACCAGACGGCCTCATGATAGGCTGCGCGCTCGGCGGCCGGGCAGCGGCACGTATTCCTTAGATCAAGCGGTACCGGCCGGCCCCAGCTCAGCGCCGGATACTCGGCAGGATTTATCGGGAACAGCGAGCTCTTGTAAACCGGCTCGTAGAAGAGTCCATCGCAGGGAATGCCCTCCAATTGCAACGCCGCCACCAATGCGGCTCGTGGGATGTCGTTCGCCTGCTCGGCGAAATATTTCAGCACATAGGAGTAAGGCGCTGTCCGCGTAATGCGTGGCTCGGGCCTGAGCAATCCCAGGCCGCGCGTGTTCCGTAGGCGCGACTCAAAGTATTCGATGTTTGCCTGGCGGATCTCGGCCTGCTGGGGCAGGCGGTCGAGTTGCGGCCCCAGGATTGCCGCCTGGAATTCACCCAGGCGATAGTTGAAGCCGATCATCCGATGGTGGAAGTTGTCGGTCACGCTCGCGCGCCCTGCGTTGATGTACGATTGAACGCGCTCGAAGTATTCCAGGTTGTTGGTGATGACCACACCGCCCTCGCCGCAGGTCATCAGCTTGCTGGTTTGAAAACTGAAAGCGCCCAGGTCGCCGATTGAACCGGCCCCTTTGCCGCGCCACATGCCTCCATGTACATGCGCGCAATCTTCCACGACTTTCAACTTGTGCTTTTGAGCGATGCTCATGATCGCGTCGAGATCCGCAAAGCGCATGCCCAGGTG
>QHZP01000032.1:10909-12262 GCA_003224715.1 Acidobacteriota bacterium | reverse complement strand
TGAAGGTTCTTTACATGTCAGGCTATACCGACGATGCCATAGTTCATCATGGCATCTTGGAGCCCGGGTTGGCCTTTATCCAGAAACCCTTCACACCGGGTACGCTGGCTCGAAAGGTCCGAGAGGTTCTGGATGCCGTAGCCGCCGCGCAGTCCATTCTGGTTGTCAATGACGATGAGTAAACACGCCGTCTCCAACATCAACGCCCGCGCTTTTGAGAGATCGGCGGCACCTGGCTCCTCAGGCGCTTGAACCATCAGTGGGGGAGCGGGCCACTTGCGATCCCGACGCGGGTGCTTGGCTGCTATTCTTTGTTTTCATTAAACATGGCGCCCCTGCTGGATTCAAGCGTGCTCGTCGTCTTCGACTTTCGAAACAGGCACGAAGCTCGCCGCGGTCAAAACTCTTCCCCAGGCGCTGGTCCTCCAGTTATCGACGAAGGCCGTGCCCCCGCCCCAGACCGGAAGAGGCATCAGCAATTGCTCCGAAAAGCCGAACAAGAATGGTTCATACATCTGTCGCAGTTGCTTGAGCGTTTCCTCGGCTGCACGTGCCTTGCACAGCGGTGCGCCGGCGGCGCCTAAGATGTCGCGCAACTCGATGAGGACCACAGCGTCAAAGCGGTCAACCGATGCTGACTGGGGTGGAACAGCCAGAACCTGAGCCAGATCCACCAGAGCATGCCGCGCCATCGCAAAGGTCAACTCGGCTTGCCACCGGAGTGCTCCCTCCGTGTGGGCGATGAGTAGAGCGCAGGCGTCCAGGATCGTGGCCAGGGCCGCTACCCAAGACTGGTTATTGTGTTGCGAACGAAAGTAGCAAAGAACGGGATAAGAGAGATGACTCTCCATCAACTCCGCAGCCCAAGTCTCCCAGGCGCGCAGGTATTCTTCCAGCGCTTCAAGATTCTGTTGCCGCGTGTGTCGCCTTAGCAGTTCCGCTGCCGTGGGCGGTGAGCCTGCTCGTGCATCCAGCAGGGAAATATTGACCTCGCGCCGGGAGAACGCTCCGTAGAGCACGGGCAAGTAGGCGATGACGATGGCCAAGAAGCCGAAGCCGGTTCCGGCCTCCACAACCGTCACCAACCGGGCGAGCGGTGTTTGCGGCGTGACGTCACCAAGTCCGAGTGTGAAAAAAGTGGTACCGCTCAGGTACAGTTGGGTTCGAAAAGAGTGAATGCTCCATGGCCCCGCGATCATCCTGCCAGCCGCCCATTGCAGCATGGCGAAGCCGAGAATCAGCCCTACCGCCCACACCACGAAAAGCAGTAACACCGAAAGGGGTCCGAAGACGCTGAGGAAGTCCTCTTGTCGCTTGCCCGGAGGCATCCGGCGTGCGATCCGCAGCCAAGGC
>QHZP01000032.1:8114-10890 GCA_003224715.1 Acidobacteriota bacterium | reverse complement strand
GTCAGACGGAAGCGGCGTGTAACGCGGCGCGGCAGAACGATGGTTTCGAAGGCATCCCAGAGGATAAGGGCGAGAAGGAAGACCCCTAAAAGGCCGATGAGCCAGGACATCACAAGAAATCCTTTCCAGGTATCCAGCAGGGAGCTGCCTCAGACCTACTCATTCTATTTGTTCAGTAGGTTGAACGCAAGGGTAGTGGCTGAAGGTTTGGGCGTAAGAGAGAAGAAACGCCTCAATCGATCACCAGGATGTGCATTTCTCTTACGTATTACTTACCAAGCAGCATTCACGTGGTTATTGAAACCCATCACCTCCCTGCCTCTGCCGATCCGAGCTTTGGCCCATAAGTCAACCTGCTGCACACAGGGAAGTAGCTCTGGCAAGATTCTGGATGGCCCCACTCCCTAGCCCTCTCCCCCGCGTCAGGACCGCTTTTCAAACCGCATGTCATTGGGCGCGGGGGAGAGGGAAGATTAGGAATGAGGCCCAGAACCCAGGGCGGCGGTCGCGGGTGACCGCTGTCACACGCTCCCTGTGCCCTGGGCTATTTTCTGTGGCCCTTACAGGGCAAAGAGCCGCTACCCGTGCGGTACTCCAACGCCCCCCTGTGTCCAGCACGAGATGTGGGACGTGCTCAGCTCCCCCGGTGGCGAAGGAAGAGGATTGCCCTTTTGATAACCTCCATGAAGAGAGAGGGGTTCCAGGTGAGCGGACCGTTCGACTCAATGTATCGTTTCTTCGCAACTTGCAAAGCTTTTTCAGGAAATTTTCAGGTTAGTTTGCTGTACTTGTTTCTGATAGTGTAGAAGTTGGCCCTGTCCTGAAGGAGGACGGCTTCCCTGGTTCACTGTCCGGGTCCTGCCGTTCCAAGCGGGGAGAGAGTGCCGCTATGTCTCCATTCCTTCAGCGTCTCGGGAAGATGGGAGAAAAAACCGATGCGTCTCGAATTTCTTGGTAGCGCTCTGGTGTACTCATGGCTTGCTTGTGGCGGCCAGATACCCACTTGCCAGTTGATAGCAGCCCCCGTCCAGGAGTCCGATCGCTTTCCGGCCGCCGCCAGGAATGCCTCCCCAAGCCCGAACGGGGCACAGTCACCTGCATCTGGCTCTCCACAGCAGCCCTCCGAGGCCTCCGCGGGCAAGCCTCCTACCATTGATCTGCAGGAGGCATTACGGCGAGCCAGGCTTTACAACCCGGCGTTCCAGTCGGCCACAGTGGCTGCAGGGCTCGCGCGAGAGGATCGTGTGCAGGCCAAGGCCGCCCTCCTTCCCACCTTATCTTACCTCAACCAGTACATCTACACACAGGGGAACGGAACGCCGTCCGGTGTCTTTGTAGCCAATGACGGCGTGCACATCTACAACAGTCAAGCGGTCGTGCACGAAGAACTCTTCTCGTTGACGAGAAGAGCGGAATACCGGCGAACGATAGCGGCGGAAGTGGTTGCGCAGGCGAAACGGGACATCGCCGCGCGGGGCCTGATTGTTACAGTGGTGCAAGGCTACTACGGTCTTGTCATCGCAGGCCGTCACCTGACCAACGCCAGACGCAGCGTGGACGAGGCGCAGCGGTTTCTCGAAATCACCCAAAAACAAGAGCGAGGAGGAGAGGCAGCTCATGCCGATGTCATCAAGGCCCAGCTCCAGCTTCAGCAACGGCGCCGCGATGTAGTCGATGCTGAGGTCACCACCGAAAAAACGAAGGTCGCTCTGGGTGTGCTGCTCTTTGCGGATCCCACCGAGGACTTCAACGTCGTCGACGATCTCCAGGCAACTGGACTGCTTGCCTCTCTAGAAGAAATCCGGAGGCAGGTTCTGGCCAACAATCCCGAGATTCGCGCCGCCGAGGCAGGGGTCCAACAAACCCAGCTTGGAGTCTCCGCTGCCCGTGGCGCCTATATTCCGTCTCTCACCTTGGACTATTTCTACGGAATCGATGCCAATGAGTTCGCGCTCCGTGGCCCTCACGATCGTCAGAACCTGGGATCGGTAGCCCAGGCAACCTTGAACATCCCTATCTGGAACTGGTGGGCCACGCGCAGCAAAGTGCGGCAAGCTGAGTTGCAACGGACCCAAGCCCAGTTTGATCTTAACTTCACACGCCGCCAGCTCCAGGCGAATCTCAGGTCTTTCTACCTGGAAGCACAAGCCGCTCTAAACCAATTGGATTCATTACAAAGCTCAGTCGACCTGGCCGCCGAGAGCTTACGCCTGACCATTCTGCGTTATGAGGGGGGCGAGGCCACAGCGCTCGAGGTGGTCGACGCGCAGACCACATTAGCGCAAGCTCGGAACGCTTACGACGATGGCCTGGCTCGGTATCGCCTGGCTCTGGCCAATCTCCAGACTTTGACGGGAACGTTATAACCGATGAGAAGAATGGACCTGGTCACACTAGGGATGGCTCTGCTGCTGAATGGCTGCTCCAAAAATAAGGAGAACGAAGCGGAGCCTGTCGTTCCCGTCCAGGTGGTTGAGGTTCGTCAGGAATCGATTCAGAGACGAATAACGGGCGACGGCATCCTGCGCGCACGGGATCAGTCCGCCATCACTCCCAAGATCAGCGCACCGGTCCGCGTCTTCTACGTAAACCGTGGGGATCACGTGCGCAAGGGCCAACTGCTGGCCGTGCTCGAGAACCGTGACCTGGCTGCGTCCCTGGCGGATAGCAAAGGAGCGTTCGAACAAGCGGCGGCCCTCTATCGGAACGTCGCGGCGGCGGCGGTTCCCGATGAACTAGCCAAGGCCCAGCAGGATGTTGAGGCTGCCCGGCAGGC
>QHZP01000032.1:0-7951 GCA_003224715.1 Acidobacteriota bacterium | reverse complement strand
CCAGATGGACTCCGCCAAGGGTAAGTACGAGGCTGCACAAGCCCAGCTTTCTTACTCGAGCGTCTGCAGCCCGATCGCCGGCGTGGTGGCGGACCGGCCTCTGTACGCGGGTGAAATGGCCTCAGCCGGTGTCCCGCTCCTGACGGTGATGGACATCTCGCAGGTGATCGCCCGGATCAACATCTCCCCCACGCAGGCAATCTATGTGAGAGTGGGGGCCCCGGCAACGATCGCATCGCTCGACACAGGGCAACAAGTTGACGGCAAGGTAACGGTGGTGAGCCCGGCGGTTGATCCGAACAGCACAACGGTGGAAATCTGGGTCCAGGCGCGCAATCCCCGGGAACGCTTGCTCCCGGGCACGGCGGTCCATGTTTCCATTCTCGCTCAGACCATCGTGAACGCTACAGTCGTTCCCGCCGAAGCGATCCTCCAAGGTTCAGATTCTGGAAGGTGTGGTACCAGGAGACCGCGTCGTCACGGTGGGCGGCCTGGGTCTGGAAGACGGCGCCAAAGTGCGCGCTGAGAAGACTGCTATTCACAACGGCATTAGTAATTGAGTAGGCTGCCCTCCCCTCACCGCCAGCCCCTCTCCCTTGGGGAGAGGGTGGTCCGCCGGACGGCGGACCGGGTGAGGGGAAAGCTGCGGTGTGGCACCAAGCGAATTGACTCGGACGCTGCCTATAAAGATGAGTAACGAGCCACAGATTCTCGAGCCCAAAGAAGTTCCGCCCAAAACACAGGAACACTGGACGGCCCGCCACGCAAAGCCGGTCGTATTCCTGATCCTTACCTTGGTCGGCGTCGGCATTTTCCTGGCGTTCTCGATTCCCGTCTCCGTTTTCCCTTCCACGGATTTTCCCCGCATCGTGATTGGAGTTGACAATGGCGTCGCCCCGATCGATCAGATGTTCGTCACCGTCACGCGTCCTATCGAAGAGGCGCTGAACATCGTCCCCGGCTTGGAGCGGGTGAAATCGATCACCAGCCGCGGATCTGCCGAAGTCGACCTGTATTTCTCGTGGCAAGTGGATATGTTCCAAACCTTGGAGCGGGTCAATGCGGCACTGGCCAGGGTCCAGCCCACGCTGCCGGCTACTGCCAAGATTGTGGCTGATCGGCTGACGTTCGCGGCTTTTCCAATCATCGGGTACAGTCTCACTTCGGATACCGTTTCTCAAACTCGCCTCTGGGAAATGGCCACCTACGAGATCAAGCCTCGCTTGAATCGCCTCAGCGGAGTATCCACTGTCATCGTTCAAGGAGGACAGGAACCCGAATTCGAGGTTCGGCCCGATCCCGCTAAGATGCTCCAGACTGCCATTACCGTTCCAGCGCTGCTCGATGCCATACGGCGCAGCAATCTGATCGACTCACCCGGTCTCGTAGAAAGCAACCATCAATTGATCTTAAGTCTCGTCAGCGGTCAGGTACGCAGCGCAGAAGAAATCTCCAACATGGTCGTCAAGACCACGCCAGCGGGCCTCCCGGTTCGAGTGGGCGATCTCGCCACCGTGACCCCCTCGGTGCGTCCTGTCTACACGGTGGTAACCGCCAATGGGAAACCCGCGGTTCTCTTGAATATCAATCGGCAGCCGGATGGGAACACCGTTCGCGTGGCCGATGAGGTCCATGCCGAGGTCGGGTTGATCCAGAAATCCCTGCCTCGGGGCGTGGAGCTGCGTTCCTTTTACGATCAGTCGGAAATCGTCAACGATTCGATCAGGAGTGTTCGAGACGCGATACTCCTCGGCCTCGCGCTGGCCTCCCTCATCCTGGTTCTGTTCCTGCGTGACTGGGGCACCTCGCTGGTAGCCGGCCTGGTCATCCCGGCGACTATCGCCGTTACGTTCATCACGCTGCGGATGGTGGGCGAAAGCTTTAACCTCATGACGTTAGGTGGCCTGGCCGCCGCCGTTGGGCTCGTTATTGATGATGCCATCGTCGTAGTGGAAAACATCGTGATGCACCGCGACGCCGGACTGAGCCGTGCCGAAGCCATCCGCCGCGCGCTTCGCGAGATTAGCAAACCGCTGGTTGGCTCGACGATCACTCCCATTGTCGTCTTCCTTCCGTTGGTTTCCATCACCGGGGTCACAGGGACCTTCTTCCGTTCCCTGGCGATCACGGTGGCAATGGCCCTTCTGACCTCACTAGGGCTCGCTCTGACGTGGACTCCAACTCTGAGCCACTACCTGATCCGCCAAGCAGGAACACAGCCTGGCATGCCGTCGGAGCGTGCGCGGCTGGATTCCCCGGCCAACTCCAGCTTCTTTTCCAACGTCCTGCGAGCCTACGAACTTGTCCTGCGGCGGGCGCTCAAATACCCCGTCATGATGATCGCCTTGACCGCACTCCTCATCGGAGCCTCCTATTTCTGCTACCGCGCCCTCGGCTCCGACTTGCTGCCGGGCATGGATGAGGGTGGCTTCATCCTCGACTACATCATGCCCGCCGGCTCGTCGCTCGCCGAGACAAACCGTGTGATCTCGGACGTGGAGAGGATTCTTCGTTCCATGCCCGACGTGGAAAGCACTTCTCGCCGCACTGGGCTGGAGCTTGGCTTGGCACAGGTCACGGAAGCCAACAGAGGTGACATCTCGGTGAAGTTGAAACGCGGTCGCAAGCGCAGCCTGGATGATGTCATCGCCGAGGTTCGCGCCAAGGTGGCGGAGCGCGATCCCATGCTTCAAGTGGAATTTGTCCAGTTGCTGCAGGACATGATCGGTGATCTTACTAGCGCACCTGAACCGATTGAGATCAAGCTGTTCTCGCAGAGCCCCGACCTGTTGGCTGAGTGGGCGCCGAAGGTGGGAGATGCCATCAAAAAAATTCCCGGCGTCGTCGATGTGCTGAACGGTATCGACAACACCATCAGCGGCCCGGCCATCACGTTCAAGGTTGATCCGTTAGTGGCGTCCCGGGCCGGCTTTACCTCTGAGGAAATTGAACTGGACGCAAGCGCGATCATCCAGGGCGAGCCCGCGCCGACACCGGTCGTTCTAAACGATCGCTCCTACACAATCCGAGTGCGCTTCCCCGAACAGAGTCGCTCCTCTATCGATGTGATCCGGAATACGCTGCTGGTCAGTTCAACCGGAAAGACCGCAACCTTAGGCTCCCTGGCCACGGTAATCGAAATCCCCGGGCAAACCGAGATTCGCCGCGAAAACCTGCAGCGGGATGCCGTAGTCACTGCCCGCCTGGAAGGGCTGAATCTAGGCAGCGGAATCACTGCTGTCAAGCAGGCCGTCTCGCAGCTCCATTTGCCGGGAGCGATTCGGGTGGAGTACGGGGGCACCTATCAGGAACAGCAGCGCTCCTTCGCTGATCTGGTGATCGTGCTGCTGCTGGCGGTGGCGCTGGTGTTCCTTGTTCTTTTGTTCGAATTTGGCAGTTTCGCGGCGCCGCTGGCTATTCTCGCTTCCGCCGTGCTGTCCACCTCGGGAGTTTTCCTGGCTCTCCTTGTCACACGGACCACCTTCAACATTTCCTCGTTTATGGGGCTCATCATGGTGATTGGCATCGTGGCCAAAAACGGCATTCTTCTCCTCGACGCGGACCAGCAGTTCCGAGCGCGAGGTTCATCGCCGGAAGAGGCCATGATCGAAGCAGGCGAGCGTCGGCTGCGGCCCATTATGATGACGGCTCTGGCCACGATCGCTGGAATGGTACCTCTGGCTTTAGGATGGGGCGCCGGCTCACAGATGCTGCAACCTCTGGCGATCGCGGTTATCGGAGGTATTCTGGCCTCGATGGCCCTGTCCCTCGTCGTGACACCGGCCGTGAACTATTACATCGCTGGCAAATGATAAGAAAGCTCTTCCTCCGGTTTGTCTTATCCAAGGGCCCTCTACTGGTCGTTGGGCGATCTGTTGTTTTTGACGGGAGCACTGGTTATCCTGCCGTCTGTGGCTTTTGGCCAGGTTTCCCTGACTGGCCGAGTAACCGATGAGAACAACGTGCCCGTGGCTGGAGCCCGCGTCTTCCTGAGGCCTGCAAGTTCCCCTGATTCACCAATCTCCTGGCTTCAAACTTTGTCTGACCCCACCGGGGCATTTACGTTCATCCTGCAGATCTCGGGCGACTATTGAGTGAGTGTCGAAGGTTACTTTCGCCCGGCCGCGTCCTGGTATTAAGAAGGCCGGGAAGATATCTGAACTCAATACCCGTACACTAAGACGTGAAAGGTGCCTGGCTTGATCGTTCTTCCTTCGCGTTGGGCAACCGAAAGGAAAATGCGATGCGTTTGGGGATCGAAAGCCATGGTTTTGGCTCCCGCCTCGGTAGTTAGTTTGCTGACTGTGCTGTAGTGGTCGGGAGAATCCTGGTGGAAAATATCGACCGTGCCGTCGCCATTGGAGAAGAAGATCAAATGAGTGGAAGGCTCGTAGACAGCCGCATCCACGCGTTCCCCAATCGGCAAGGTGGCAACAATGGCTCCCGTATCCGCATTAAGGACTGCCATCATCTTATTCCGTCCACCGATGAAGAGTCGGCGAGTGGCCGTGTCCATAGCCAACGCTGTGGGCGTCTCACACGGTTTTAATGACCAACGAGCTTCGACTTTGAGCGCAATCGGATCAACTTTCACTGTCTCATTTTTGTCTTCCAGGTTGATGAAAATCTTTCCTTTTCCATCAGCAGCAGCAAATTCCGGCGCGCCTTCGAGATCGATCGTTCCAGTCACTTTTCCGTCGGCGGGATTGATGATGGTGCTGTTGTTGCTATCTCCATTGTTCACAATCACTCGTTTTGTCAGGGGGTCAAAAATGATGGCATCTGGCTTTTTCCCGACCGGCACCCGGTTGACAATAGCCAGTGTTTTCATATCAAAAATCACCGCTTCGTTGGCTTGTCCACAACTGATGAATCCGCGATTGAACTGAGGCGCCAACGCGATGCCATGAACACCGCGAGTGCCTGCAATCTCGCCGATCACCCTCCCTTGGTCTGCATCCATGACGTCGACTTTCGTTCCATGCGAAATAAAGAGTCGTCGATTGGGTGAATCCATGGTGAGGTAATCCCAACCGTCATCTCCTGGCGCAGGATATTTTGCTAACAGATGGTAGCCCGCCGTTTCCAAGAAACCTAAGAGCATCAGACTGATTAATGTCTTCATAGGGCTTCGCTTCTCCACTTCTTGTGACTCTAAATTATCAGCGTCCTGTCAATGACGCAATTCTACCCAACACCGGCCCAGCTTAGCACGGTTCGGCCCATGGGGTTAAGCCCGATCGCGCAATCGCAGTATTGCGACTTCATACTGCACAGGGAAAGGCCACAGCGAGACCAGGCCCCGATGGAGAGGCGCAAAAACAGTCTTAGCAGGAATCGGCTTGACACTCGGAGATGCAGCGCATAAAAAGGCGCTGGCGCTGAGCGGAGAGCTTGATGGTGATGTCGTCAAGATAGGATGGCGGCTCTGCCCAATAACAGGCCTGGGTCGTTTTGAGCTCTTAGAACTGTACGCCGAAAGCGCTGTCCTATTTCATGGTAAGAGGTGGTCTCAAAGTGACTCCTTCGATTGCCAGCATCCTCGCTTTTGTCGCTGGTCCCCCGTGAGCGGAAAATCCTCCAGGTTTACCGCCAGCGGCCAGAACTCGATGGCAAGGGATAATGAGTCCGATTGGATTCCTTCCCAAAGCCTGCCCAACGGCTCGGGCCGCGCAGGGTCGGCCCAAGGTTCTGGCAAGCTCCCCGTAGGTCCTGGTCTGCCCCGTCGAGATTTTTCGAGCGGCTTCATACACCTGCCGCGCAAACGGACCGGCGTCGTCCAAATCAACCGCGATGTCCCGAAAATCTTGAACTTCACCCTGCAGATGCTTGCATACTTTCTTGATGACATCCGCAATTTGAGGTGGAGGCGCGCTCGATTTGCGTGCGCCCGAGTTCTGCGCGATTCTCGATTCAGTCATCTCCGTCGTTGCTTCAGGAAGTTGAAGTAACGTGACAGCAGGTGAGGTGCAGGCATTCCCACCTTCACTCCAGGCAATCCCGCACGAACCCAGTGACGTGTCAAAGAGGTAGTATGCGACCTGCTTCATGGCATAGCTCCCCCGAACTCGCTGGCACTGTGACAGGGGTGGTCATACACAAACTGGTTCATGTCCAATCACAAAGGACTGCCCGCGTCCGGTGACGAGGTTGCCGCCGGACGCGGTTCGGTTGGACTGGTGACTGGCGTTACCTGGCCGCGCCGACGTATTTCTCCGGGTTCTGCTTCGCTTTCTTGGCGCAGTCGTCGCAGCAGACGGTGATCTCCTGGCCGCCGGCCTTGACCTTGATCCCACCCTCCTTCATTTCCCAGTCACACACGGGGCACTTCTTCGCCTTCATGAGATTTCCTCCTTTCTCTGAAACTCAAACGAACACAACAGTCGCCGCGACTTTGCGGGCGACTCTCATGAAGACATGGTAGCCAGGCGGGAAAAATCAGACTATCAAATTCTTGCTCATTTCACGAAGCGTTCGGCGGCCGGGTTCGTGACGCACCGCGGAGGGTGTGCAGCCAAACTCACGGCGGAAAGTGTCGGTGAAGTGGCTGTGGCTGGAAAAGCCGAGGTCGAGGGCGAGCGCGGTGAGATCCTTCGTGCCGTCCGCCAGCCGTTCGAGCGAAGCGCGGAGGCGCAGCCGCGTCAGGTAGCGATGGACCGGCACCCCAGTTTGCTGCTGAAAGATACGGGCCAGATGAAAGGGCGACGCGTAAACGGCACGGGCGACCTCGTCGAGAGTGATGCGTTCACACAGCCGGCTCCCGAGGTAGGTTTTGACCGCCTCGGCGCGGTCTGCGTAATCGGCATCAGTGCCGTTTCGACGGCACTTGCGCGCCAGGCCGTGTCGGGCGAAGGCAGCTTCAAGCACATCGGCGATAATCTCAAGGACCGTCGTATCGACCCAGAGCGGTTCGAGCCGTTCTGGTGCGGCGGCTTCCAGCCGCCGCACCAGTTCGTAGTGCCGCCAGAAGACGCCGGAGTCGCACGGGCCGGTGACGAAGGGAAACGGCCGTTCGGGGCGGTCGTCGAAGGAGGGATCGAACTCGCGGATGATGTCGTTGAGCAGGCGCGGCGAGGGGACAAAAACGGTGCCACGATCGCCGCAGTCAGCCGGATGGCTGACGCGGTAGGTCGATCCGTTTGAGAAGAACACAGCCTGATTGACGTCAGCGGTCACGCTTCGCCGGCCAAGGTGCTTGCAGAAAACGCCGCGGCGCATGAGGACAATGTGGTTGCTGCCGGAGTGCTCCTCAGCCGCCGGTCCGCCGCGACAGTGGCGGCAGCGATAGTCGTGCACACTGACGATGGGGCTTTCGTAAAGCGAGTGGAATGTGAGCGGGTTGGTAGAGCGATCCGACATGTACGCCATCCTACGTGATCCGCCCGCCGGCGTCAACGCCCGTGAATTCAGTGCGGAGAGCCCTGGGTGCCAGAATTCTCACGGCTTTGGTTGCATGAACCGTTCACCCCAGAGGCTTCGACGCTTGTCCTCTAAAAGCTGAGCGGCGGCACAAACGCGAGAAACCGACGAACGGGATGCCTTCGCGCCCCCCTCCCGCTCGTATAAGCTGTTCAGGCTCGAAATTGCCGTTTCAGGCGTGCGTGAGTTCCCATTGCCGTGCCCGAGCGGTCAGAAAATTAACGTGCTCAGGCCAATCATGCAGTGTCGCCGGGTCAAAATCTGCCCCGTTGGGCCAAACCAGCGTCTGCACCTCAAGATCAATTTGGACTTGATTGAATAGGGACAAATTCCGTAGCGGCCCATAGAGTTCCCCTGAGAGAATTGGTTGAAAATTTATGGTTTGCTCTGTATTGTCATCAAACTGGACACGTAAGGTGTAAGGCTTGACGATCTCAAAGGAGCGGACCCGATAGATGGGATGAACCATTTCTCCTCCTTATTCTAATGGCTTAATCGGAAGAGGCCTCTTGCCCTGTTGCAGCAATTGCCA
>QHZP01000764.1:529-3060 GCA_003224715.1 Acidobacteriota bacterium | reverse complement strand
ATTCTCTTGGCTTCTGAGACATTGCGGGCCAACGGCTTCTCGCAGGCGATCCCGATTAATTTCCCTTTTCCCGACCGCAGTACGTTCACAATCCGTTCCATGTTATCTAGGCGCATATGGTTGGGCCCGCAGATCCAGATACAATCAATTTCCGGTGCTGCCACCATTTCCTCAATGGAGGTGAATGCCCGTGCCTCACCGACGCGCAAAGAGCGTGCCAGTGAGACCACTTCTTCGCAATGGTTACGATTGGGACTCCAGAAACCGAGGATGTCGGCGTCGCGGACGGCCACCCAAGACTTGATATGAAAACGAGTGATGAACCCGCTGCCAATAAATCCCACTCCGAGCGTTTTTTTGGTGGCCATGGGTCGATAGAGGTCACTGTGGTTCAGCGCAGTGCCAGTGCAGAATAGGCGACTCTAAGGGAAATGTCAATGAAGACGCTCCTTGACGGTCGCAGTTTAAATGGGCCACTCCTGGTTGATCCATACCTCGACTGTCAGGAAGGGTTTTTGCGTGGTTCAATGGCTCTCTCCTTCCAAAGGTCAGTGAACGGTAAATGCCTTGGAGCACCCTCGACCGATGGGAGCCACGATTTGGTGGAATGGATCTCGAAGAACTTGGAGTGCCGATTGAGTGGCTTTTGAACAGCTTTCGCCCCGCCCGGGGTTCCCTTGACTTTGTCTCCATTCCGCTCATAATATGAAAACTTGAAAATAGGTCCTGGTAGGAGCTTCACCCATTGATTGTTGATACTGTCCTCAAAAAAATTTTCGGTAGTAAGTTCGAACGAGACATCAAAGCCCTTCAACCTCTGGTAGTTCGCATTAACAGCCTTGAACCTTCGATTTCCAAGCTATCAGACGACCAACTCAAAGGGAAAACCTCCGAGTTTAAACAGCGTTTGGCCCAGGGAGCAACCCTGGAAGACCTGCTTCCGGAAGCGTTTGCGGTAGTTCGAGAAGTAGGCAAGCGTGCACTCAACATGCGGCATTTTGATGTTCAATTGATCGGCGGGATCGTTCTTCATCAAGGCAAGATCGCAGAAATGAAAACGGGCGAAGGAAAAACTCTGGTTGCTACCTTGCCGGTCTACCTCAACAGTCTGGAAGGTAGAGGGGTCCATGTCGTCACTGTGAACGACTATCTAGCGCGTCGCGATAGCGAATGGATGGGCAAGATCTACAAGTTTTTAGGATTGTCAGTCGGAGTGATCCAGCACGACCTGGACGACGACGAGCGCCGGGATGCCTATCACTGTGATGTGACTTACGGAACAAATAATGAATTCGGATTCGACTACCTGCGCGACAATATGAAGTTTGACCTCAAGGATTGTGTGCAAAGAGGCCATTATTACGCGATTGTGGACGAAGTGGACTCGATCTTGATCGATGAGGCCCGAACCCCACTGATTATCTCAGGGCCCGTAGAAAGCTCCCAGCAAAAGAACTACATTGTCATGAGACCGCTGGCCGAGAAACTGCGTGAGGCCCAATCACGTCTGATTAACCAGTGTTTGCGTGAGGCCATTGCGAAGATCGAGTCGAATGGCGATGATCCTGAGGAAGCCTTGGAAAAGCTGCTTCTGGTCAAGCGAGGGGACCCTAAGAATCGCCAGTACCTGGACCTCTTGGTCAAGCATCGGGAGCTCAAGAAAAAGATCGATCAGCTTGAAGGAGTGCTGATGTCAAACAAGCAGCTTTGGGATTTCGACAATGAGCTTTACTGCTATATTGACGAGAAGTCCCACAATGTTGAAATCACCGAGAAGGGACGCGAATTCCTGGCTGGAGGGAAGATCGAAGACTTCATCATTCCTGACCCTGAAGACCCGCATTATTCGGAGGATCGCTACATTGAGGTTACCGAGCGGATTCACACGATCCAGCAGCTAGTCAAGGCCTACTGGCTCTTTGAAAAGGATGTCCACTACGTCATTAATGACAACAAAATTGTCATATGAGGCCATCGAGTCTAAGGAGCGGGTAAAAATTGAGCGTGAAAATCAAACGCTGGCGACCATTACTTTTCAAAACTACTTTCGCATGTACAAAAAATTGGCCGGCATGACAGGGACGGCTGATACTGAAGCGGTGGAATTCAACAAAATCTACAACCTGGAAGTCGTGGTGGTCCCGCCCAACAAGCCCATGATCCGCATTGACTTTCCAGATATTGTGTATCGCACTGAGCGAGAGAAGTTCAATGCCGTCGTGGAAGAGATCAAAGAGCTTCATGCTAAAGGCCAGCCAGTGCTGGTGGGTACCATTTCAATAGAGAAATCAGAGCGGCTGAGTGCCATGCTCAAGAAAGCCGGTGTCAAGCACGTTGTGCTGAATGCCAAATATCATGAAAAGGAAGCTGAAATTGTGGCTCAAGCAGGACGAAGAGATTCGGTGACGATTGCCACTAACATGGCGGGGCGCGGGACGGATATTTTGCTGGGCGGTAATGCAGAATTCCTGGCCAAAGAACAGCTTCGTAAGAAAGGCATTGACCCCGCTACCGCAACGCAGTAACAGTGG
>QHZP01000764.1:0-501 GCA_003224715.1 Acidobacteriota bacterium | reverse complement strand
AGCTCGACGTTCAAAGAGAGCATGAGGAGGTCATTGGATTGGTCGGCCTTCATATCCTGGGGACCGAACGTCACGAGTCACGACGCATTGACAATCAGTTACGCGGTCGATCGGGACGGCAAGGAGACCCAGGGACCTCGCGCTTCTACCTTTCTCTGGAGGATGACTTGATGCGTATTTTCGCCAGTGAAAAAGTGTCAAGCATCATGCAGCGGTTGGGGATGGAAGAAGGCGTTCCGATCGAATCAAGATTGATCAGCAAGAGAATCGAAGCGGCTCAAAAACAGGTCGAGGGGCATAATTTTACGATCCGCAAGCACCTGCTGGAATACGACGATGTGATGAACCAACAGCGTAAGACGATTTATGGCCTCCGCAAGAAATTTCTGGAAGAAGGCGACCAGAAAGAATACCTCTTGGGGTTGACGGAAGATATCATTGCCGATCTCCTGGAGGAGCATTGCAATGCCGAAGTCAGTCCGGCGGACTGGAATATTGAAG
>QHZP01000031.1:2027-9833 GCA_003224715.1 Acidobacteriota bacterium | reverse complement strand
ATTGTGATTGCCGGGATAGAAAAGACGTCCTTGTCACATGATCTCACCGCCCTGGCCACGCACTTCCGGCTTCAACAAATCGGCGCATTGAGTTTCTTTAGCGTCATCATTTCCAATCTGGTGAGCAACGTCCCCGCTGTGTTAGTTTTTAAGCCTCTGGTTGCCAAGTTGCCTAACCCCTTCCAAGCTTGGCTGGCCCTGGCCATGTCGTCCACTCTGGCCGGTAACCTTACCCTTCTTGGTTCTATCGCTAACCTGATTGTGGTGGAACGAGCCCGCCACGCCGTTAAGATCTCCTTCGGAGAATATTTGAAAGTAGGGGTACCGCTCACGATATCGAGCGTTGCTGTCGGTGTATTGTTGTTGAGATGATCGAAAGATAGCGGTAGAGTCTCCCAGGGGATCTTGCGATCTCCCAGGTCGACTGAGCACGGGAGAGCAAATCCGAGCGCATTTCCATAGAAATCCGCTTGTCCAAATGATAATCTTGTGATGTTTGAAAGAGAGGGTGCCTATCCACTCCTCATCCCAACCAAGAAGCCATGACAGACGCAGAACTTGTTGGGCGCTTGTTGTTGTCTCTCCTTTTTGGCGCGCTGGTCGGCATTGAGCGCCAGTGGCACCATAAGACTGCAGGGCTCAAGACAAACACTCTGGTGGCGGTAGGCGCTACTACTTTTGCTCTTGTCTCCGCGCATGGTTTCGGTCCAAACACCAATCCCGCGCAGATCGCGGCCGGAGTCGTCACCGGGATCGGCTTCATCGGCGCCGGTGTGATCATGCGCCGGGGCGGCAGTGTCCAGGGTATCAACTCGGCTGCGACCCTCTGGGCCACCGCCAGCATGGGACTTGCCGTGGGCTCCGGCTATTATAAACTGGCCTGGTTTGTCCTGGCAGTTGTCTTGGCGGCACAGTTTTCCTTGCGGTGGGCCGCTAATTGGATAGACAGGCATTCGGGGCAGGTTGTGCCCTACATCACCTATCGCATTGTCGTCAGTTTTATGCCGCCTGCCTCCGAAAGTATCCTTTCTGCTTGGTCGGCTTTCGCTGGTCAGTCCGGGGTTTCAACTCTGCATTTCAGCCAGACCCTGGCCCATGGCTCAGAGAGCCTTCTGGAAGCTTCCTTCGGGCTGTCAGAAGCGCGAGTCCGTGATTTGACGGCCTTCTCTCAGAAAATCGGCGAAATCCAAGGCGTTTCTCGGATTGAGTGGTCGCAGGCGACAACCGCAGACGGCGAGGAGGAGGACCACAGGCATCCGCTGCTTGAATCTCCCTCTCGGGCGAACTCTCGTGGATAACCTTGTGGTGCCTGCCGAGTCAATAAGTCCCCTCCCGTTGGCCTCAAGGGGTTCCTATTCTTTAATCAACATTTTTTCTCGCTGTGCCGAGATCCTTGCCCGGCCTGGATTTCTCGGACAAGGAGGCAGTCTGGATTAAGAGTTCGCGCATGGCGGCTACCTGGTGAATTCAAATGATTAAACACGCCCGTTGGAATAACACTCGGAGACTTCTAGGAATTCTGTTAATCGGTTATTCTTTTTGGCCTGCTTCGAGTCCAGGCCTATCTCTCTCATCTGTCGAAATTGCAAGCAAGGACCGTTACTCACCAGAGGCACAACCATCTCAGAAGGTCAAGCTCTCACCGGGTGCAAGCGAAGTAGCCAGGCTGATTGGCGTTGCACCCCTCCTGGAACGACTCGAGCGTCTGCCCGAGCCTGAGCAGCCAGAGGCTCGCGAACTCATGAGCCCGCAGGCCCTGGCACTGAGACAGCGCATCACTGAATCAGTCCTGGGCACCTCGCTCGAAGTAGACGGCGTCTTTGCCGAGATTGACAGCGAGATAGCGCAAACCAACGAAATCCGCACCTTCCTTGAGTCTCGTCGCGACCACGCCATTGGCATTAATGCGCTGTCCAACATTGTCAGCGGTGGCGGACTCGGGATCGTCGGCTCGGCGCTGCAAATAGGAGAGAGGACAAACAAACTCGGTAATGCTGTCGGAGTTGCCGCCGGCAGCGTAACGACCGTACTCTCAGTGCTGGGTCTCCGCCAGCAGCATGGGGGACACCACACTCTCGGCATTGCCCCCAATATGCTTGCCAAGATTTTTGACCGCCCGCCAGAGTTTCATAGCGACTACCCGGAAGAGGTATGGAGTTACCTGAATTCCACCCCACCCAGCCAATCTGGAACAGAAACACGGCGAGCACTGTTGATAAAAAGATGGACCGAGTTGGGAAGGATGGATCCTATTGACACGCCTAAAGGTCGGCAAAAGGTCGAATTCCTAACCAGTAGTGTTTCCGCGCAACGCACCCTGACCATTGATCTGCTGGCCGATCGCGCCGCCATGCTATCCGACGTGCGGGCCACCGTGTCCTTAATGAAGCGAGACCTGAGCAAGCTGATGCTCGCCCTGAATTCGCTAAAATAATATCAGCCTTGCAATCTGTTAATTTTTCATTAGCCCCGTGCTGAAGCGCGGGGACTTTTGTCGTTGAGTTCTTCGAGTAAAATCGTGTGCGAGCCTGTCCACCCCGCGCTGAAGCGCGGGGTAATGAACTAACAGATTTTCGAAGGCCATCCGACGGAATCTGAACCAGAACGAACAGGTGGTGAGAACGTCATGCTGCAAGATGTTAAGGGTTTCCTAGTGGACCTGGACGGCACCCTCCACACAGACAACGCGGCTGTGCCCGGGGTGGCAGAAAGTCTCGACCAACTCAGAGGGCTTGGTTATTCCTTTCGCTTTGTGACCAACACCACCAACAAGAGCCGAGCGACCCTCCAGAAAAAAATTGGGGGATTCGGAATTCCAGTGACCGAGTCAGAAATCTTCAGCGCTCCCTTCGCTGCAGCTCAATGGTTGCAGAAAAGTCCCGAAGCGAGATGCTGGGTGTTGACGCGAGGGGACTCCATCACAGATTTCGAAGGCCTGCATTTGACCCACCAGGATCCGAACTTTATAGTGTTGGGTGATCTTATGAGTGGGTTCAGCTTCGAGCTACTAAATGACGTGTTCCGCAAACTTTTCGATGGAGCGGAACTCGTGGCTCTGCAGAAGAACAGGTACTGGCTGACCGAAGGGAAACTTACGATTGATGCAGGGGCCTTTGTGGCTGCTCTCGAATATGCCTCAGGCAAGGCGGCGCGCCTTATCGGCAAGCCCTCCCGCGACTTTTTCAATCTAGCGGTGGCAAATATCGGATTGCTCCCAAAACAGCTTGCAATGGTGGGGGACGATATTGAAGCCGACATCCAGGGTGCCCAGGAGGCAGGACTGAAGACAATCCTGGTGAAGACCGGAAAATTCCAGCAGGAGGTCGTTCAGAAGGCCGGCATTCAACCGGACGCTCTTATAGAATCTATTGCTGACCTACCGGTCCTGATGCGCCACTCTTAGGGACGAGAGTTGGTTTATACCGGCTTTTCTATTTGTGATTTCTGCCGTTCCCATCCCGCCAGCCTGTTCGTCTGGCGCGCTATAGATGGGCGACTATGGCTTTAAAAAAGTAGAGATCGCACCTGAATCTTCCGGGGCAATTGGCAAAGCCACAGCCACGGCATTAAGGCAAGCGTTCCGGTTCCCTCTTCCTCCTGATCGGGATAGGCACCGTCTGGCTCCCCATTTCCAATTCTCCCAATAACTGAAGCAGTGTGAAGTGAAGTATGGTAAATTTGCCACCTGTGGTAAGGCCTTCACCCGTCAAGCGCGCGGTTCCGCCCCCTGTTGCTGAAGCATTATTCGGAAGAAAAAATTCGGAAGAAAATGATGTCACGACGATTGATTTTTTCGACCCTTTTGTTCGTTTTGAGTTTCTTTCCCCGGCTCGCCACAGCCGGAGAATTCCAGGATGACCTCAAGGCCCGCCGGGCCAGGGCGATGGAGCGACTGGGACCAGAGTCTATGCTCATCCTCTGGAGTGCCCCCACCAAGGTTTATTCCCACGACGTCAATTATGAGTACCGCCAAGATAGCAACCTTTACTATCTGACGGGCATAGACCAAGAGGACACAACCCTGGTTCTTATGCCCGGGAATCTGACGCGCAAGGAAATTCTGTTTGTTAAAGAGCGGAACCCGCTCCGTGAACACTGGACAGGACACATTTTAAGTAAGGAAGAAGCAACCACGCAAAGTGGGGTTGAGAAGGTCTACCTGGCAACGGAGTTTGAGCCTTTCATCCGTACCATCCTTTCGCGTCAGCCTTACGATTTGCCTCGCTATAGTTCCTCACCAGAATTCGACATCTTCTTCAAAGCATTAACCGGGGGGCGAGCTCGCTTAGAATTAATTCTGAGCCCTAAGCCTGGTCTGTTTGAACGGCTAGGGCCCACGTTTGAGTTTGCCAATCGCGTCAAGGAACGATCGACCGGGCTCCTTATCCAGGATGCGACCGACCTTCTGCGGGACCTGAGACAAGTGAAGACTCCCTACGAGAGGAAAGTGCTCGAGCGCAGTGTCGAGATTTCGAATTCGGCACACCTGGCCGGGATGAAGACCGCTCGACCTGGGGCCTATGAGTACGAGGTAAAAGCAGCCATCGAACAGGTCTACAAGTCGAGTGGGGCGTTGGGGTGGGGCTATCCCCCGATTGTTGGAAGTGGCCCCAATACCAATATCCTGCACTATGAGAAGTCGAATCGCAGGATGGAGGCGGGTGATCTGCTTTTGGTAGATGCAGCGGCCAATTACGAGTATCTTACCGGCGACATCACCCGGACTTACCCTGTTAGCGGTACTTTTAGTCCTCTTCAGAAAGACATTTACCGGATCGTGCTGGCCGCCCAGGAGCAAGGAATGAAAATCGCTAAGCCGGGAGTTAGGCTGAGTGATATCCATGAGAAGACCGTGCAGGTGGTTAAAGAGGGACTTCTTAAGCTCGGGCTTATAACCGAGACTGCAGGAGACCAGTATAGAACATGGTATACCCACGGAGCCTGCCATTTCATCGGGATGGATGTTCACGATGTTGGCGATTACGACCGCCCCCTGGAGCCGGGTATGGCTTTTGTGATCGAGCCCGGGCTTTACATTCTAGACGGAGCCTTGGAGAACCTACCCAAGAGCCCAGAAAATGACACCTTCAGTCAAAAAGTGCGGCCGGCCTTTGAGAAATATAAAAACATCGGCGTTCGCATCGAGGATTCCTTCATTCTCACCGAGTCGGGGCTGAAACAACTCTCCGCCAGGGTGCCTCGGACAATTGAAGAGATAGAAAGTTTTATGCAGACGCATTCTAAGCCAAGTGCAAGCCGTTAATCGGTTATGAAAATTGGATTGGATACTCCCGTGGGGCTAGTCGGCCTCGGCAACATGGGAACTGGTGTGGCGGAGAACTTACTCAAGAAGGGGTTTCGCCTCACAGTTCACCAGAGGAGCGAAAAAGTCCGACGCTGGACCAGAGGGAAGAGTGGGGTTCTCCTTACCCGTTCACTCAGGGAATTGGGATCAGTTAGTAAGGTCGTTCTAATTCTGGTCACGGACAATCAGGCATTGAACGAGGTGCTCTACGCCACGGAAGGCGTCCTTTCCGGAATTCGTCCCAAAAGTCTGATCATCGATATGACCACTGGTGATCCCGCGCTGGCTGTGGAAAACCACCAAAGGCTGGCGACCATGGGCCTGCATATGTTAGAGGCTCCAATGACGGGCGGGGCGACGGGGGCCAGAGAAGGCACCTTGCTTCTAATGGTCGGCGGAAATCGGAAGCTTTGCCGGGACTGCCAGCCCTTATTTTCGGCCATTGCGCGGAAGGTCGTTTATGCTGGAGGTCCTGGCGCGGGCCAGACGATCAAGCTGTTGCAAAATCAACTCTCTTTTTCACTTTTCCTTTCCACGTGCGAAGCTCTGTGGGTAGGAAAAGCCCTGGGGTTTGAGGAGTCCTTGCTCATTGACGTTTTTCAAAACAGCAATGCCAGGAGCTACGAAACTGAGCTTCGCTTTCCAAAATTTATTCTGCCCAAGAATTTTCAGTCAGGCGCCGCCATTCGAACGGCCTACAAAGACTTGAAACTGATTACTGATTTAGAGAGTCGCCTCGGCATCCGGTTGCCGCTGGCCACGCAAGTGCGGAAATACTGGGAAGCTGCCATGAGCCGCATGGGCGCTGAAGCCGATTTCACGCGAGTTTATGAGTTGGTCAAAGGAGAAAAAGAATTGAAGGCGCTGGGAACAAATTGGCAGAAATAAGCCCGGCCCAGGAGATCGTCGAGTTGCAGTGCGCGGGGTCGCGGTGATCTATGGAGATGGCCCTTCAGTCGGCCCGGAACGAGAACCGGCTGGCGTTGAACACTGGATTTTCCTTTAGGATATGGAGGAGATCGTGTGGCTACCACTCCCACTGAGACTGGTCGTTAGACACGAAAATTCTAGCCCGCTGCTAAAGGGTGAATGAAAGAGCTGGGAACCCGTTCCGTGCATTAATTTCTATTGGCTGCCCAGCCTAACTTTCGAAGGTTCGATTCGAATTCTTCATTAAGTTTCCATTGCTTCTAGCCCTCCTGGCAGATTGCTCTGCATGCTTGAGACGTGGGACCAGTTCCTCGAGGTGGTGTAACAAAGTCTCGACTCGGGTTTTTTCAGAGCGCTCAACCAGGATCTGTTGCTTAAGCGCGTTGTTTAAATTGAGGACTGACGCAACCTTAAAGGAAAACCCTTGATAAGGAGAGGCAAGGTTAATGGCTTCAGATTCGCCTTTGTTCAAGAGCCCAAAGGCCTCTTGGTAAAGCTGCAACACTTGCCTGGCTTCTTCCTCGCTAGGCAATGGAGCTGCTTCAGAATCAACGTAAGGTTCAATTACGCCGCGCAAATAGGATCTTTCGTTGTCAAGATAGACGACCTGAAAGCGCTGCACACCGAGGGTTAATATATCCATCCTGCCATCATTGTATTTTTTGAGGACCTTGCTGATTTCAGCCACACACCCGATTTCCTCAATGGACTCGTTATGCGCATACAGAATCCCAAACGGAGCTTTCTCAAGGATGCACTCCCCAATCATCTCCCTGTATCTCTCTTCGAAAATATGAAGAGGTAGAATCATTTCGGGGAAGAGGACGATGTCCAACGGGAAGAGCGAAAGGTATTTTTCCATTGGTGCATCTTAGGGGCAAATTTCGATACGAGTCAAGCCGGGAGTTCCGCCGAATGTTTGCTCTTAAACCACATAGCTGGCAACTCAACCCTAAATTGGAACCGTTCCCTGAATTATACTTTCCTAAATTTTCGTGATCGAGTAAATTCTGCTGTTTTGAATGGCAGGGTCGTTTCCCTCCCTAAGTGTCTGAAAACGCGTCTGTTGCATTTCGTTGTACGACTTTTGGTTTTCAGAGCATGGCTTAAAGACTGAAGCCCTATCGCTCGGCAAGATTAATGTATAAATTAATCAATAACTTAGGGCAATCAGCCCCTCCTATACAAACCATGAGGAACTAACTATGAGCTTGAGTCAAAGTGTCAATGTAACGGGGAATTCGGAAGTGCCCCCCGGAAGGTTTGTCCAGATAGGGAAGATAGAAGACCTCATCGCACAAAGAATCGAAGACGAGAGAGGGCGATTGGAGCAAGAGTTGGGCTTAGAAAAAAAAGAGACCAGGCAATTCTTCAAACCAACGGAAAATCCTTTCACAGAAGCCCAAAGAGGTCACACAACACTTCTCTTTGGAGGATTGACCTGGAAGCATGAGAAACTCGTCCACGCCGCTCTGGAGAGACTGAGTTACCGATGCGAGGTGGTCCCAACTCCTAATGTGGCTGCGTTCCAATTGGGTAAGGAATTTGGAAACAATGGGCAGTGTAACCCT
>QHZP01000031.1:1474-2010 GCA_003224715.1 Acidobacteriota bacterium | reverse complement strand
CAGGAACTTGAAAAGAAAGGGATGACAAAGCAGGAAATCATTGACAGTTATGTTTTCTTGACTGCCGGTGCTTGTGGGCCTTGCCGGTTCGGCATGTATGAGGCGGAGTATCGTCTGGCCTTGCGCAACTCCGGCTTTGACGGTTTCCGCGTGTTACTGTTCCAGCAGTCAGGCGGTTTAAGTCAGGGTGAAGCCAAAGCCGGTTTGGAAATGAACCTGGATTTCTTCCTCGGAATTTTGAACGCGATGAACATGGGCGATTTGATCAATGATGTGGTCTATCAAATTCGTCCCTACGAAGTGCACAAGGGTGAAGCGGACCGAGTGCTTGACGAGTGTATGGACCTTTTGGCGGAGGCGATAAGAAAATCCAGGCCATATCAGTTGGAAGGCAAGCTCGCCTCGTTTTTGCAAAAGTTTCCGAAAGCCGGCGACACTGCCGAATACATTGGTAAGTTTCTGAATCAACTTTATGGTGACGAATACACCAGCGCGCTGCGAGAGGTGCGAAGGCGGTTGAACGCCGTCGAGGTCGA
>QHZP01000031.1:0-1310 GCA_003224715.1 Acidobacteriota bacterium | reverse complement strand
CATAGAGGCTCCTCCAGCCTGGAGGTTGGATAAGGTATTGGCGTACAATTGGAAACACAAAAATCGCATTGTCAAGCTTTCTCTTGCCGAGGCCATTTTCAAGCGGGAATGGAATCGTCTCCGGGAGGCTTTGAATTACATTCCTCATGATCTGGCGGATCAACGGGAGTTAGAGCGCCTGGCCCATTCTTTCTATAATTCCCGGGCGGCTGGAGGCGAGGGCCACCTGGAAGTGGCCAAGAATATTTATTATTGTACCAAGCATATTTCGCATATGGTGCTTTCCTTGAAACCCTTTGGTTGCATGCCCAGTACTCAGAGCGATGGCGCCCAGTCTGCCGTGGTGGCTCACTTTAAGGACATGATTTTCCTGCCGATTGAAACTTCGGGGGAAGGGGAAATCAATGCTCACAGCCGGGTTCAGATGGCCTTGGGTGAAGCTAAGGTGAAAGCGAAGGCGGAATTTGAAAAGGTCATGAAAGAAGTCGACTACAGCCTGGATGAAGTTCGTTCCTATGTTGACGACCATCCGGAATTAAAGGGAGGCATGTACCGGGTACCCCACAGCCACGGCGTCATTGGGACAGCAGCCAATTTTGTGATTCATGTCGCTTCGCTGATGAAATCTGAAAGAAAGTTGAGTGCAGCCGTTGCTTAGGGCTCTGGAAGTCAAACTCGAGCCAATCCATGGTCGAGTTGGGAAACAAGTGTTGTTTTGGCTCGACTGGTATCACCCTCTGGGTAAAAGCTCATCCGCATTCCTGGCAGCTTTAAGCCGGTAACGACTTAACATTGAGGTAAGTGAGTGGCCACGAAAAATCACGAATCTTTATTCATTGGATTGGATGTTGGATCTACAACCGTAAAGGCAGTTGTGGTGGACCCGTTGTCTGATGAGATCCTCTGGAGTGACTATCAGCGACACGACACCAAACAACCTGAGAAGGTCTTGGAGTTTTTGCAGCGCATCGAAAATGAATTCTCCAGAGTCGCCTCCGAGAAATTTAGAATTTTCATAACGGGAAGTGGAGGCGGGACGCTGGCAGGCTTTGTTGGCGCGAAGTTCGTTCAAGAGGTCAATGCTGTCTCCTTGGCGGTCGAAAAGCTTTACCCCTCCGCTGGCTCGGTAGTCGAGCTGGGAGGTCAAGATGCAAAGATTATTATTTTCAAGGAAGATCCCGAGACTGGAAAGAAAAAGAAGATTCCCAGCATGAATGACAAGTGCGCCGGCGGCACAGGGGCTGTCATTGACAAGATTAATGCCAAGCTGAAAATTCCCGCAGAGGAACTCTGTAAACAGGGATATTACG
>QHZP01000766.1 GCA_003224715.1 Acidobacteriota bacterium | reverse complement strand
TCTACGCAGCCTGAGCGCTCGGTAGGTTCCTGCAACGGCAGTTTCACGCTCAGTGAATGCTTAGCCGAGGGGTTCGTCGCAGGCGCTGAGGCTGCCCACTCCGCCGGGTTTGGCAATGGCAAATTCACTGGACGGGTACCTACGACCACCATGATTACCGAAGAACCACTCCTACCGATGTGGGTGGTTCCGTCGCGTGCTTCCATTTCGCGCGAGCACAAGCAGTTCGTAGACCAGCAAGAGGACGTGTCCGCCGCAGACCTCGCAGTAGCCGTCCGGGAGGGCTATGAGTCGATCGAACTGGTCAAGCGCTATACGACCCTCGCGATGGGTACAGACCAGGGCAAGCTCTCCAGCATCAACGGAATGGGAATCCTGGCCAAGACGTTGGGCAGAGACATTCCTTCCGTCGGCACCACCAAATATCGGCCCGCCTACACGCCGGTCAGCTTTGGCGCTCTGGCCGGCCGGGACATTGGGCACCTTTTCGACCCGGTGCGGAAGACGGCCATGCACCAATGGCACGAGGAAGCTGGTGCGGAATTCGAGAACGTGGGGCAATGGAAGCGCCCCTGGTACTACCCTCGTGCGGGTGAGACGATACACGATGCGGTGAAACGGGAGTGCCTCGCGACCCGCAACAGCGTGGGCATCCTCGATGCGTCCACCCTCGGCAAAATTGATGTCCAGGGCCCGGACGCCGCGGAGTTCCTCAACCGAGTGTATACCAACGACCGGATTAAGCTCGCGATCGGCCGCTGTAGTTACGGGTTTATGCTGGGTGAGGACGGCATGGTGATGGACGATGGCGTCACCGCCCGGTGCAGCCAGAACCATTTTGTGTTGACCACCACCACCGGTGGGGCGGCACGTGTGATGGCCTGGCTGGAGCGCTGGTTACAGACAGAATGGCCGGACCTCAAGGTTTACTTGACCTCGGTCACAGATCACTGGGCAACCCTCTCGGTGGCTGGACCCAATAGCCGCAGGCTGATTACCGAACTGTCCGACGACATCGACTTTTCAAGCGAGGCTTTCCCTTTCATGTCCTTCCGGGAGGGCACTGTGGCAGGGGCACCGGCCCGGGTCTTTCGCATCAGCTTCAGCGGAGAACTGGCCTACGAAGTCAACATCCCTGCCAATTATGCCCGATCGGTGTGGAATGCTTTGATGGAAACGGGGAAGAAATATGACATAGTCCCCTACGGCACAGAAACCATGCACGTCCTGCGGGCTGAAAAGGGCTACATCATCGCGGGCCAGGACACAGATGGTTCGGTGACCCCTGTGGACCTGGGCATGGATTGGATCATTTCCAAGCACAAGGACTTTCTAGGCAAGCGCTCACTATCTCGATCGGACTCCCTGCGCAAAGACCGCAAACAGCTGGTGGGATTGCTGGCGGAGACGCCGAATGAGGTGTTGCCGGAGGGCGGTCAAATCGTGATCGACCCCTCGGCCCCACTGCCCATGGAGATGATTGGCCATGTCACATCCAGCTATTTTAGTGCGTGCCTGGGACGCTCGATCGCCTTAGCGGTTGTCAAAGGTGGCCACACCCGCATCGGCCAAACGGTGCATGTCTCCCGGACGGACGGCCCAATGGTTCGCGCGGTCATTGCAAAGCCAGCGTTTTACGACCCGGAAGGGGCCCGACAAAAAATTGAGGAGGGCAGCATTGACAGGGATCCTGTCAACAGGAGTGCCTTTAGACTTCGCCGCGAATCTCCCCTGATGCAATTCAACGCCGCCGAGCCCAGCGTGAGCCAGAGTGACAGGATCGGTGTTCAACTGAGCGAACGTCCCTTTCTCGGCCACCTTAATCTGCGCGGCAACCCAGCCGACTTAGCCTTTCTCCAAGGTGTGGAGAGAGTGCTGGGATTCGGCTTGCCCTTGAGCTGAGAGTCGCGAACTGGCGGCTCTCTGGCTCGGGCCGGATGAGTGGTTGCTGTTGACGCCGCCGGACCGAGAAGGTGCAATCGCCCAAGCCCTGCGGGACTCCCTGGGCACTCTATTCTTGGCCATCGTTGATATCAGCAGTGGTCAGACGGTCATCAATATTCGGGGCAATCTGGCCCGGGAGGTATTGGCCAAGGGCTGCAGCTTGGATCTTCACCCTCGTCATTTCTATCCGGGACGCTGCGCCCAGACTCATATTGCCAAGGCCACAGTCCTTATCCGACAACAGGACGACACGCCATCGTTCGATCTAGTAGTACGGCGTAGCTTTGCGGAATACCTCGCTCTTTGGCTTAAGGACTCGGCACAGGAGTATGGCCTGGTGGTAGGGTCGATGCAGCCAACTGGCAAGCTATTTCAGCGAAACGAAAATGCATTGCAAAGTCAATAGTCTGTCGTCTCGGCAAGCTAAACTCCTTCTGCTGGGATCGATTGTCGCCTTTGGGGCCTGTCAGCAAAGCTCAAACACCCCTTCCGGAATACCAGCCGGTGCGCAGCGCGGATCTCAGCAGAGAGTGTTTCGGCTGGGTATCCTGGGACCCTTTACGGGTCCTGCGGCACGGACGGGTCAGGAGTTTCGAAATGCTGCTACCATGGCCTTTGAAAAGATTGGTTATCGGCTTGGCAACTACAAGGTTGAATTAGTTTGGATCGACGAGCAGTCTGACCCGGTGAAGGCAAGCCGGGCCTATGAGGAAGCCGTCATTCGCAAAGGCATTGAGGCAGGCCTTCTCAATTGGCATAGTTCGGTGGCCGTCGCTTGTATGGAGGTAGCGGCAAAGTATTTGGGAGTGGCGCCACGGAGGTTGTCAATGAGAAATTCCGCTCTGACCCGGAAAAGTATGGCTATTGGATGGCCAAGATTTGGCCTATCCCAGCAAAGCTGAGCACTGCTTATGTTGAAGCTTTGGAGGACGCTATTCAGATGGGGAGGTGGAATCCAGGTGAAAAGAAGATGGCCATCTATGGTGAAGACACCGACTGGGGCCGTAGCCTGGGAGCCGCTTTTCGCCATCAGTTCGAAGGCAAGAACTGGCGAGTACTGGCGGAGGAATACTTTGCACTCAACGAGACAGACTTTTACCCAGTTCTGCAGAAGTTCAGAAACCTGGACGTAAGACTCATCGTAGGCACGTCTACCGCACCTCCCACCATCTCCGCCTTCATCAAGCAAGCCCGTGAAGTGGGTCTGAGGAGTCTCATTGTGGCTGACGGTCTGGGATGGGTCGGGGAATGGTATGAATTAACCGGTAATGCTTCCAATGGGGTCATCGATCAAAACCCCCTTTGGAATCGAGCTGAAGCCAAGGACTTTCGTGATGCCTACGTCCAGCAGTGGCATGAGCGACCGGGTCCTTCTTCTCCAGGCTTGGCTTATGATTCAGCAAGTTTTTTCATTAAGCTCAGCGAGGCAGTCCTGAGCCAGTCGGGCGAGCTTGACCGAGCGAAGTTGTATCGCTTCTGCAAAGAGAAACTGTGGACTGGCCAATTCATTTATACGGACGGAATCATCATGCCGAGGTATGAGTTCACTCCTGAAACTATCCCTGATCCAAAAGTCGGGCGGGGATATTACATGTTTCCGGTCGTTCAATACTCGAATGGAGAGAGTAGGATCATTTGGCCACAGGAGTGGCGTGAGGGAACCTTACAGCCACCGGGTTAAGAACAATCAGAACATTTTTCCATGAGTGGGTTTTCCTTTATCCTAGAAACGGTACTAAAAATCACCGCAGAGACGCGGAGACGCGGAGGCAGTGAGGTCGCGGATTGAAGATCGAAGATCGCAAATAGGATCACATGGCAATGTTCGATCCTCCATCCTCAATCTTCGTCTTCGCAGCGTAGCATTGAACCGCGGTTCCTAGGTTTATTTTGGGGCCGAGAGGCTGAGCAATTGATCTTGGAACTTCAGGGTATCATCAAACGGTTTGGAGGACTGGTCGCCTTAAACGATATTTCTTTGAGTGTGGATCAAGGTCAAATCCTTGGCCTCATCGGTCCTAACGGGGCTGGCAAAACGACCCTTTTAAACATCATCTCCGGAAGCCTAACACCGGATCGTGGCCGCATTCGCTATCAGGGTAAAGACATCTTGAAACTGAGTTCAGATCGACGTTGTCAGCAGGGCATTTCGCGAACTTTTCAGATTTCGCGGCCGTTCTCCAAAATGACTGTCTTGGAAAACGTGATGGTATCCGCCATATTTGGAGATAGCCGTCAGGGGCAGGAACCTCCTCAGGCCCGGGCTCATCGACGAAAACACCCGGGCAGAAAGCCTGAACACGGTTCAACTCAAACGCTTGGATCTTGCCCGGGCTCTTGCCAGCAACCCTAGATTGCTGCTTCTGGACGAGATCGCCGCCGGTCTTACCCCGCTCGAATTGTCGGACCTGGTAAAAGTTATCCGACACACGCGAGAACGAGGAGTTGCGATTATTGTTGTTGAACATCTGATGCGGATGATCCTCCGCCTCTGCGACAGAATAGCCGTGCTCCACTACGGGGAGAAGATCGCAGAGGGGACACCTGAGGAGATCCGCCAGGATAAGCGCGTCGCGGAAGCTTACCTGGGTGAAAACTACCTGGTGTGAGGCTGTGGCATAAAATCGAGGATCGAAGATTGCGGATTGCGTCTTCTTTTTTATTCGATCCTCGATCTTCTATCCTCCATCCTCGGCCCTTGGTTATCCTCGGCTCTCGGTGCTGTACCTTTCGCTATTCGGCTCCAATGAGTGTTGAAGGCAGGCCCTCTTGCTAACGGTGACGCAATTAGAATCAAGCTATAACCATCTGCAGGTTTTGTGGGACGTCTCCCTGAAGGTTTTGAAGGGCGAGATGGTCGCCCTACTGGGGCGCAATGGCGCGGGTAAGACGGCCACACTGCGAACGATTGTGGGTTTGTTGAAACCGAAGGCCGGCCAGATAAATTTCATGGACCGCAGAATCGATGGCCTGCCTCCCCATGAGGTCAGCCGAATGGGGATCAGCTTTGTTCCGGAAAACCTCCATCTTTTTGCCGCCATGTCAGTGCTGGAGAATCTCCTGCTGGGCGCCTATAGGATTCATGATCCGGAAAGGATTAAAAGCAGCCTGGCTTTCGTTTATGACATCTTCCCCGCTCTGGCTCAGCGGCGAAAGCA
>QHZP01000765.1:1981-3122 GCA_003224715.1 Acidobacteriota bacterium | reverse complement strand
GTGCTAGGTATGCACTCGCAACCCTCTCAGGTGCCGCCGCGATACAAAAAGACCAGGACAACAATAAAAAGGCCCTCATGGCCAACGAAGCCACCATTGTTCGTCGCGCATTGAGAAATTGGTCGTTTTGAAATTTCAGCTTCAAGGGGATCACTCCTTTAGAAGACGTTGGTAACGAATTGAGGTCAATTCGCACGAACAGCAGTAAATCCCACGTGTGTCCCTCGGCCAAACGAGACCATCGGCCCTGGCGAGTAGCCATGGTTCTCGCGGGGATCGGAGATGAGCTCTATCGGGCTGATAGAACAATAAACGAAGCAATCAAAAGTACGGTCGACATGGACATCAGCACCTTCGATTTGGCTCCCGAATTTTTCCACTCACCCATGGCGACGCCCCATGCATTCGAAGTTAGAATCGAGGCCGAGGAACTGGCAGCCCAACCATAGACCATACCAGTGCTAC
The DNA here is from genome assembly GCA_003224715.1 of Acidobacteriota bacterium. Classification (GTDB taxonomy): domain Bacteria; phylum Acidobacteriota; class Terriglobia; order Versatilivoradales; family Versatilivoraceae; genus QHZQ01. Next base: position 2,657 of record QHZP01000765.1, on the reverse strand, counting down.
CAATGAGGGAAACACCATATCCATAAAGAAGAATTGCTCCAAACCAGAGGAGTCCCATGGAAAAGCAGCGCCCCCAACAGTTTTCGCAGGTATCCGAAAACAATCGCCAGGTTCGCCGCCGATAAGTTAGGTAAGTTGTGTACCCTAGGTTAATAACCAGTCCACCCAGCAACACCGGAATCCAGACTGCCAGGCTGGCCAAAAAGGGAGGATGGCCATTGAGCGTGGCATTTTCAACGAGAGGAATACCGAGCGCAAATCCAACGTTGATCATGGACGAAAGAACCGCGGCCAGAATGGCGATAAGAATTCCTCCGATCGATTTTTTGCGTGAGGCAGATTGGTCCGAAGTGGTCTGCTGGACGCGATCTCTGTTGAGCGAGGCCGCTGCACAAAGCCCAATGCTGGCGACAAGAGTTGCTAGGCCCGTGCTAAGGTGCAGCCAGCCTCTTCGGTCAAGCTGGACGGAACCCACCCATATAGGAGCCACGCTCCCCAAGAGCACAATGACTCCAGAAACCAGTGCGTTCGCGATAGCCATTCCTAATCGAGCCAGGCTCACCCCAAAAAGGAGGGCCCCAAACCCAAAACATACGCCAAGGGCCCCAACTTTGACAGCCAGCGGAAATCCGCTTCCGAGGAGCTGCGTGATTATTCCTGGAGCAAACGTCAATGC
>QHZP01000765.1:0-1970 GCA_003224715.1 Acidobacteriota bacterium | reverse complement strand
ATAGCTGTGACACAATAAACCAACCACACATTCTCCCATTTCCAAACACGAATTCGCTTGGAAGGAACTGCGAAAGAGCCATTGGATATCCCTGCAGCCGCGATAGTTAAGAAGCCTACTAGCGGATTTTCCGAAATCATGATGGCAGCATCAACTAGGGTGATTTTTTTACTGCGAGCTGATTGGCGAGACGGAACTAATAAACCCAGACCCAACTAATCCATATGGAAGACCTCTTCTAGGGTTATGTGCACTGGCTCGAGAAAGTCCTTCATATATTCATCCCAGCGCATTTTCACTGGATTGTCTTTCATCTTCTTGGTCACGTCGTCCAGGCTATCGGCTTCTAAATAAATGAACAACGTTCGGCCCTGCATAAACACGCTATGGTTGCGAATCCCGGCTCGGCTAGCCTCCGCTATGAGTTCAGGCCAAACAGTTCGATGGGCTTGTCGATAGACCTGTTGTTTTCCACGACGAATTTTCAAAATATAGGCGGTACGTTCCACGTTTGCCTTCCCTAGATCTCAGCCGTAGGAGCTCGTCTGTTGGAGTATCGGATCCCTGCTAGTGCAACCTGGAACACCCTCTGATTCCGCCGCTCGCCATTCGACTAGAGCGTCTTTTCATTTCGTTTGTTCAAAGGAGTGATCGTAAGCACAACCGCCGTTGACGGTGGAACGTCCCAAGAAACTTCTTGGCCAAACGAAAATTCGCGTTTGGTATCGGAGACGGGATAAGATTGGAAAACCTGGAAATCATCCCCCTTAGTCAGTCCAATGGACTCCTTGTCAAGCCGGAAGCGACCGATAAGTTTCCTCGGATTTGGATTGAACAAGAAAACCAGACCGCTATCGCCGATCATATGTGCGTTACCGTCGACCTTTCCGACTGCTGGCCAGTCTGGGAGGTCTTTGCGAACCAGCAGGTACTTTTCATTCTTTCGCCCCCATTCCATCCATGTGCGAATTTCTGCCTTGTCTTTGTCGGGCATCCCAGACTTCGTGGGCAAATAATAAATCTGGTTGGGCGAAGAGGAAAAAGCACTCAATAGTAGATAATCGATCGAACCGCTAGGCCAGTCGCGTCCCAATTCCCCCATCCCCTTAGGACCAACGAACACCTGCGGTTGATCAAAGTAATGAGGAAGGAAGTGGTGATGAACTCTAACCCGGGACCACTTTCGGACCTTGTCACCCAACATCATATTTATGGGTTGTTCCTTAATGCCCGGCAGCGGCTCCGGCTCAGCAAATTCGTCAATTGTAAAAACGGCGTCAACATTTCTCTGTGAGAAAACACCAAGGTCCATCGGCGGCCGGGCCACATTCACATAGACATCAGGGTAATGCTCACGAACGTTCTTGATTAATTCGGCCAACGCCCGTTCACTCGCATACGTCGAGTCTCCTGGTAAGTGATCGTGATCACCTCGTGGACAATCGACAGGGATCACGATCCCTCCGCCTCCGAAAAAGTCCCCGTCCATGCCCCAACTCGCGAAAAAGCCCGTTTTCATGCCATCGAGGCTCAGCCGGTTGACCCAATCCAAAAAAGGTCGATTGGCGATACAGTTACCTTGTACAGTTTCTTTGAATTTCTTCCCTGAAAGCATTTCACCGTCGAGCGTCCGCTTTTCGGGAAACATAAGCCATTCATGTTTGCCTGACGCAAATGGTTTACCTCTTTCTGGCCACCATGGGTGCGTGTTATTCATGGTCGGCCAAAAGGTCACCTTAACGTTCCGTTGCTTTGCGTATTGATACTTTTTCGAGACCAGCGGTCCAGGCAAGTAGCCATCGGTCTCGCGCAGCCCGTTCATCCGGTCAGTTTCTCCTCCCCAGGGATGGTTGTCGGAGATCCGGTCAATGCCGAGATCTCGAACAAAATCAATCGAACGCATATCCGCCTGAAGCGATGCAGCATTCTTATAGCTGTAGTGTTCCATCTCACACCACCAGCCGCAGGCA
>QHZP01000763.1:523-2860 GCA_003224715.1 Acidobacteriota bacterium | reverse complement strand
CCTACACCCCTTTGTTAGGGGGGATTAGAGGCTTTGTGAAAAGAGTTTTCTTGGTCGCTATCAGCATCCTACTTACAGGAAGCTCTGTTGGCACAGACACGACCAAACCACAGAGACTTAGAATAAGCGCCTGGTATTGGCTTAACTCCATCGAAAAAAGTCAATGGGAACAGGATTTCAAATCTGCCGCCGACACCGGATTTACGGACATGGTCCTCTGTTGGGGGCTCGACTCGGCTGCAGTTTGGCTTCAGAAGGAAAATACCCGGCTGGCACTCACTCTGTGTCAAAGGTTTGGAATGAAGGCCTATCTTTTGGTGTGGCATCCCTCGCATAACAGTTTGCCAAGACAGGCGGAGTTCCAGCAGGTAGACAATTGGGGGAACAGGTTGTTTACATTTAATCTTTTCCATCGCCAGTGGAGATCCACTCAGTGGAAAGAGTATTTACAAAATGTGGCCAACGCTTACAAGGACCATCCTGCCTTGGCCGGCTACCTTTTCGACGATACCTTTGGACCAGGGCCCATCGGGTCTTTCGGAGGCGATCGGAACAAGACCCGTGGTGACTTTGTCAGTTACTCCTCCTACGACTTCGAGCAGTTCCAGCGCTGGCTGCGGAAGAAATACAGTACGGTTTCCAAGTTGGAGAAAGCCTGGGCAAAGAAGCTGGGGAAGTGGAAATCGGCGCAGCCACCCAGGGAAATTACCCCTGAAAATGAGAATGCCTGGAACGATTGGTGCAGTGCGCGAGCGGAGTGGTTTCGGCAGTGGGCTCGAGACACCGTAAGATTTATTCGCGAAGTCGATGCCTCTTCCGATCACGAAATCTATCTGGAAGACGTCCAGTATGTGCTGGGCCTGGAAAAGCGCACCTCGAAAGACAGCTTTCGTCCGGTGACTGTGAGAGACACCGCAGGCTTGCAGTTTGGAGCCGTGGCATATTACTTTGACGCCGTCTGCGGTTACACTTACTTTCGCTGGGACGTTCCCGATGCCCTGGCCAAGGCGGTGGAGACAACGCGAGAAACTCTGCAATCCACGCGCTCGCAAGTGGGCAAACAGAAAAAAATCATCTATACGTTTTGGGTCACCGATGCGGACGTCAATAAACCTCTGCCTTTGAAATATCCAGATGCGAAGCAAGTTATCGCCGTTACTCAGGCTGCCTTGGACCTGGGAATCCGTCACGTGGACTATTATGCCTTCCGCATCGGAGATTGGCGGGTCGACGAGGCTGAGTGGAAGGTGCGTCGGCCGGGACCGAATGTCGATTATGTTCAAACAAAACCGGTGCCCGGCCGATATTTATGCGATCGCCCGGACCTGTTGAGAGATCTGGCCGAAGAGCTGCGCAAACTGAAAACCAGGTATCAATGACCTTTCTTTTCCAGGGTGATCAGGCTGACTTCATGGGGAGCCAAGTTGATTTTGAGCTCCGGCATTTCCGGCGACAGGTCAGGAAAAGACTCGCGCCGCAAACGGTGGTTCTCATCATTACTTGCCGTTGCGGCGTCGAGCCTCGTCAATCTTTTGAATTGCAAAAGAACGTCGACTTCTGAAGGTGCTTCGCTCGCGAAGTTCCAGATGAGAATGTTGACGCGATCCCGCGAGGGCTCCATGGTCGCGATGAGATGGGGTGGTGTCACTTCCGATGCTGATTCGATGGCCAGCCGACTCCCCGTTAGACGACTCAAGAGTCGGAATAAGAAAAAAGCCGGACGCGGGACATCCTGAAAATCAAACAGACCATCGAACTGGGGCATCTCATTCCACCATCGGGCCATGAACAGCGTTCCATGAGGAGACATGAAGCGGCCAAACCGCTCCGGGCTGACATGGTAGTCGCGAATGTGATAGTAGCAAGAGTAATCCAGCCCGGCTGCAAACATTTGGTAGGCGACTTCCGCTATAAAGCAGGGTTGAAAGCGTGGATCGACGACCGGATGGCTTAGCGACATATTCCACTCATTCAGGATGGTCTCACAGTGCAAGCTGGGAAACTCCTCCAGCAATTTCTTCACGGATGAGATTGTGCTTTTAATTTTCAGGGGGTCGCTGTTGTAGATATGCCAGGAGACAAAATGCAGCGGGATTCGGTTGGAGCTGCAATGGTGCAGCAAGGCGCGCAGAATGGGACTTTGCCAGTTAGCCAGGGCCGGGCCACCGACTTTGGCGGTCGGGTCGGCGCGCAAAATGGCTCTAGCGGTGTGCTCGTAGAAACGTGGATAGTTCTCGGCCGTGAATCGACTTGGACATCCCCCGTCCTCGCCAATATCCGGCTCGTTGGAGACCTCCCAATATTGGATGTTGCTTTGCGTTTCTCTAAAGTGCTTGA
>QHZP01000763.1:0-498 GCA_003224715.1 Acidobacteriota bacterium | reverse complement strand
TCCTGGTTGACCGCGGGAAAGAGCAGCTTTGGTTTGATGGCTAGGCACATTAAGGGTTGGGGGCCTGCAGCCAAGATCGTTTGCACAGATCGATCCAGCGTCTCCCAGTGGTAAGTTCCTTTCTTGGGATAGACGTCAAAATACTCCTGGATGAAGAGCCGAATCAGACGGGCATGCAAACTGCGGATCTCGGGAATTCGATCCTCCCACATGGGGACCTCGGAAAGGCCGCCTTGACCCAAACCAAATCGGTCGATTTCCATTGGGCCCAGGTCCTTCTGGAGGTCGATGGTGATGCGGGTGGAATTCCTTTGTGGAAACGATGGCGTGGGCAACAGAAAAAGCAGCAGGGGAGTCAATCGCGCCACATAGCGACGCCAAAGGAGGGGGAATGCCATCTTCAGGAAAGAACAAACGATTGCGATTTGAAAGCTTCGCTGGTATTGTTTTCGAGCTAACACGAGCACCTCCTGTGGGAGAGGGTTATGGGGTTTTTGT
>QHZP01000771.1 GCA_003224715.1 Acidobacteriota bacterium | reverse complement strand
CTTGACCGCCTTGGCCGTTTCCACTTTCGCCCTGGGAAAATACGACCAGGCGGTTCTATTTTACAAGAAGCTGGTTGAGCAGCAGCCGGCTGATCCGGTCCTGCGACTCACTTTGGCGGTGACTCTTCAACTGAGTGGACAAAGTGAAGAAAGTGAAAAGATTCTAAAACAGTTGCCCAACGACATAACGACCCAAGCCCAGTTCCACGTGATTCTGGCCGATGCCTATCGCTTTCGCGCCAAGGGCCCGGAGGCGGTGGCGGAATACGAGAAGGCCCTTTCTCTTGCGCCGGTCCTACCAGAAGTGAACTACCGGCTGGGCGTTATGCAAAGCGAACTTCACAATTATCAAAAAGCCGCAGATAGTTTTCGACGGGAATTGAAAATCAATCCTGATAACGCCAACGCCACTTACTCATTGGGAGCCTACTATCTCAGTTATGGCAACGATCCGGAGCAGGCTAGAAAGGATTTCGAGAAGGCTCTCCAGCTGAATCCTCAACATCTGGGTGCCTATCTCGGCTTGATGAAAATCCACCTCAATCAATCCCAGCCTGCCGAAGCTCTTCAGCTGGCCCAGAAAGCGGAGGGAGTGGGAAGTGGAAACGAAGAGTTCCATTACCTCAAGTCGAGGGCCCTGAACCTTCTGGGTAAAAGAGAGCTGGCAGAAAAAGAGTTGAAGACTTTTGAAGAGATGAGGGAGAAAAAGACTCGATAGTCGTCAAGGCTTAGTGGAGGCGCTCACCGATGCTGCTGGTATGCCGCCTAGCGGCATTCTGATTTTAGCCCGGCCTTTCAAGGCCGGGACAACGTAAACAACCGCTTACCGCGTCGCGTTAGCGACGATTGATTCCTCCTCCCCCAATAGCGTTCGTCCAGCGCTCGCCGTGCCATTGCTGAAGTCCCTGACCGTTGATCAGCCGTCGCTCACGCGACGTGGGTCGACGGATATCGTGCCTGGCCTTAAAAGACCAGGCTAAAATCAACCGTCGCTACGCGGCGGCTCCCACGAGTAGCCGGTTTGACGAGCAAGCCGAGTTGGATTATTACTCCGGGAAACAAAAAATGACCAAACTCCAGGGCGGCCTTGCCAGGACGCATCGATCTTGGCTGGCTCTGTTCTCCTGGGCCTGCGTAGCAGCTTACCCCAGGCTAATGTCCCTTGCCCTTCCAGGGCCGATCATTCGCGCCTTGAGTATCGGTGGGTACCCGCTTGTCTGCGTATCTCAATGCCTCTGTAGATGTCTCGCCGACAATGTTTCTCTCCGAAGGCCCTGTTCCTCCACCCTCCCACTGGGCCACCGGACCTTCAACAAGTCCACCCTATCATAACTCCCCAGCCCGAAATGAGCCCGGGGATCACTGGCGGAGTAGATCCCGACAGTCCTTTTGATCTCCCAGATCTGCTGCAGTTTTCCCGTAACAGCGGTAAGCCGGGCGCCAATTCCATCTCGGTTACTTTTTCTGCCCAATGTCTTAACTGTGATCCAATGGTTTGAATCGGACCGATCATTTCTAAGCAGCAGGGGGGAATCATTCATGTTAGCCACAATCAAATCGATGTCACCGTCGTTGTCGAAATCGGCAAAGGCCACGCCCCGGGCCGATTTCCTCACTTGCATCCCAGCTCCCGCCTTCGATGAGACATCCAGAAACGTGCCGTTCATCTGGTTGAGAAAAAGGGTACCAGGCTGGTTGTAGCGTTCCTCAAAGCGACTACTCTCCAGGAATGGATAGACATGGCCATTGGAATGATAGATGTCTTTCCAGCCGTCGTTATTGAAGTCGGCGAAGCGAGTTCCCCAGCCAACCAGCAGCCCATAGGTCTTTCTCAATTGCGATTTGAGAGTTACATCTTCCCAAACCAGGTTGCCCTCATTGTGGTAGAGAGTGCTGTAGTCGCCGGCAAAATGGGTTGAGAAGACGTCCATCAGGCCGTCGTTGTCGTAATCGGCAATATCCACCCCCATGCTGGCCTGGGCCCGTGCATCCCCGCTCAGCGCTAAACCGGTGATCAGTGCCTTCTCCTCGAAGGTGCCATTGCCACGGTTGAGGAAGAGATAATTCGGTTCGGCATCGTTAGCCACATAGAGATCGAGGTCACCATCGTTGTCGATATCAGCCCACACTGCACCCAGGCCGGGAAGACGCTTGCTGTCCACCGCACCAGTTTTCTCGGAAACGTCCGTGAACGTTCCGTCTCTATTGTTATGGTAAAGGACATCGGCAGCACCCGGGATTCCTCGCGGTCCGCAAAACACAGGCATGCCCAGGTATGAGCAGAATTGGCCTGAGCCCCGTGCCGGCAAGTGGTTGAGGTTCATTTCGAGGTAGTTACAAACATATAGATCCAGATAGCCATCCTGATCATAGTCGCCAAAGGCCGCCGAAGTAGTCCACCTCCGATCACCGACGCCGGCTTTGACAGTCACATCCGTAAACGTCCCGTTCCCGTTATTTCGATAGAGAATATTCGGTCCCAGGCAAGTGAGATAGATGTCAGCAAAGCCGTCATTGTCGTAGTCACCGAACGTCACTCCCATTCCCCATCCAGCCTGTCGTTTGAACCCGGCCTTTTGAGTCACATCTTCAAAGGTGCCATCACCCTTGTTGCGGAACAGTGAAGGCCCGGGGTTGTCGCCCTGGCGAAATCTTTCCAGCGTGGAACCCTGAACCAGTAAAATATCTATCCAGCCGTCATTGTCGAAATCAAAGGCGCCGACGCCGCCCCCTTTGGCTTCAAAGATGTATTTTTTCTCAGACGCTTCGCCGTTGATGTGATGAAAGGAGATTCCGGAAGAGGCGGTGATGTCGGTGAAGTGAGGGATGGCAGGTTCCGGAGAGTTGCTGCGAGAGGTGGTGATCAAAAGCGCTACGGCGAGCAACCACGCACCCGTGTGAGCCGGACGAAGAGACATAATCAGTTTGGCGATGCCACCGACGATGAAGGAGTTGGACTGAGCCGCGACCGTAAGGGAGCGGTTGAGGCAACCTGCCGGGTCTACCCCTCACTGACGGTCGGGGCTCGGTTTTCTGCTATTTTCACAGGAGCCGCTCACGGCTGTCCTTCGCTTCACCCGTGGCTATTCATGTTAGACCCCATCCGGGGTCATCACGCCCCGCTGCGGCGAGGCATCTAACCATCCTTTTTCCCTCGCCACCGTCTGCAGAGAAGGCGCCGAAAAGACAAGTACGTGAGAAGATCGCGGCATTGCCCTCGAGAAATAATTAGACTCACGGCTCTCTCCGCTTGATTTTCTG
>QHZP01000761.1 GCA_003224715.1 Acidobacteriota bacterium | reverse complement strand
TCGCGAATGGCGTCCAACGGCTTTCTGGCTGCCAAATGGGATATCCCTGCTTGAATGTGGGTCTGTTCTTCCTGAGACTGGAAAGCCCTTGCATGGCCCCTGGTAAACAGCAAACCCACGAGGATAGTGACGAAAAGACCGCTGCTCCCTTGTCTCATCCAAACAGCTCTGCAATTTCTGACACGTCCAGGAAATCTGTGCCTGACTGGAATTCTATGTACTGGAAGGCTCCGCCGGACGGCGTGTTGGTGATCTTTTTTGTCCAATCGATCCCCAGTGCTGAGTAAATCGTAGCGCCGACATCTTCTGGATAAATCGATCGCTTCTTCGCCCAACCGCTGCTGACAACGCGGCCTCCCAGCATTCCGGCCCTCGCGAACAGTCCGCTCAGTGCAAATCGATGGTGATCGCGGCCTTTCCCGAGTGTGAGATCACCCGTGGTTCTCCCGAACTCGCCCATACAAACAATGTCCTGTCGAGCAAGGAGCGGCCGACCGAGTTTTTGACTTTCTCCCTGATCCAGCAGCCAAGAGTAGCCAGTGATCGATCATAAGTCAACCCTCGCCGGTCCGTGCGTAGGGTTCTGTCAAAGTCCCGTAAGTGATTGCGTTGAGGCACAGACCTTGCTGACGCGCGGGCTACTGAGTTGCGCCGGGCCCTGTTCAGTAGCCCGACCGTGAGGGAGGGTCAGGGACTTTGACGGAACCCTGGGTCCGTGCGGTTGCCTGCTTAGCACGCCCAGAGGGATGCGATCAGGTGAGCAGGGGAACAAAGAACTCAGAAAGGCCCTACGGGTTACTCTTTGAGTTCTTTGTTCCCCTGCTCACCTCAACCATTGGCTCTCAGCACAACAGGAGTGCCGATCTTAGAACGAATCGTCTTCTGACCCACTCTCACCTCATAGTCATTCCTGTTCGCGGTCAGATCAAAGCGGGTTCCTCGAATGTTGACACCCTCGAGGCTGATATTCGGAGAAAACTTCGGAGGATGAGGATTGACCACAATCTCGCCCCCAGACTCTGCCCTGATTCCGCAGATGCCGAAGATCACGCACTGTGCCCCCGCGGCAGCATCCAGTGCGCATTGAAGAGGGGTGTCCTTCCGATAGTCAATCTGGTTCGCCACCAACGAATCACCCCAATAGGGCAGCCTTTCTGCCCACCACAGGGTTCGTTCCAAGATATTCTCGGCCTGATCCGGGTACCCGGCTTTGTATAAACATTCCGCAATCATGGCGGGAAAGGCTACATAACTTCCGCCGCCGCCATGATCGATATCTACCTGGTCATAGGCTGGATCAAGCTTCGATATGCTATGGAGGCCATAGTCGGACAAAAACTCCTTTTCATTCAGGTGGCCCAGCAAGCCCAATTCCTCCTCCTTGTCCAACACGCCCGTTCCGATCAATGTAAAGATGATGTTAGTGTACCGCAGATCTACAGACCCCGTGTCCGACTGAAAGCCCAACCACTTGCGCTGCGGGTCCCAGAGCGTCTTTTTCAGCAGCTGCTTCAATGGCCCCAGACGGGCGACGATATCCTGACGCTGCTTGCCAGCCAGTTCCGCGAGCTTGGCAGCCCGCAAATAACTGGCGTACCGCCCTCCGTTCACATCGGGTAGGACATGATTGTATTTGTACTGATGTCTCAATTCGAGATGGCTGACATTTTCTCCGTAATCAACCAGCACGGCGGGTTTGCCCAAATCGTCTCCGTAGGTAGCCTGATGGAAAACCCATTCAAGGATGGATTTGCCGTTTATTGATTCTTCCAAGAACTTCACATCGCCCGTATGCAAGACATAGTAGTAGACGCATCCGATAATCTTCTCCTGGTTGACGAGATACGTAGGGCCGTCACCCTGCCCGTCAACAGGATTGAACAGAAAGTGCTTCGTA
>QHZP01000030.1 GCA_003224715.1 Acidobacteriota bacterium | reverse complement strand
CTCTCCGGGCCTTTCGGAGTCGCACCTAAAAATTGATAATGCGGTCTTCTCCGTTATTGGTGTGCTCCCGGCCGGGTTTCAGTTCCCGGCAGACGCGAGCTTGTGGATGCCGGCCGATCTTGAAGGCGAAAATCGCAGCAGGACTTCGCATAACTACAATGGGCTCGGGCGCCTCCGCGATGGTGTGGCTGTCGACCAAGCGAATCGAGACATCAGCGCGATCGCGCGTCGCATTCACGATACTTCTAGTGAGCAAGGCGATTATCTTCTCAAGGATGGAATTGTCGTTCCGCTACAGGACTCCATAACCGGCGAAGTTCGCTCGCCGCTGCTGGTCCTCCTCGGAGCGGTGGGATTTCTTCTCCTGGTTGCGTGCGCGAACGTCGCAAACTTGCTACTCGCGCAAGCCTCGGTGAGAGAGCGTGAGCTCGCCATTCGCAGCGCGCTTGGTGCGGCACGCGGACGCTTGATCCGTCAATTCCTTACCGAAGCGTTCCTCCTTTCGCTGGTCGGTGGCGGCCTCGGCGTATTGGGAGCGTTCTTGGGCGTGGCCGGATTAGTTGCGCTGGCGCCGGGAAATCTGCCGCGATTAGACAGCGTCTCCATAAGTGTTCCCGTCCTTCTCTTCGCGTTCTTGCTTTCCACCGCGGTCGCCGCGGGACTCGGCGCGTTCACTGCCGTGCGCGCCACATCCGGGGACCTGCGCAGGGGCCTCGAGGAAGGTGGACGCGGACAAGCAGGTTCTCAAAGCAGCCAGCGCATTGGCCGGGTAATCGTAGCGGCGCAGATCGCCATCACGCTGGTTCTCGTTGTCGGAGCGGGGTTGCTAGGACGCAGCCTGATGAAGGTGCTCGAAGTGAATCCCGGCTTCCGCGTGGATAAAATTGTCACCATGGACGTTTCGCTTCCGTGGGTGGAGGATCCGAAAGCAAAGGCAGGTCAGGCGCTTTTCTTTTCTAACCTGATCGATCGGTTCAAACAAGTTCCGGGCGTGCGCAAAGTTGGCGCCACGAGCGGCTTGCCGATAGATAGCGGTCTTCCCGACGGCATGTTTGTACTCATGACGCAGAATGAGATTCCCAAGACCCTTGATGGGTTCGATGCCCTGTTTCACCAAAAGGAGCGCACGGGCATCGCAGATTTCTGTGTCGCCACGGACGGATACTTTCAGGCCCTCGCAATTCCCCTGATTCGAGGACGCATCTTCGACGAGCGCGAGGGCCGCGATTCTCTGCACGTGGCGGTGATCAGCGAGTCGCTCGCTCGCGACCGCTGGCCCGGTCAGGATCCCATCGGCCACACCATTGAATTCGGAAACATGGATGGCGACTTGCGTTTGCTGACTATTGTCGGGATCGTCGGCGACGTTCGCTATTACGGCCTCGATGTGCCGCCGCGTCCGACCGTCTATGTAAATTTGTTCCAACGGCCGCGCGCCGCCATGACCGTAACGATGCTGAGCAATGCCGACACGCAATTGGTCACCTCGGCAGCCCGCGGAATCCTGCACGAGCTCAACCCGGAAATTCCGGCGAGGTTCCGGACGTTCTCCCAAATCTATTCTGCTTCGCTAGGTTCGCGCAGATTTAACCTGATTCTCATCGGTTTCTTCGGAATCGCCGCGCTGCTGCTCGCTACGGCAGGCGTATTTGGCGTGATGGCCTATTCGGTCAGCCGCCGCACGCGCGAGATTGGCGTGCGTGTGGCTCTCGGCGCCGGCTCCCGTGACGTTCTGAGGATGATCTTGGGCCAGGGGTTGCGTACCATATTTATTGGTGTCGCCATCGGGCTTGCCGGTTCGCTGGCACTCACACGCACCGTCGAGTCGCTCCTCTTCGGCGTGACGGCTACTGATCCGCTGACTTTTGCCGGGGTGATACTGCTCCTAGTTGCGGCCGCGCTGCTGGCCTGTTACATCCCCGCCCGCCGCGCCACACGCGTCGATCCCATGGTCGCCCTTCGCTACGAATAGTGTTTAGCTGTCGGTTAGGTCAACCAACTCGGATTCGACAGCCAAGCTCTTCCTGCCAATGTCCCGATTAAACGGCGTAACCGGAAACTGAGAGGCTCCCGAATACCCGTTGCGAACAACCTTTGTCACGCTTTAAGGTTTGAAGCTGACCATCGGTTTTCAAACTTGCTTTCAGCTTCGAACTGGAGTATTCTCTTGTCAGTTACTGAGGGAAACGCTTTGAGCAAACCGACCGATCTCCTGCAAGGCACGCTGGACCTGCTCATTTTGAAAGTGATCGCCTTGGAACCGATGCACGGTTGGGCAATTGCGCAACGCATCCGGCAGATGTCCGGCGAAGTTCTACAGGTGGGGCAGGGAGCTCTCTATCCCTGCCTTCATAAACTCGAACAGAACGGCTGGATCAGCTCAGAATGGGCTGTCAGCGAGAACAATCGGCGGGCTAAATACTATTCTTTGACCAAAGCCGGGCGAAAGGTTCTTGATCACGAAGCCGCGCAATGGGAGCGACTGTCTGCCGCCATTTCGCTCATTGTACGAGCAGTCTAACCGCGGAGAGTTCCGATGCGCCTGCCCAGCATATTTCGTCTTCGGCTTCGCTCACTTTTCGCTCGCAGGAGAGTCGAGCGGGAACTCGACGAGGAACTGCTCTATCACCTGGAGCGACAGATTGAAGAATATGTAGCTGCCGGGATGAGTGTCGAAGATGCACGTCATGCAGCCCTTCGGGCCATCGGGGGCGTTGAGCAAAGGAAAGAGGAGTGTCGTGACATGCGGGGACTAAACTGGATCGACAATGCCGCCCAGGATTTTCTATACGCGATTCGTCAGCTTCGCAAGAACCCCGGCTTCGCCTGTACAGCCACATTCGTTTTGGCCTTGGGTATCTCGGCTACGGTAACCATTTTCGGCTTGGTGGAAGCAGCGCTGATCAAGCCTCTGCCCTATCGAGACCAGTCTCGTCTGGTGGGCGCGTTCGCATCCTTACCCAGCAATCCGCGATCTTCTCTTTCATACCTTGATTTCACTGACTGGAAAAACCTCCATCACGTCTTTAGCTCCATTGACGCCTATGCCTTGAACGGCGGCTTCACGCTGAGTACGGGCGCCGGCGCAGAGCCAGTGACGGGCACGCGGGTAAGCGCCGGGTTCTTCCACACTCTCGGCGTCGCTCCTGCGCTCGGCCACGATTTTCATCCGGATGAGGATTCAGCCGCAACCCACACGGTCATCGTCAGCTATGCCGCGTGGCAAAAGCGATTCGGCGGAAGGGCAGAGGTTCTGGGTCAGGCAGTTACGCTGAACGGCATTCCGCGAACGATTATCGGAGTGCTTCCGCGCGAGTTTCATTTCGCCCCTTACGGCGCGGCCGAGTTCTGGGCAACTCTTCAAAGCACTGATCCCTGCGAGCAAAATCGGGGATGCGCCAATCTGAACACCGTTGCGCGGCTCAAAGATGGTATTTCCATTGAGAGTGCCTCGGCGGAAATGCAGCTAATCGCACAGCAACTGCAAAAGCAGTATCCCGACTCGAATCGCTACGCCGGCAGCGCGACGCTCGTGCCCCTCCGTGATGTCGTCGTTGGAGAGGTTCGCCCTATCTTGCTCGTGCTGCTGGCCGGCGCCGGTGTTCTGCTGCTGATGGCTTGCGTCAACGTGACCACACTGCTTATGGCGCGGTCCGAGAGCCGGCGGCGAGAAATCGCAGTGCGCGGCGCTCTGGGGGCCACGTCCGTACGGCTCTTTCGCCAGTTTGCAGTCGAAGGTCTGGCGCTGGCAGGGGCGGGCGGTACTCTCGGACTCGTCCTTGCCGAATGGGCCATGCAGATTCTGGTAGGCCTCATTCCAGCTCAAAGGGTGGACAGCATGCCCTATCTTCGTGCTCTCGGATCAAACCTGCACTCGGTGGCGTTCGCCTGCTCGCTTTCGCTGCTGGCGGGTATGCTTTTTGCCATCATCCCCACCGTACGCATGTCGCTGTCAGAAACGACGCAAAGTCTCAAGGAAGGAACCCGCGGGAGCGCCGGCATTCGGTGGCGTCGCTTTGGGGCCAATCTTGTCGTTGTAGAAGTGGCTCTCGCTATGGTGTTGATGACAGCAGCCGGGCTGCTCGGCAGGAGCTTGTACACGTTACTTCACGTTGATACTGGAATGAGGCCAGATCAGCTGGCTTCGGTGGGGCTGCATTGGCCGCCGGCTCGCTATTCGTCCGATGAAGAGAAGGTCGCGCTGGGACGGCAGATCGTCGAGCGGATCTCGCCGTTACCCGGCGTGCGGTCCGTCGCCATTTCGCTGACGCCCCCCTGGGCTCCATATGGGGCACCACATCCTTCCACACTGTCGGGCAGCCGAACCATCACGAGCTTAACGAAGTGCTCAGACGACAGGTGAGTTCCGGGTATTTCGCGACCTTGCAGGCGCGGCTGATCCGCGGCCGGTACTTCCGCGAAACCGAGGACGCCTCGAAGCCTCGCGTGGCCATCATTAACCGAAGCCTTGAGAAAAAACACTTCACTGGCGAAGACCCGATCGGAAAGCAGATCTATTATGATTGGGCGCCACACTTGCCGATGGAGATCGTCGGCATTGTCGACGATATTAAGGAGGGCCCTCTCCAGAATCCGAACCTGCCAGCCCTGTATGTTCCGTTCGACCAGAACCCCGTTGGCTCGTTCGCGATCCTGGTTCGGACGTCGCCCACTGGGCAATCAATCCTTTCGGCGATCCCCGCCGCCATCCACCAGATCGATCGTGACATTTCTGTCCACGACCCAGTGACGATGACGGAGCGGATTTACAATTCTCCAGCGGTCTACCTTCACCGTTCGTCCGCCTGGCTCGTGGGAAGCTTCGCCAGCGTTGCCTTTGTGCTGGGCGTTGTGGGACTCTACGGGGTCGTCGCATATTCGGTCAGCCATCGAACCCGTGAGATTGGAGTTCGAATGGCGCTTGGCGCTGACCCCGGATCGGTGTATCGGCTCATCCTCGGGGAGGCATCCCGTCTGGTGGGCGCGGGAACCGCTCTGGGAATTGGCGGCTCACTCGCGGCGGCAACACTGATTCGCGGATTGTTTTACGGCGTGCGCGCCTGGGACGTGCCAACGTTAGCGATCGTTGTCGCGGTTCTTATCCTGGCTGCACTGCTCGCAAGCTACATTCCCGCGCGCCGTGCCGCCTCGGTTAACCCGATAGAAGCGCTGCGTTCCGAGTAGCGCTCGCCCGTTCGCCACCGACATCCAAACCGATCGCCTGCGAAAGAGGCTGTAGTGTTTGCTGATCCAGTCCAGTGGTCGTGTAGTCGCGTAACTGGAAACTGAGACAGCTGCGTAAGGGGGGAAGCAGAGAGGCATTTTGCTTGGACCTTAGCATTGCGGAGAACGACCGCGCGGAAATTTGTGGATCACAAGCTCTGAATCGAGTCGCACAACGTCCAACAAACAGCTTCTTGCTTCATAGAGGTGATTCCGAATTCCGCCCGCCATGCGGGCTGTCATGCAGCAGTATGTCGTACAAACATGGGGCTGGGATGAGAGTTGGCAACGGAAATACTTTCAGCAGCACTTCACGCCCGAAGAGTGTCAAATCATCACGTTTCAACGGAAAGACGTAGGGGTTTTGTCAGTGAGGAAACAGGAAACCGAAGTGTTCCTCAAATTCATTGAGGTCTTGCCGGAGTACCAGAACCAAGGCATCGGCACCACTGTCCTCAAGTCAATCCTTCAGGAGGTACATGACACAGGCCAGGCGGTGCCTACAGGTGTTGAAGGTGAATCCCGCCCGATCATTGTATGAGCGACTGGGTTTCCTAATTACTGTGAAACGACAATCCATTATTTGATGAGAGCTATACCCTAAGAGGAAACCCGGGCAAACAACCCGTATCGGCTGACGGCAAAAAGCGCCGCACCGCTGGACTCCTTTGCAAGAGCACGACCTGACACACCAGGATGTTGTAATCGAGACACTCTCTGAGTGGCCGTGCACACTTCCTCCAAGGAGGATGGCAAACACACAATGGGAGATTCGAATGCTGGGAAGGATTTTCAAGGGACCAACCTCGCGAAGCCAATCGCTTATTTGGGCTTGCTCGTCTGCGTTGTTTCCGCATCGGCGTGCCGGGACGGCCGATCTGAGCTGGACCAACTCAAGGACAAGACCGCAAGACTGGAAGAGCGACTGAAAGGGCTTGAAGCCGAAAGGGCGAGTTTGCGTCAGGAGGTATTACATCTTCGAGAGATTCGAGGACAGCTGATATCCAGCTCCTATCGCAAGATGAATCCTCAGCAGGTGCAGGTCATGGAGGAGAAGAGAGAGAAGTGGGAAAAGCTTTCGGAGGTCTCACAAGCGCTGGGGTTGAAACGGGGCAGCATTGTTGCCGACGTCGGAGCAGGGTATGGGTTTTTTGCGATCCGGTTTGCCCAGATGGTGGATAGCGCCGATCACGTTTTTGGGGTGGATACCGATGAAGAGTTGGTTAGAAGGATGAAGCATCGAATTCAAAAGTTGGGGCTGAGGAATGTTCAAGTAGTACTGGGGTCTACTGGAGATCCCGGGCTACCGAGTGGTCTGCTTGATGCAGTGTTGATTGCGGATACCTACCATGAAATGAAAGAATACCGTTCCATGCTCTCCCACCTCCGTCAAGCACTCAAACCCGATGGGCGCCTGGTGGTTTTGGATTACTTTTAGCCAGCCATGAAAGGACAGTCCAGAGAGTGGCAGGTGAGCGACCACAACATCGATCCGGAGCTGGTGAAAGCAGAACTGCGGGACGCCGGTTTCGAAATTGTAGGTCTCAAGGACCCGTTTAATGAGGATCCTGACGAACATATTCCGATCTATCTGCTCACCGTGCGGCCCGCTCAGAAAGCTGGTGTTAACTGAATCCTTCCCGGCTGCCCAACCTTCGGAGGCGGGCCTTGACGTTGTGAGTAGTGCAACTCCGAATAAAAGCCTAACCCCTCGCGCTCAACCGGCGATGGAAGGCAGCTGGATCGCATTTCTGCGGAGGCGAGTATTTCTGAAGGGCCCGGCGCTAGAACAATGGCACGCCGGGATCTGTGCGGGCGGCGTCGGGTAACCGGCGTCCCCACCGCGATGGCCGGTCGCGAAAGTCTTTTGTGGTTTGGGCACTTCCGTGAGACCGATTCAGGTGGTTCAGAGCATGGAGAAAGAATGAGTGAAATCAGCACACTTCAGTATCCCTTGGGTCAATTCCGCTTCGATCCGCAAACATGCACAGAGCAGCGACAGCGGCTCATAAGGGAATACGGGATCTTTCCTGAGAAATTGAAAGCTGCGGTGGAGGGTTTGACCGACGAGCAGTTAGACACGCCATACCGTCCCGGTGGATGGACGGTTCGACAGGTTGTCCATCATCTTCCCGAGAGCCACATGAATGGCTACGTGCGCCTTAAGCTTGCTCTAACGGAGGAGAATCACAAAGCAGTAGTCGCGGATGAAGCCGCTTGGGCAGAGCTGAACGATTCTCGAAACGGTCCCATCGCCCTTTCGCTTGAGCTTTTCCGGGTACTCCAACAGCGTTGGGTCGTGGCGCTTCAGACGCTTTCCGATCCGGACTTTGAGCGAACAATGTGGCATCCGGCGTGGGGCACGGTGTCCTTGGACTATGTCGTTCAAAGCTATGCCTGGCACGCTCGGCACCACATTGCCCACATTACAGGCTTGCGAGAGCGCATGGGATGGCTATAAAGCAACAGCC
>QHZP01000762.1 GCA_003224715.1 Acidobacteriota bacterium | reverse complement strand
CCACTCGATACCGTGGCCATCTTTTTTTTCAATGCAGAGCTTGGCTTTAGCTCAAGGCCTACTGAAGGGTTCTTTGAGGCCTAGGCTTATCGGCAAGACGGTTGCGCGCTTCTTTTTGACGGCGATATCCAAAGTCGATATCGCGCTCAAAGCGACGAAGGGCTGGCGTCCTACCTGCCGAGGTTCCGAAGCTGATCCCGCACCGCCGTTGCCTTCTGCCGGAGTTCTTCTTGTAGAGTTTTCCGGTCGTCCGCCCTTTGCTTATCGAACGTCCGTATTTGGTCCTGCAAAGTGCGAATTTGGTCTTGCAACCGTTTCCGCTCTTCGCGCCACTTGCTATCAAGCCTTTTCAGGTGCTCTCGCACCGACAGCACGACGTGTTTCAACCATAGCCTCTGTCAATCCCAATTGACAATATTATCTTTTAGAATGGGTTGTCAATGCTAAGTTGACAAGCGGGCTTCAGAGCCTCAGATAGGACTGAGCCTAACGGCCATAGGTCAGCGGGGGTTCCTTGGTGGCGAAGAAGTTCAAACTTTGGTCAAGTTTCTTAACTTTCCGTTTCCCTCACCCAGGGAGCTTTCTCAAAGCTCCCATGCCTCTCCCTGGGAGAGGGCGGCCGCAGACCCTCCAGTGCCACTCAGTCCGAATTGGTGAGGTGGGCGTAACGACTGCGATAACCGCCCTCTCCGCTTGCCTTGAATGCTCACGAAAAGCGCAAGTTCGTTGTTGAATGAGTCCCACGGAAGTTGTATTTTAAAAGTTGTAGGTGCTCACGTAGTCTTCGACTGCGGAGAGTGGAAAAGTCAGTCGTACGATGAAAAAAATTCTCGGACGCATTTTATGGGTCGTCCTTTCTGTGGCGGCGGCCCTCTGTTTGGCGGGGATTTCACTGAATCGAGGTGAACCCATCAACAGCATCTGGCTGGTGTTGGCTGCAGCCTGCACCTACCTGCTCGGCTTTCGTTTTTATGCAAAATTCATCGCCGCCAAAGTGATGGTGCTCAATAATGACCGGGCGACTCCCTCGGAACGGTTGCGCAACGGACACGATTTCGAGCCCACCAACAAGTGGATTCTCTTCGGTCACCACTTTGCGGCCATTGCCGGGCCGGGACCGTTAGTGGGCCCGGTGCTGGCCGCACAATTCGGCTATCTGCCCGGCACTTTGTGGATCATCATTGGGGCTGTCCTAGGGGGTGGCGTCCAGGACTTCGTTATCTTATTCTCCTCGTTACGGCGCGATGGCAAATCATTGGGCCAAATGGCCCGCGAAGAGATCGGCAAGGTCGGGGGCCTCACTGCCCTGCTGACAGTGCTGTTCATCATGATTATCCTGTTGGCCGTAGTGGCGCTGGTTGTGGTTAATGCTCTGAAAGGGAGTCCGTGGGGAACCTTTACCATTGCCGCAACCATGCCGATTGCCATCTTTATGGGGCTCTATCTGCGCTACTGGCGCCCGGGCAAAGTTCTGGAATGTTCCGTTCTTGGATTCATTCTGGTGGTCTTGGGTATCTTGGCGGGGCAGTGGGTGTCTGTGTCTTCTTCAATCGCCCCCGTGTTTACGCTTTCCGGCGTTGCGCTGGCTATCGCTGTCATTGTCTACGGCTTTTTGGCGAGCGCTTTACCCGTTTGGTTGTTATTGGCACCGCGGGATTACCTCAGCACGTTTGTGAAGCTGGGCGTCGTTTTAATGTTGGGTGTCGGCATTCTCTTTGTTCGCCCTCAGATGCAACTGCCTGCTTTTACTCGGTTCATCGACGGCTCGGGTCCGATCTTCGCGGGCAAGATTTTTCCGTTCTGCTTCATAACAATTGCCTGCGGCGCCATTTCTGGTTTTCACTCCTTGATCTCCTCGGGCACCACGCCAAAGATGTTCGCCAAGGAATGGCACGCCTGGCCGGTGGGGTGGAGAGCTTTGTTGCTATTATGGCGATGATCGCGGCCTGTGTTCTGCAGCCAGGCATCTATTTCGCAGTGAATTCCCCAGGGGGAGTTGTCGGCGCGACACCTGAGGCTGCTGTTGCGACTGTAAGCTCCTGGGGATTTCCGGTTACAACTAGCGATATGGCTGGATTGGCCCGGCAGGTGGGAGAGCAGTCCTTATTTTCCCGCACCGGTGGCGCTCCGTCTTTGGCACTTGGTATGGCGCATATCTTTGCCAAAGGCGGAGGCGGGCAGGCTATTCTTGCTTTCTGGTACCATTTTGCCATCATGTTTGAAGCCCTCTTCATTCTCACCGTGATTGACGCGGGTACCAGGGTGGGGCGCTTCATGCTCCAGGATTTTCTTAGTCACATTTACAAACCCCTCGGTCGGACCAGTTGGCTGCCAGGGGTAATTCTCACTAGTGCCCTTATTGTTCTTGCCTGGGGTTACTTCCTCTATCAGGGAGTGCGCGACCCTTTAGGCGGAATCAACTCCCTCTGGCCGCTGTTCGGCATTGCCAACCAATTGTTGGCAGCGATCGCCCTCTGTGTGGCGACCACCATCTTCATCAAGATGCATCGCGCACGCTATTTGTGGATTACCTGTATTCCACTAGTTTGGCTCATTACTGTCACCTTCACTGCCGCCTGTCAAAAAATTTTCTCTTCTGACCCACGAATAGGCTTCCTAGCACAAGCGGACCGGTTGGAATCCGTCGTGGAATCGGGAGTGGCGGCCGCGAACCTGGCCGAGATGCAGACATTGATCTTCAATGCCCGGCTGGATGCAATGGTGTGTGGTATTTTTCTCCTCTTGGTGACAACCATCCTGGTGGATTCCTTTCGGATTTGGGTGGGAATCCTGCGAGGCACTCGCGAAGCCAGGGTTACCGAAGCACCCTTTGTCTTGTCTCATCTGCGACCGGAGGAGCTATGAAGCAGTTCAAAACCGTTTGCCAATTACTGTTAGACTTTGTGCGCGAACTGGGAGACCAGAACGCGTACCAGAGGTATCTAGCCATCCACAGCCGAAAGCATTCTCGTGAGGAATGGCAGCGCTTTTGTGCGGAGCGTCTGAGCGCAAAATATCAGCGAGCCAAATGCTGCTAGTCTTATCGGGCCGCATCAAAATGTTCCCTTGATCAAGTCAATCTTTACGCACTTGGGGAACACGCTGAGGGGGTGACCCTGGTGGTGACTCAGCGGTGCAAAACAAGTCTCCAGGGCGGAGTAGGGTTTTCCGCTCGTCAAAACTACTTGCGAAACCTGAGCTTTCCAATTAATATTTACTGGGATTGGAGACGAAGTTTCCCTTCAAATCCAGTAACACTCTCATCCTATTTCCAGACAGCAATAAGAGATTCCAAATTGGAGTTAGCTTGTAATGCCAACTCACCAGATAACTGTCGCCCATAGTCCGGATTCAGACGATGCCTTCATGTTTTATGCATTGGCCACGAATAAGATCAAAACGGGTGATCTCAAGTTCCGGCACGTCTTAAGCGATATTGAAACTCTGAACCAGAAGGCCCTGAGAGGAGAATATGAAGTTACTGCTATTTCCTTTCATGCTTACGCTTATCTGACGGAACAGTACGCCTTACTGGATAGTGGGGCCAGTATGGGAGATCGTTATGGACCGCTGTTGGTTTCGGAGACTCGGATGAGGGCGTCGGAGCTGAAGGGGAAACTGATTGCGGTGCCCGGCACCA
>QHZP01000760.1 GCA_003224715.1 Acidobacteriota bacterium | reverse complement strand
TGTTGGCCCACTCAGCGGGCGTAAAAATGTTGCCAGGAACAGGCAGACCTGTATCCGGATCCGTTATCTGAGTTCCCGGCAGCAGGTCGCTAAAGTCTCCCTGCAACATCTTGTTGTTGGGACTATACGCGGAACCTCCATTGACCCTTCGTCGCTCCGTCGTCCCTTGATAGTTTCCGAAAATGAACAATTTATCCCGAATGATGTTTCCTCCCGCAGAAGCCCCGAACTGATTGCGTTTGAGAGTATCTCGGTCGCGTGCAAAGAAATCCCGGGCATTCAGCGCGTCGTTGCGGATAAACTCGAACGCATCGCCATGCCACTCCTTGGAGCCTGAACGAGTCACAATGCTTACGACCGCGCCCGGCGAAAAACCATACTGCGCGTCAAAGTTGTTGGTTATAACGCGAAATTCCTGGGTTGCGTCCGAGTTAGGGAAAGGCGTCGCATTGTTGTGGTAGTTGTCCATGTTATTGCTGCCGTCGAGCATGTAGTAGGTGCTGCCTTGACGGCCGCCATTAACAGAGGCGCCCGTCTCGGTCGGGAAAGTCGTAAACTCCTGACGGGTGAAACCACCAAACTTAAATCCGTCAACAGCCCCAGGGGCCAAAAAAACCAACTCGGCTGGATTGCGGCCATTGATTGGAAGTTCGACGATGGCCGTTTGCTCGACGACCTGTCCGATGGCGCCGTTGGTCGTATTAATGGTTTCTGCACCGCCAGTCACTTCGATGGTTTGGGTCACTTCGCCGACGGTGAGCGAAAAATCGACCGTCGCCTTCTCATCCGCGGTGATCTTTACACCGGAACGAGTCTCTGATTTGAATCCCGGGTGACTGCAGCTCACGGAAAAAGTCCCCACCGGCAACAACGGGACCACATAGGTGCCGCTTTCCGTGCTGATGACTTCCCGCGATTGTCCAGTCACGGTATCGGTAACCACGACCTTGGCTTCTGGAACCACAGCACCGCTCTGTTCTGTGACGGTTCCCACGATGGATGCCCGCCCACCCTGGCCGTAGCCGGAGAGGCTTCCCATGGTGAGCAGCGCGGCGACGTACAGACCCAAGGCGAGGATCCGGCTACACTGTGGACTACTCGCCTTTGTTCGTCGAGTATTCATAGTAACCCCCTTTGATGGGAAACTGGCAGGACCGTTGGCGGTCCTGCGGTCGTTGTCAGTATTCCGAAAAACTATACGAGGCTGGAAACCTTGTCAAGTGTTTTTTAAATATTTTTGGAGCTCGGAAGATGTTCTGAAAATAACTACCAGAGGGGCCAAGGGCTGATCTTATAGGACAGCTCGAGACAATAGCAGGCAGGGTTGAAGAGCGAGCTCCTATAAGCAGCGAGCCACCTCAGACCGTCGAGGAGTATGGCCCTAGCAGCAACTCACCCCTCACCCGGCCTGCGGCCACCCTCTGCCCGTGGGAGAGGCATGGGAGCTTTGAGAAAGCTCCCTGGGTGAGGGGAACGGCAGGTTAAGAAACCTGACCAAAGTTTGACACAACCGCCACTGAATGCAGTCAAGCCCCACGCTCCGGCACGGGGCTCATGAAAATCCGTGGGTTGGCGCTTGCCAGCTTCCGTAAGGCTTACTGCTTAGGGTAAATCCGCCGGCCTTTCACTCTGCAACTTTCGGGCCTGTTGTTCTGCCTCCAATCGGCCGACGATGGATTTCTCCCGGTCTCCCGCCTCCTTCTTCTTTTGCCGGTAGTAGACCCGGGCCAGCGCCACGTGGGCCGGGACTAAATCGGGCTGTTGCTGAACGACTTCTTCCAAAAGACTCTGAGCTCTCGGGTAGTTCGACTTTTTTTCATAGCAAAGGCCAAGTTCCAGTTTACTTTGGATGTCCTGGGGATCGAGGAGCAGTGCTTTTTCAAGATAGGTGAGCGCTTCCTCCGTTCTGTCCTTGCTTGCCTTCCTCAGCAGTTGCGCCAGAGCGGCATAGTACGAGCCTTGCTGCGGGTTGAGCTCGATCGCCCTTTTGTAATGAGGCTCAGCCTTCTCATAGTCACCTGTAGTCTGATAACAGTTTCCTAGGAAAAATTGGACCAAGTCCAAGTCCGGATGCTCTCTGGCTAGTTTGTCAAACACCGTAATCGCCTGTGGGATCCGGGGCAGACCATAGTACGCAAGCCCCAGTTTGTACTGGTACTCCACGAGCCTGCCAAACCGATTTTTGACCGCTGCCAGGAATTCAAGAGCTGTCGGATAACGCTTCCACAAGATGAGAATTTCCGCCAGCCGCATCGAGTACTCGGCTGACTCGGGGGCCAAGCGGACAGCCCGCCCCATTTCTTGAACTGCAGCCTCATATTGATCCTTAGTCGCCAGGAGCAGGCCCAACTGCGCGTGGGCCTCCGCGGAATCGGGCGAGACTTTGACCACATGCTCAAGAATGAACTGTGCCTGCTCCGGCTGTTTGTCTTCGATAAGAACCTTGACCAGCTTGAGTTGATCGGCCATCGTGGCATTGGGAGCCTGAAGGAAGCCCTGAATTTCTCTCTTCCCTTCGTCATTCATGCCACCTTTTAAGTAGGACTCGATCAGGGCCACACGCACGGAAAGACTCGGAGTTCCCAACCCCAGCAGCTTTTGCAGGGGCGCAATGGCCTCCCGGAATTTTCCCGTCTCCATCAGAAGCAGGGCGTAATTCTGGTTCGCCGCTGGATCGTCTGGGCTTAACCTCAACCCGCGCTGATACATTTCTAGCGCTTTCTGGGAGTTGCCCGTTCGCCGGTATAGTAATCCCAGGTCGAAATGGGTTTGGGCGTTGTCGGGCGCGAATGAGAGCGCCTTTTGAAAATCCGCAATCGCCGCGTCAAGGTCATTCAGTTGGGCGTCGGTCAGACCCAGGTAACTCCACAACGTCGGGCTGCGTGGGTCACGCTCAAGAGCCTGCCGGAGCTTTTCTCGTGCTTGCGAGTATCGGCCCATTTGAAAAGCTTCCTGGGCCTGCTGCAAGTCAACTGACCCAGCCTGTTGAATCAGGAACAAAGCTAGAATGAGGTGTCCAAGCACTATTCGAGCCCTCTGCCTTCCACGACGGTCAGGTATTTATTGATAGGGAGGTCCGTGAAGTGGTCCACGCGCGTGCTCGGCTTGGGCCAACGAATTTCCACCCAGTCCACTTTGTCAGCTTTTCCGAGGCCCATTTCGCGCGGATCGTGGCTGGAAAGGAAACTTCCTCCCGCGGTCTTCAGCCGGAAATGAACCTGGCCGTTGGTGTTCCACTTGATGAGAGCGCCTATGGCGGCGGGGTTAGCCCGGGTGCCGACCAGCTTCAATCCCACCCAGTTATTCTTGCTCGCAACGTTATTGTAAAGGACGAGGGGCGCACCTCCGTTAATGCCCACGGCTACATCAGGGTAACCATCGTTATTCAGGTCGCCAACCGCCAGGCCCCGTGCGGCATACTTTTCGCGAAACGCCTCTCCGGCGGTCTCCGAAACGTTTGCCAGGCTTCCCTTGCCTTCGTTGTGAAAGAGCAGCAGCGGTTCTTTGTAGGTGACGCCTCTCATCCGTCCATCCACCAGATCGTTTGGGTGGCCATTGGCCAGGATCAAGTCCATCAGCCCGTCATTGTCGTAGTCGAAGAACCGCAGCCCCCAGCCACTCAGCAAACGAGTGGGGTC
>QHZP01000022.1:559-8802 GCA_003224715.1 Acidobacteriota bacterium | reverse complement strand
ACTTCAACAATGATGGGAAAGCCGACTTGGTCTGGCAGCATCGAACTACGGGACAGATTGGGGTGTGGTTCATGAACGGCGCTACAGCAAAAAGCACGGCTTTATTCAGCCCCGGCCGAGTAAGCGATACGAACTGGAAGATCGTCGGTACCGGCGATTTCAACAGTGACGGCAAGCCGGACCTGGTATGGCAAAACCAAGCCACGGGTCACATTGGTGTTTGGTTTATGAACGGAGCCGTTGCAGTCAGCACGACACTATTCAATCCGCCTCGGGTAGCCGAAACGAGCTGGAAAATTCCCAACATTTGGAGTCTGCAGAAGTAACCGGGAGGAAGTGACCGTTTGATCGGGTCCATCCCTGACGGACGATGGGAGCCTGGTTGAGGGGGATTGACGGTGATGCTACCGTCAGAGGCAGCGAGTTGTCCCTCATTGGCTGTCAGTCGCAAAGATAGGTGCCACCGGTCCTGAAGGCGACAGGGGTCGTCGGCTAGCCAATCTGGCCTTACTCCATATAGAGCCCAGCTCAGGCGCAGGTCAGCCCAACCCTCATTCACCGAGCTACTCAAGGTCACGCAGGGCGGGTAGAGCGCGGCCGGAGAGCGCCGGCTGGCGCTGTTAAGCTCCACGCTGAAGCCGGAATCGTGCGGGTACTCCGGCAGCCGGGGTTGAGGAATCGGTGCAACAGTTGCTAGGAGAGTTCCTCTCCATGGGTGGGAACACCGTCATCACTTCC
The DNA here is from genome assembly GCA_003224715.1 of Acidobacteriota bacterium. Classification (GTDB taxonomy): domain Bacteria; phylum Acidobacteriota; class Terriglobia; order Versatilivoradales; family Versatilivoraceae; genus QHZQ01. The sequence continues at coordinate 8,064 of QHZP01000022.1, read as the reverse complement.
AACCTGCTGTTCTACGGCTACAACCTACGATGATTATTTACTCAGAGACAACCTCAGCAATCAAGACAGCGGACCTCGGAAAAGATCGATTCGTGCTGGTCGGGGTTCTCGCGTGCATAATTTATCAGGCACCGGATGGCCTTGCCCGTGTCAGCTAAACCATAGGTCTTTGCCATGCGCTCGAGGAACTCCACTTTGGCTGGCTCGAGCTTGATTGTTTGTTCAACGGTTGCTTTCATTGCTTGCTCCTGAACAAATGAATAGAAGAGAATTCTGGACCGTAAATTATTTAGAGAGAAAAAACAAGGTAAATCACGGCCGCACAGTGATGCATTAGCTTCGAGGATATGTCGCCTTGTATGGGTAGCCACGACGAATCTTCTCGTGGGCTTTTCGCGACGAACCTGACCGGCGACAAACCCATAACGATTGAAGAGCAAATTCGTCCTGTCTACCAAACCTTCCTCACAGACTTCAGTCAGTTCCCATTTTCCTGGACGAACAAACCACACAAAGTGCGGAGCGCGATGCGGGACAAGAAATACTGACTTTACCTGCCGATCATTCTGGGAGTCTTTGTCTCGTTCGCGAAATGCCGTGGCGGCAGTGGTTCCAGCCACGCCATTACCTAATGCGTGAGTTTCTAGCCAGGAAACCATGGTGTATTAACCAAGGCGTAAGAGACTGGCTGCTGACCGGTCCACCAGCCAAACCAGCCGCCCCTGTGTCGGGCAGATAAGCCGAGCTGGATAGCGTTTAGAAAGAGGGTCGGATTGCAGGACAGCCCGCACTGTCTCCGCCTTTTCCTTACCGCTTACGAGAAAGATAATACAGGCGGCATTGTTCAAGACGGGTGGCGTGAGGGTGATTCGATAGGCATGGAACTTCTCGACCCATGTAGCCATGACAAGACGTTTTGGCTCCTGCAGGACTTCACTCCCAGGGAAGAGTGAGGCGGTGTGCCCGTCCGGACCCATGCCAAGGAGGATCAAATCAAAGCGCGGCAGCTCTTCAGGCGCTAACCCGAAGAATTCTCGCAGGGTCTCTTCATATTCTTCCGCAACTTTGCCGGCATCAGGATTCTCAGCCTTGATGCGATGCACATTTTCCGGCGGCACGGCTACCTTTGAGAGCATCGACTCCAGTGCCATGAAGTAGTTACTGTCTGGATGTTCAGGCGGAACGTGACGCTCGTCTCCCCAAAAAAAGTGAATCTTGTCCCAGGCTAATCGGTCTCGAAACGGCACTTTCTCTTCGGTCGCGAGCAAGCTGTAAAGGCCTCTGGGTGTTGAGCCCCCAGACAGCGCCACCGTGAAAAATCCCTTCTCTCGCACTGCCTCTGTCGCCTGGCGAAGAAATTCCTCTGCGGCAGCCCATTGCAGTTCTTCCGGGCCCGCCAGGACTCGGATTTCAGGTTTGGGCCGAATCATGAATAACCTCGGAGTCGACCGGAAGGGCCCTCACCGCAGCGCGCCGGGTTCCGCTGGGCTCCGCAGGCTATCGTCTTCAGGCTGGTCCGGCGTGGCATGAATTTTTGCTGTCGGCGGCAGCGCCCGAGGTAGCAGCGAGAGCTCTCTTAGTTTTTCTCAGGTAAAGCGGCACATCGGGCTGCGCCGAGCAAGGCAGTTTTGTCATTCAAAATAACCCGAACCGGTATGGTTTGCAGCAATGGCTTCATACGGCCTTTAGCGGCGAAACCCTCTATAAATGTTCCGGCCGTCAACTTTTTCAGGATCTTAGGTGCAATTCCACCGGCAACAAAGACGCCTCCTGTAGCCATGATTTTCAATGCCAGATTGCCCGCTTCCGCTCCATAGAGCGACACAAACAGGTCGAGTGCCCGCCCACACAGCGGACACTTGCGTTCTAACGCCGCCCGCGAAATGACGGCTGAAGGCTCGTGTTGCCGCATTTCTTCAGCCAGCCAGACGGCTTCTTGCCCTCGTCCAGTGTCCCGCAAGAAGTTGTAGATATGGACCAAACCAGGCCCGGAGAGCACGCGCTCATAGCTGACATGTTCAAAGTGAGCCAATAAATAACGAAGTAGATCGGCTTCGAGATCACTGCGCGGCGAGAAATCGGTGTGGCCGCCTTCACAAGCGAAAGGCAGGTGCTGCTGGCCGTCCCAGTAAAGCCCAGCTTCTCCAAGCCCCGTGCCCGCCGCAATAATGGCGGCGTTGCCCTCGGCATCGGAAACGCCTTGATTGAGGACAACAAAATCCTTGGTCTGGAGGGCTGCCAGGCCATAGGCATTGGCCTCAAGGTCGTTGATCAGCCTGACCAGTTTTATGCCGAGTTCAGCAGTTAATTGGCGAGCGTCCACCACCCAGTGCAGGTTGGTTGCCTCACAGCGGTTGTGCTTAATGGGTCCGGCAACCCCGAAACAGGCGCGCTCGACCGGCAGGTTGTGGGCTGACAGGAATTGGCTAACAATCTGGTCAAGGCCGGCAAACTCTCCACTGGGAAATGTCTCCTCCACCAGGGACTGCAAAAGACCCTCTCCCTCCATCTGGAACAACGCGAGCCTCGTGTGGGTGCCGCCAATGTCACCGGCCAGAATCACTCTGCGATTTTCCTCCATAGTCGCCCGTCACGCTCCATCAACTCGTCTGCTTCCTTGGGCCCCCAGGTGCCAGCAGCATAGTTTGGAAAAGCTCTGGGTGGTAGTGCTTTCCAAACATCTAAAATTGGTGCCACGACGCTCCAACCTGCCTCGACCATGTCGGCACGTTGAAAAAGAGTGGCATCGCCGCACATACAATCGTAAAGCAACCGTTCATAGCCCGTGCTCGGAGTGCTACCAAAGTAGTCCGCGTAATGGAAGTCCATATTTACCGCCCCCACGTGAACCAGGGGACCGGGTACCTTGGCGCCAAAACTTAACGAGATGCCTTCATCAGGCTGAATATGGAGAACCAGCCGGTTCGCTGTCAGGCGCTCGATGGGCGTCTTGCGGAAGAGAATAAATGGGGCGCGCTTGAATTCGATCGCAATTTCCGTAACCCGTTTCGGCAACCGTTTGCCGGTGCGGAGATAGAACGGCACATCGGCCCAGCGCCAGTTGTCGATAGATAGTTTTAGCGCGACAAAGGTCTCGGTTCTGGAGTCAGGTGGGACGTTGTGTTCAGAGCGGTAGGCCAGCACGCGCTCACCCCCGATCTGCCCTTCTCCATACTGCCCCCTCACCGTGCGGCTGAGCACTTCTTCCGGGGATAAGGGTTGAATAGCACGCAGAATCTTGGCTTGCTCGTCACGCACGGCATCCGCTTCAAACGAAATGGGGGGTTCCATGGCTGTCAGAGTAATCAACTGGAAGATGTGGTTCGGCACCATATCTCGCAACGTGCCCGCTTCTTCATAGTAGTCGCCGCGTTGCTCCACACCCAGGTCTTCAGCCACAGTGATCTGCACATGATCAATGTAGCGGCGATTCCAGACGGGCTCGAAGATGCCATTGCCGAAGCGGAAGACCAGGATATTCTGCACCGTCTCCTTACCCAGGTAATGATCGATGCGGTAAATCTGCCTTTCGTTGAGAATCTGCCTGATGGTTTGATTGAGTGCCCGGGCTGAATCCAAGTCGTGCCCAAAGGGTTTCTCAATGATGACACGGCGCCACTGGCCATTTTCTTCACGGACGAGCCCGTGGCGGCCAAGTTGTTGCACAATCGGACAAAAAAAATCGGGAGCCATCGCCAGGTAGTAGAAGTAATTGCCCCGCGTTCCGCGCTCTTTGTCAATTTGGGCCAAGACTCCTTGAAGCTTCCGGTAAGAATTCTCGTCCTGCACGTCTCCTGGCAGGTAGTAGAGTTGCTTGACAAAACGATCCCACAGTTGGGCGTCCACTGGACTGGTGGCGAATTCCTTAATTTCCTGACTGATCTTTTCGCGGAACTGCTCGTTGCTCATGACTCGGCGAGCGAATCCAATGACGGCAAACTGGCTGGACAACAAGCTTTCTCTGGCCAGGTTATAAAGCGCTGGAATCAGCTTGCGTTTGGTCAAATCTCCAGAGGCCCCAAAGATGACCATGACACAGGGGTCACCGGGCTGCTCCGCAGGCTCTTTCGTTGCTTCGGCAGCTTCTGGAGCTGTTATTGCTTTTCCTCTCGTCGTCAGGCCCTTGTCCATTCTCTAGTATTCCCTTCTTGAGGGGGGTGATCCAAACCATGGGTCACCTGCACGTCCGCCTCAGCCCACCTGCGACGCCCCTCTCTTCTAAATAGGGGCGAGGCGGATTTTTACAGCTTCGGATTAAAGGACTCGTCCTCCCACGGCCGGATTCAGTCCGCGTCTCAGGCAATGGAAATGTGGTAACTTTCTTGGAGACTGAATCATTCGAACCTATCCTCCCGCTGGTCGCTCCACGTGACCTCCGAATTTCTGGCGCATTGCCGAGAGAACCTTCTCAGCAAAAGTATGCTCCTGCCTTGAACGAAAACGAGTGTAGAGAGAGGCTGACAGCACATCGGCCGGAACAGCCTCCTCAAGCGCAGCCATAATCGTCCAGCGCCCTTCGCCAGAGTCCTGGACGAAACCCGTGTAGCTTGAGAGGGTCGGATTTTCTGCCAAGGCCATGGCCGTTAGATCGAGCAGCCATGACGACACGACACTGCCGCGACGCCAAACCTCGGCAATGTCTGCGAAGTTAAAGTCGTAACGCAAATCTTCGGAGAGTTCTTTTGAGCTGGCATTGCGCAAAATATCAAAGCCTTCGGCATAAGCCTGCATCAGGCCGTATTCAATCCCATTGTGGATCATTTTGACGAAATGCCCTGCTCCGGACGGACCACAATAAAGGTAACCTTCCTCTGCAGTTCCTTTCAGGTTCTCACGCCCGGGAGTTCGCGGAATTTCGCCCGGCCCTGGCGCTAAGGTCTTGAAAATGAGATCCAAGTGTTTTACAGTTTCCCGTTCACCTCCGATCATCAGGCAATAGCCGCGCTCTACACCCCAGATGCCGCCGCTGGTGCCAACATCCACGTAGTGCAGGCCCTGGCCCTTTAGCGCCCCGGAGCGGCGCACATCATCCTTGTAATACGAATTTCCACCATCGACGAGGACGTCGTCTCTCTCCATCTGCTGGGCCAAGGACATCACCGTTTGCTCGGTGGGCTCGCCTGCCGGCACCATGACCCAGACCGCCCGCGGCTTGCGGAGCTGGCCGACGAACGCTCCCAGCGATGTCGCTCCTGTCGCCCCTTCGCGCGTCAGCTGCTTCACGTTGTCAGCATTCAAGTCAAACACGACGCATTCGTGCCCGCCGCGAATCAGCCGTCGCACCATGTTGGACCCCATTCTTCCTAAACCCACCATACCCAGTTGCATATTGTCGCTCCTTAGTCCACAGTGTCAGAAATACGTCGACACCTTTGATTTTCCATTCGCGCTCGTACTCTTGCTCCTGCCCTTGCTCGGCGTTTCCACCGTAAGAGCGCGAGCAAGAGCGCGATTTCGCAAACTATCCGACCGCAAACAGATGGCCTTCGACGTACTTGTCAAATCCAGTACTCAGAGATCCGATCCCTATTCCAAAGCCTGCCCGATAGCCTTCCGCAGCGTCGCCAGGCCCGCTTGGACGTCCGCACTCAAGTGAACGCGCAGCGCGGCGCGGTGACGCTCGGTCAACACTTGGAAGTCACCTCGCGCCTGGGCTGCCTTGACAACGCCGAAGGTATATTTCTGTCCAGGCACCGGCAGGTCTATTGCATCGTCGCACGTGATTTGCAGGAAGACGCCCGTGTTGGGCCCGCCCTTATAGGCTTGTCCAGTCGAATGCAAGAAGCGCGGGCCGAAGCCCAGGCAGGTGGCAACCTGCTTCTTGTCACGCACCACGTGACGCAACGCCTGGAGCTGATCTTCGTGCGCCCGGTTCATCTCAATGTAAGCCAGAATCGCCAGATAATCCCCCGCCGTGAGCCGCTTCAAGTGTGCTTTCAGATAGCCAACCAGGGATTGATCTCGCCCCGCCGCACTGGTCAGCGCTGTGGCGTTCGCCTCATCGCTGAACAGTCGGATACCGCTGTCTTCCAGCAGCGGAGTTTCTGGCGGGAGTGTTCCGGTCTCCTCATACTCGGCCGTCAGCTTCCGTGTGGCCACTTTACTGGCTTCCACATCAGGCTGATTAAAAGGATTGATGCCCATAATGGATCCTGCCACGGCTGTCGCGATTTCCCAGCGAAAGAATTCCTGACCCAAATGATACGAGTCGGCCAGTCCAATCCGCACCACCGGTTGTCTGGCGCGCGCCAAGGCTTCCAAAGCCACATCTTGAGATAGGTCTGGTGCGGAGTCCAGTCTCATATAGACGAACAGCCGATCGTCGCCGTACACCTCGGGTGGGCCTAGACGCTCCCGATCAACTGGGATCAGTCCCTTCCCTTCTTTGCCAGTGGACTCCGCTAACAGCTGCTCCAGCCAGGCTCCCAGATCCCAAATGCCAGGTGAGGTGATAAGAGTCACTTTGTCTCGACCTGCTCTGGCAAGCACTCCCAGGATGTTACCTAAAACGACCCCTGGGTTCTGCTCTATGGGAACAGACTGGCAGGAATACACCATCTCTTGGGTGAGTCGCAGGAATTTTGAAAGGTCCACTCCCATGAGGGCCGCGGGAACCAACCCGAAATTCGAGAGCGCCGAGTAACGCCCACCAATGCTCGGCAAGCCAAAGAAGATGGAACGAAAGCCGTCACGTTCAGCGATTTGCTGCATCTTTGAACAAGGATCGGTAATGGCAAGAAAATGGCTGCCGGGTAGTTGCGCACGGACCGCTTCCTTTACACGCTCGAAGAAGTATTGTTTGAAGATGTTGGGTTCCAACGTACTGCCAGATTTGCTTGACACAATAAAGATCGTCTTGGCAAGGTCCACCTGGCGCTCGAAAGTCTTAGCTTGAGATGGGTCGGTGGAATCGAGCACATAGAGCTCCGGGAAACCATATTCTGCCAAAGGTCATCCTCATCACTTCCGGGCACAAGCTGGACCCGCCCATTCCCAAGAGCAACAGGTGCGAGAAGCCAGCATTCTTCACTTCCTCGGCGAACCGCATCAGGTTTTGACTACTGGCCAGTTGGTCATCAACAATTGTCAACCAACCGAGCCAATTTCCTTCATCCGCGCCGGTCCACAGGGATGAGTCGGCTGCCCACAGCCGGCGGACCTTGTCACCGGCGCTCCAATCCTGGAGTGAGGCTCTGACAGAAGAGGCGAGGTTTTCGGGCAACTGGTATGTTTGAGGATTAAGTCTGCTCATATTTATTTTCTGCGCTTCCAAATAGCTTTGGTGGGATGGGAGTGGTTTCCGATCCGGTCCAGAGGTCACGCAAAGCATGACACTCTCAGTCCTGACCGGCTCGGTCGTCAATTGCTTGAGGGATTCAGCGGCTCTGATCGATCTTCCTTGCCTCCGCCAACTGATCTTTAGCCATATCGCAAGCCACGCACGAATTAGGCGGTCTCACACCTATTCTCTTTACGCTGTGATCATACGCCAGCTCTGATTTCGT
>QHZP01000022.1:0-532 GCA_003224715.1 Acidobacteriota bacterium | reverse complement strand
GAAGTTCGGGCGTAAAGACCACCGCTTCTAGCCTCCAAATCTCTCAAGAAAAATCTAGGATGCGTGTACAATGGCACTTGTGCTAATTTCAATATACTGAATTTGTCCGGCGGCTTTTACTTCGATTGGCTAAAGCGAAAGTCGCCCTAACGCAAGTTGACCGGTGGCTCAAGCTAGGGAAGGCGAATTGTTTGCAAATGGTAAAAGATGCATAACGCAATTGCGTCCGCTTAGCTCCGGTCCATCCAACTTAGCTGCAGGCGCACCTGACGATTCTGTTCTGCACCTACTCAAGTGTCTGCACCATCAAGGAGCATGACCATGAACGAATCAATGTTGTTGCATACTCGCCGCCGTTTTCTGCACGAAATGACGTTTGGAGCCGCGGCGTTTAGCCTAACCAGCCTCTTCAACATTCCTGGCCTCTTCGCTGAGGAACTCAGGCTCACACCGCGCCAGACCGAGGGTCCGTTCTACCCCGACCATCTGCCGCTCGACACGGACAACGACCTGCTCATCGTCAACAACAGCA
>QHZP01000759.1:1476-3042 GCA_003224715.1 Acidobacteriota bacterium | reverse complement strand
CTCAGACCACGCTCTCCAGCTACCTGCAGGAGAACACGCCTAAGCCGCTGCGACCCAATGCCATGAACTATTGGTCCAACACATCAAAGTTCATGGTCAGTTTGCTCAAAGCTTATTACGGCGACCGAGCGACGCGGGAGAACGGATTCGGCTACCAGAATCTCCCCAAGATTGGCCCGGCGGACAATCACAGCTGGGGCTATCTCTTTGACAAGATGTATGCCGGCGGATTTGACGGCCTCATCTCGTTCGGCATGAACCCAGTGGCTAATGGCCCTAACTCGACGAAGATGATTGCGGCCCTCAGCAAACTCAAGTGGCTGATTGTCGCCGAATGTTTCGAAACGGAAACTTCAGCCTTCTGGAACGCCAGAAAACTGGCTGAGAAGTATTATCCATCGGCCGGCGATCCCGCCAGCGTTGGGACCGAGGTCTTTCTCCTTCCGGCTGCCTGTTTTGCGGAAAAAGACGGGGCCTTCATAAATTCCTCGCGCTGGCTGCAATGGAAGCATGCAGCATTGGATCCGCCTGGCCAAGCTATGCGTGATCAGGACATTATCGCGCGTCTCTTCCTGAACCTGCGCGAGCTCTATCAAAAGGAAGGCGGGGCAGCTCCCGAACCTCTGCTCAGCATGACCTGGATTTACGCCAATCCGGCTGCTCCATCGCTGGAAGAGGTAGCCAGGGAAATCAACGGACGTGAGATGGCTTCCGGCCGGCAACTATCGGGGTTTGGCGAACTGAAGGACGATGGATCAACCCTGTGTGGCAACTGGCTCTATTCCGGGTCGTTCACCGAAGCCGGTAACATGATGGCGCGCCGCGGCCAGGAGGACCCCACCGGACTTGGCTTTTATCCCAACTGGGCCTGGAATTGGCCAGCCAACCGGCGAGTCCTTTACAATCGTGCTTCTGCTGACGCTGAGGGCAAGCCGTGGGACCCCACCCGCCCGGGTCTCCAATGGGATGGAAAGAAATGGTCGGGCGATGTCCCCGATTACAAGGTTGACGCTTCACCCGGTTCTTACGGAGCCTTCATCATGCTGCGGGAGGGAGTGGCCAAACTATTCGCTGCCGATTTTGCCGAAGGCCCTTTTCCTGAGCATTACGAACCGGTGGAGTCCCCTGTCGCAAACCCGATGCACCCGGGAGCCAGCAGTAACCCGCTGGCCAAAATTTTCGGCAGTGACCTGGACCGGTTGGGAACGTCGAACGAGTTCCCGTACGTTGCCCTCACTTATCGCCTGACCGAGCATTTTCACTACTGGACCAAACACATTACCGCGAACTCTCAATTACAGCAAAGCTTCTTCGTCGAATTACCGGAAGAAATGGCGAAGGAGAAAAACATCCGTAATGGCGATCTCGTGCGCGTGACCTCAGCCCGAGGCAAAGTAGAAGGCCAGGCCCTGGTCACTCGGCGCCTCCGCGGCTTGACCGTCAACGGGCGCACTATTTACCAGGTCGGCTTGCCCATTCACTGGGGATTCGTGGGGCGAGTCACCGGCCCTTTGATCAACAACCTGAGCCCTTCGGTAGTAGACCCCAATTCCGGAACGCCGGAGT
>QHZP01000759.1:0-1400 GCA_003224715.1 Acidobacteriota bacterium | reverse complement strand
AGGAGTGGGAAAGGTGGAAAAGGAGAGGTCCTATGCAAATTGTGCATCGCGTCAATGCTCCCTCACCCAGGGAGCTTTCTCAAAGCTCCCATGCCTCTCCCCCGATGGGGGCGAGGGGAGAGTATTTCCTTTTTCATGACCTCCCTCTCCACAGGGGAGAGGGTGCCCGAAGCGACGGCGGTCGCGGAGGGCGGGTGAGGGGGCTCTCGCTTATAGAGAGGCCGTTTGGCAGAGCTCGCATCACTCCGAGGTGCATAATCTGAGTCCTATCTTTTTCATTATTCCAATATTCATCATCCAGGTTCCGGACCGATGAGCCAATCATTCACCGTAGCGAAATTGATTGATACCACGACCTGCATTGGCTGCAAAGCTTGCGAGGTGGCATGCCAGGAGTGGAACGATCAGGAATTTACCATGAGCGGTTTGGGCGGCTCCTACCAGACGATGCCCGACCTGGCCTATAATTTCTGGAACCTGATCAAGTTTCACGAAGAAGAGCGGGACGGTAAGATGTCCTGGCTGATGGCCAAGTATCAATGCATGCACTGCGTCGATCCCGGCTGCTTGCGCGCCTGTCCCGCGCCGGGAGCTATTGTCATCCTCGAAAACGGAACGGTCGATTTTAACCATCAAAATTGTATTGGTTGTGGCTACTGTATTACCGGCTGTCCTTTCGATGTTCCCCGGCTGAGTCCCAAAACCCAGAAGGTTTACAAGTGCTCGCTGTGTTCCGATCGCACTGCCGTCGGGCTGGAGCCGGCTTGCATCAAGGCCTGCCCGACCAACTGCCTGAGTTTCGGGAGGCGGGAAGATCTTCTCGATAAAGCCCAGGCGCGAGTTGAGGAACTGAGGGCCGAGGGTGTCCAGGGCGCTGGTGTCTATAATCCCGCCGGGGTTGGCGGGACCAATGTCCTTTACGTTTTGGCCCAGGCGGATCGCCCGGAAGCGTACGGATTGCCACGGGATCCGCACATCCCATGGACTGTCTGGTTGTGGAAAGGTCCGCTGAAGTGGCTGGGCAATGCGGTTCTTCTAGGGGGGATCCTGGGCGCTTTCTTCCACTACCTTCGATACGGACCCCGAAGATATCATGATGTCAGAGAGGGAAGAAAAGATTGACCGCTTCAGCTTTGCCGAGCGGGCTATTCACTGGATGGCCGCCTTGAGTTTTCTTTACACGGCGCTCACCGGGCTGGCTTTGTGGTCTCCCCGCCTTTACTGGCTGGCTTCGCTATTTGGCGGCGGCGAGACGGTGCGAGCTTGGCATCCCTGGGGTGGCCTGGTTTTCGCCCTGGTGCTGGGTCGCATGTTCCGCAATTGGGCCGGCCAGATGCGACTGGATGCAGAGGATCGGCTTTGGCTGCGCCAGGTGCATCGTTATGCCACGCACGATGAAG
>QHZP01000758.1:1326-3334 GCA_003224715.1 Acidobacteriota bacterium | reverse complement strand
TTCGCTTTTCCGTCATATTTCCGAAGCTCTCTTCTTGCGCTGATCAGCTCTTACCTGTTGTCTTTCAGGCTTGAATCTTTGCATCATGGTCCTTTTGACTCTTTCGGGCGAAATGTCTGAAACTCTGCACCAAAACGGGAACATCGTCTGGTCATTTAAGATCCAATCTCTGGCCGGATCCTGACGCGAAGGGGACTTTGAGAAGGAATCCTTTATAGCGGTCATGACCACGGCCGCCGCCAATTTTCGAACTCCTAAGTCGCTTAACATATACATCTTCCTCCTACATATTGTATGGGTGGACTGTACCACTACAATATAATGTAATGCAACCAGAATTTTTTGAATTTTTGAATAGGTTCCCTTTCGATCAGGCGTCTTAACCTGGGACCAGTGAATATGAGATAGGTTAACAGGCACCGACATTTTTGGGAGAAATGACAAGCCTCGGCTAAAGTATGGGTTTGGGTAACGTGAAATGATCTCCGCCAGCTGAACCAACTTGGTAATGATATTGATCGACCGCTCTCGCCCATTTTTTTGGATTTTCTGGATTAGATTCGAAAAGAGAAAGGGACCGCCGCCCGGGTCGGCCGCATGTTAGTCCGCAGACAATGTGGATCGATTATTTGTTGCGGGTAGCCAAGTCATACAGCAACGCGGCGACGCCTCCAGAGGCAGCTCCAATACCAGCGCCTTTCTTCCCTCCAGCAATTCCTCCAATACCCGCCCCACCGGCTGCCCCCCCGCCTATAATTAGCGCCTCTTTTTCCCAGGAACGCTTGTTCTTGTGCTGAGGTTCGGCTCGCCGTTCCACGATGGTTGGATTGGAGCGAACAAACTGATCGCGACTGACATTACGGTCTTGGAGCGCAACTGGATGCAAACCCTCCTGATCGCGCAGATAGACCGGGTGGGTCTCGCGTTTTTGAGGAATGACCAACTGTGCTTTCTGGCCGTCCGGCAAAGTTACGGGCACAATGGTAGCTTGCATCGCCCCTTCGGAGGTTGAAACTTTTTCACTCGTTGCATCGCTCAGACCATATTTTTCTTCAATCGCTTTCGCGTCCATATTGGTCCCGGAGCAAGCCGAAGTTATCATGGTAGCGGTTAAGGCCAGTACTGCACTTAGAAGAGAGTATCCTAGCCGTTTGCAATCCATTTTCTCAATCTCCTTTAATTTGATTCTTATCCGTGAAATACCAATTTCAGGACGCCTGGGCATGCTGTGGTTTCAGGCCGGCACAAGCTCGGGCCGTACGTCCTGGAGGCACGCTGCAGAACGATACTGCCTGACCCTGTTGATCTTGCCTTCATAAAAAACATGCCATTTTCTTCAGACAGGCGATGATGGTTCCCCTCTCGATCGACGCAATGGACTTCTTCCGGGAAGTTCAAAACTGCTTCGCTGGTCTTTCGCGTCTTGATTAGTTCCAGCATCTGTACCTCCCTTCTTGCCTTGATAGCAAACGCCTCGCACGAGAGATGCCAGTTGGGTGGGCCCAGCTAAGTGCAAAATAACCAGGCGATTAGACTCAGGAGTAGCCCATTGGTGGGAGTCGGTAAAAGTGTAAGATCTACACGTTACCTGGGAGGAAACTGCTCGCCGTGGATGGATTGGTAATGAAGAAATTCGGCACGCGAGATCTCGAATCTTAACGGGGTGATGAAGCGGCCTTTGATCATCCGGGATCAAGGCTGTTTGAAAAGCACGGTGCTTTTGCCGGGACCTTCTTAACTGTTTTTACCTGAAGATCGATCAGACATAAATTGGGCAGCTTCTGCCTTGGACGAATTGTGCTGTTCGGTAGCGTCCGCCCTTCTTTTTTGTATATCGACACTTCCTTTGAAGCGAGCGCCGTCCTCGGTCGCAATTCGTGAAGAGTTAATATCTCCCATCACAGATCCTGGCGCTTTTATTTCCACCGATCGGCTAGCTTGAATGTTGCCAACGACTTTTCCCATAACGATCACATTTCTTGCGTTGATCTGAGCGTTGATTCTGGCA
>QHZP01000758.1:0-1297 GCA_003224715.1 Acidobacteriota bacterium | reverse complement strand
GATCCTTGAGTTCGATCTTCCCTTCCATTCGCCCCTCAATAATAACATCCTCGGCACTCGCCAGTTCTCCTTTGACGGAGACGGACTTGCCAATATTGGTCACATCACCCGGGGCCTCTTGAGTGGTGCTAGTGCCGCGCAAGAAGGCCTCTCGAATCCGCAAGGCTACATTCTCAGTTTGCTTTTGAAGGTGCCTCAACCGCTGGGGTAGCAAATGCTCCTCCCGCGCTCGGGCAATGCGTGACCGCAAGGTCTCAAACCAATTCATAAAATGACATTGAATTCTTTACAGCTAGGACTCGGAAACCGGGATCCAGGGGCTCTAGGGTTCACCTGATGCTGATCTTAGCTGGTTAGTATTCGCCCCGGGACACGATTATGTCAAGATCTATGATGGAGTGCTTCCAGAATACTTGGGATGATAAGGATGATCCATTGGGATTTTTTATTTGTGTTAACCTTTCTCTTGTAGGTAAAAGAGGGCATAGATAAAAGAGAGCACGGGAGAAGTTGGGGCAGCAATGCAGTGAGGATGTATCCAGTCAGGGCACGCCCTCGCCTTGGAATCTTATTTCTTGCAGATGGCATTCCCAGGATTTCGACAACAGACCGGGGCCCCGGAGGAGGTCACTTTGGAGCTGGAGGTTCTCGTAGATACTTTGGACCACCCGGAAGGGGTCGCCTACGGGCCGGATGGCAAGATCTATACCGGGGGCGAAGCAGGTCAGATTTATCGAGTGTCACTGGAAGAGAAGACCTATGAGCTGTTCAGCTCTACCGGCGGATGGGCTCTGGGCATTGCCAGCGACGCCGAATGCAATTTGTACGTATGCGACATGAATCGCCGCGCAGTGATCAAGGTACAGCCTGATGGACAAACCTCCGTGTATAGCCGAGGCACCAAAAGCCAGCTTATGAAACTACCCAATTACCTGCTGTTCGATGCTGCGGGCAACCTGTATGTCTCGGATTCGGGAGACCGGGATAAGAACGACGGGCTGATCTATCTCGTCCGGCCGGGAGGCGAGACCGAGGTATGGAGCCGGGCTGTGTGTGGATTCACCAACGGTCTGCCTCTCAGCGTGGATGACCGGTGGCTCTATGTTGTTGAAACAATCCCACCTCAAATTGTTAGGCTGGAAATTGGATCTGATGGTAAGCCCGGTCGAAGCGAAGTCGTCTTAAGGCTTCACCGTACTGTGCCCGAGGGTCTTGCCTTCGATGCCAACGGCAACCTGCTCATCTGTTGTACGACGAATTGCATATACAACCTCATCCCAGGGGGAGAGCTTGAAAC
>QHZP01000021.1 GCA_003224715.1 Acidobacteriota bacterium | reverse complement strand
AGTGTAGAGTCGGCTAGCTTTGGTGCTGGCATAAAAGAACCGCTTTGGCTCAGCGGATTCCAACAATTCCTCCAATCTCTGGTGATGACTTACCTTTAAGCACTCCCAGTAATCCAACCCAGCCCGTCGCAGATAGTAATCATTGATAGAGAATCCAAGCCTTCCTACCAAATGCAGTTGGGATTCGGTTAGGGCGCACAGACGAGCGATGTTACCCGTGTTTTGTGGAATCTCCGGTTCCACTAATACGATATGCATGGGTTCAGACCTGCAAAGGCCGGACTGTCACTTTATCTGCACGACCGCTTTACCGATAGCTACGTTCCCGGTTGAATCATAGACCCGCAAAGCCAGAGTATGCTCCCCTGTCTGGAGCGGTCCTGTTTTAACCTCGAATTCTTCTGTCTTGGAATCCACAATGCCATCGACTGAAAAATCTGACGCCCATTCAGCGCCATCGACAGAAATTTCGGCCTTGCGAAGGGCTGAAACAGTGTCAAAGGCTTTGAATCTAACCGTGGCTAAGTTAGCTTGAACTACTTGACTTAATACCTGAACTTCTGGAGGGGTATTATCGATAGTAAACACCGCACTGGTCAATTCACCTCTTAATGCCCTTGATTTAGGGTTAGAGGGGGAATCACTGGCGAGAATCCGGAGCAAGTATTTTCCATCCGGCAAACTATCGGATTCGAGGGTTATAAACCTTTCATCAACATCTTTCTTAAGTAATCTCCAGTCAGATTCTTTCTCGCCCCGAAAATACACCGAGTAAGTCAGTTCATCCCCATTCCGATCTTCGGCCTCCCAGGAAAATGATTGCGCGCCTTTTTGAAACACTCGCCTGGGGGGAATCGACGAACCGGACTGCGTGGGAATGGCCTCGCTAGCCCCTGAGGCTTCTGATGAACCCTGTTCTGCCAGTGAAGCTTGGGAGCGAGGCCCAGAAAGACCTGGCGAGCGTTGGTATGCTACACCCGGAGGAAGAATATTGATCGATTTCACCTCAGGAGCAAAATTCTGCTGCAAATACGGAATTGAAATCTGATCTAAATGCGGGGACTCCTGGTTCGTAGAACCTATGATGACCTTGTACTGAATATATCGCGCTTTAGGACTCTGGATAGCCTCGCCGTCACCGTTCGTGTAAGCCTTAGACCATTCACTCCACGTTTTGTCAGGTTTTTTCGTGTTTCCTGAGCGAGTATAAACTTTCAAGGAAGTGCCTGCCGGCAGCGAGGAGCGCCAATGAATGCTCCCCCAGGCTGAAATCGATTGGCTATCCTTAACTTCAGACTCATAGCTACCTTGCTGATTAATGGCGCTTCCCAACCGGTAGATTTTGGCCAGATTGCTGGTACAAACAAAAGTGTCCGCCCCGGCGGGGACCAATTTAGTCGTCTGCTCCTCTGTGGTCTCTAGTAACAAAACCAGCTTCTTTTCCTTATCCACAGAATAGATTCTTCCTTTGTTGCCAGTTGAGAACAGGACCCTGCCATTTCGCTCAAGGTGCATTCCGTAGACTGTTTCACTCTCGGAAGACCAAACAGTCTCTACGCTAGTGTCCCTGAGAATGCGATAAATCGCGCTTTTGGCACTGCCGGCCTCCCGATGAGGAGGCCGTGCCCCTGGACTCTTAGGTGAGGGAAGCTCTTCGGCCGACTTCTTATCGGGAGCGGGTGAGAGGGGAAGCGTCACGGAAATCGAGTCGCCCGAAATCACTTCCGGACTAGGGCTCTTTGGCTCCTGGATCGATCCACCGGAAGTCACTGGATTGTTGGCGATGACATAAATGTTGCCTTCAGTATCCAATTTGACATCATGAATCTCTCTCATGGCGGAATCATAGAGGACAAAGGGCTTCCCCTGGGGTGAGATGCGATAGACGTAGCCATCCGGATCACTACCAGCAATGATATTTTGATCCTCGTCAATGGCTAAGCAGGTAAGATTCGTCTGCCCGCTGTCGTAAAGTACATCTGCCTTCCCCTCTTTATTCACTTTGTATATTCTCCCCTTATTGCCAGTGGCCACGTAGAGAGTGCCTTTTGCATCAAAGGCTAAGTCCCAGATAAACTTATCCTCGGGATCATAAAAAACACTTCCTTTGCCTTCCCCATTCACTTTGTAGATTTTTCCATCTGGGGAAGTGGCGACATAGAGGTTCTGTTCAGCGTCCAGTGCCATCGCCAGAACGTCTAGTTCGGTTGCATCAAAGAAAAGACTGGATGCCCCAGTGCTATCAATTTTGAAAACCTTTCCATCGTGCCCAGTTCCTACATAGAGATTCTTCTTACGATCGAAAACTGCCGACCAAATGAGAGCCTGGTCCGTATCAAAGACGGAATCAAATTTAGGAGAGAGGAAGATCTGGCCGTCCTTGTGTAAAGAGAGCCCTTTTAAATTGCCCTTTGAAAAATCCAAAAAAGAGGAAGTGGTCCAAAATTGCGGGCTCACCGCTGAGCCCGTCTCGGCAGACAAGCCTAATAGCAAAAACAGAACAAAGGAAGGAAATTTTCGAATCATGCAGACTCCGTCAGGATAAGGGATATTCTCAGGGAATCTTGAGTACGTCCAAACCGAAGACCGATGCGTCAATCACATCGTTTCCTCAGGCGGGGAGAACTGAAAGACCATCGACCAGCTGGGCTTTGGATGTTCAATCCACAACCTCGAGAGTTAAGCTTCTCTGCCCGGTGATCACGAAGGGTGTCGAGGGTAATTCATACTCATAGAGATTTGAGGATCTCATTGTTGAAAGGCTACTGCTGGAACTTCTGTCGGAGGTAATCACAGTATTAAAAGAGGGAGGCAACGTTGAAAATTCTTCACCGCGGAGAATGACAGAAGGCTCAGGACGTTGCAAACGAACATACACTCGGTCATTCTTGCGAATGTTATTGATAGCCCGAATCAGTTGGTCGAGATCCCGCGGACTAAACTGTTGGCGCAAGGAACGGTTTTCCACAGCTGTCAAGGTAGACCCGTCAGCCACCGTAACCAGCAACGTTCCACTGGTCATATCTGGCGGAATGTCTAGCGGGATTTTTTCCACGTGTTCGCCTCCATTGCTGGCACGCAGGAAAGCTGAAAGAATGACCGTTTCGCCGGCTTTCACCTCGTCACGATCTGCCCACACTCGATCCAAAATCACCGTTCTCTTTTCATCAATGGAAGTGATATCAACAGTCACATTCTCTACATCAACATTGTCAAAGCCACTTCCCAAAATGTAACTGAGCGGCTGCACGACAGCCAAAGAAGCAAAGATTTGTGCATTGGCCTCGCCTGAAAAAAGATTTTCAATTTTGATTTGCGGTTGTCCTTTCACACTGATCTTCCCTTGAACTTGCAAGGTTGAATCGCCCAGTGCGCGTTCGATGGATGTAATCGTATTGAAAATCGTGAAATTCATCAGCAGCGGGGTCAGGATACGGTCGTTGATCACTTCATATTTGAAGGTCTCCAGCCTGTTTCGGCTAGATTTTAGATTAATGGTGAGAGGAATTAATTTCGGCAATACCCCCACCGTACCAAATAGACCTTGGGACCGGTCCTGAGTAATCGACCCGACTAGGTCCGTAGGAACTGCGATCTTAAAGGAGCTGCTCAAGTTCGGAAGAAGCGAAAGCACCCTTGCTTTGGAAAATGGTAACTGAACCGGGCCCACTGAAAGCCAGGGATGACCAAAGGCGTAGACGTTGTTTCCATCCCGATAGGTCACGGTTCCCGTGGCGCTCGCGCCAACCCCCAGGTCACCTCGAATAAGCTGCACCGCTATGGCGGATCCAGGCAGGAGATCGGCGGCATCGGCCAATTTATCTGATCCGCTTCCCACCGCAATTCCTCCAGATTGAATCGCTGTCATACCCAGAGGCTTCAGAGCGTTTCCAAAAAGTTGTGCGGCTTTAGAGTTGAATCCGGACAAAACAATGGGAGTATCAATATAGTTGAAGAGCTGGCCGCTCCAGGGCCGGAGAGATGGGATGGCGGCGGCTAAGGATTCCGACACCGCGAACGTTTTCGATCCCATTGCGCTTAAATCCGGTAATTCGATGGCTGGTTTAAACTCCAGAGTTCGATGGGGCTTGACAGATGAAACCTCAATCCGAATGGGGTCTACGCGAATCGGTTCTTCCGACTTATCGAAGATATCAACCATCTGCTGGATGGGTGTGATCCCAGCGATGGCCTCCTTTGAGAAGGGAAAGGAGAAAGCCACAGCTCCAACCATTTTCCCATCGATATAAACCGGGCTTCCGCTCATGCCCCCCATAACCCCGGTGCTCTCCAATGGACCACCGGAGAGTCTTGCCAGAATGGCGCTTTGCCTGGGAGCAATGTTGTCTAGTACCCCTAGAATCTCCACCTGAAACTCTTCGACCTTATCGCCATGAAAGACAGTCTTGCCCATTCCTTTCATCCCAGGCTTGACCTGCTTCAAAGGCAGAAAATTTTGATTCTGATTTGCGGCAAAGAGAAAACCACCAACCCAAAGAACAGCCAAAAAGCTCGCCATTAGGCAAACTCCCTTGGCGGCACGCTTTTTCTTGTCACCTGGTAAATTATTTTTGGTTACACAATTTCTTCTCATACTGCTTGTAGGGAAAATCCTCAATTTAGAGCGGTATCGATTGGATGCTGTCAGGGCTGGTTACCTTGGCAGGACACTATTATAACAGATTCAAAAAGAAAATGTGATAAGAAGCAATCGAAAGACTTTCGGCGGCCGCCCGCCTAACCTCATTAATCATAGTTTCCATTTTCAGACTGTTTTTCGACAAAAAGTTTCAATTCGGTTAATGGTAAAATCGGGTGGTCTGGACACCCTTTGAGCAAAGCGATTGGAGTTCGATCTGAGCAACATGAAAGTCTATCCCGTTCCGCAACAATCGAGATCTGGGTTTCCAGTGACTGCGTTCGTGCTTGCCGGTGGAAGGAGCAGCAGGATGGGACAAGACAAAGCTATCATCAAGCTCAAAGGCGCTCATCTTATCGATTATCCCATCAACGTCCTCCGACAACTCACTAACGATGTTCGAATCATTGGTGATCCGAACAAGTATGCATTCTTAGGACTTCCGGTAATAGCTGACTGCGGTGAATCTAAAGGTCCATTAACCGGAATCTATACCGCCCTGAAAACATCGTCAACTTTTTCCAACCTGGTCCTGGCCTGCGATATGCCTCTGATGCGCTTGGAATTTTTGCAGTTGCTTCTGAAAAAAGCGCCCTTAGCAGATGTTGTGGCAATGAGATTTGATGATGGTTTCCTAGAACCTCTCTGTTCCATTTACTCAACCACCTGCCTTCACACAATCGAGCAGAATCTCCAGCGGGAAGAGTATAAAATATCCGAACTTCTCGAACGAGTGAGGGGATCGTACGTTTCTGAAGCGGAGATCGTTCGGCTGGGACTTTCTCGTGAAATTTTCACCAACGTCAATACTCATGAGGAATTTGCCCGCCTGTCGCTTCGAATCCATGCCAGGCTTTAAGAAGTTTGTGCTATATTTGGAACCAATTTCTCAAACGTTTCTCTGTTAGCCTGCTGAGGCCCATCGACCAGCATGAACCCGCTCACAAAAATTATAGCAGCTATCAGATATCCGGAAAGCGCCTTTGGTAAAACCCTTCAGCGCATCATCCCCATTATCCTATTTGTCATTATTGTGATCCTTGGTTTTGCAGGCTTTGCCACCTACCGAATCATTACTCCTGAGAGACTGGAAGAGAACATTGATCCTAGCAGCTTTTTGCTAAGGAATTTTCTTTCGTTGTCCTTTCAGACCAGCGACAATAAATCCCTCGAGGGTTGGTTCATCCCCTCTATTCGCGGAGCGCCGATAATCTTTCTCTGTCACGGTTACAAGTCCAATCGGTCGGAATTGCTAACACTCGCCTCCACCTTTCAGGAAAATGGTTACAATCTATTTATCTTTGATTTTCGCGGGCACGGGAACAGTCCCTTTCACATGTCCAGTTTGGGGATTAGAGAAACTCAAGATCTCCTTTCTGCGATCAATGCAGTCATTGAAAGGCCAGAAGTTGATTCAGATCGGGTGGGCATCTGGGGTGTCAGTCTGGGTGCTTATGTGGCCTTGTCTGCGGCAACGCGATCCGAAAAGGTCAAAACGATCGTTGTCGATTCACCTTTTCAAAGTCCAGGCAGTTTCCTTGAAATAGAAACCCCGTTGATACTCGGGGTTGATACGTTCGTTTTTAATAAGCTGACTCGCTTGGGGTTTTTTTTGGTCAATCTGCCTCAGGTAAACGACGGAAATAAATTGCTGAAGTCCCTCCCGTCACTCGAAGGTCGGGACAAACTCTTTATCACCAATGAGGAAACCCCCACGCTGGAAATGCAAACCCTCAGCCTGTTTAACCACTCGCCTGAACCCAAGGAGCTTCTTCGACTAAAACATTCTAAGACGGGTGTCCTCTATGACGTCGAAAGAAAGAACTACGAAAATACAGTCGTCGAGTTCTTCAAGAAACGTTTGCCAGTCCACAGGCGTTAGAGTCACGTGTCTCTTGAAAGTCTCGCTCGACTCCGCCAGAGTGTCCTAGCAGTCTGCCACTTCGAGACCAATCCCTCACGGTCTCGGCAGGATTGCACTTCCAGGGAAAAATCACCTGCCTCCATTTGCATTGACGCCTCTGCAGGCCGTTTGAGCGGCTGCGGTTGCGGCCTGACGCGGGACGGTTCCTTGGCCGTTGTGTAATGCGGCAGAGGGATGACCTTCATAATTTTTTGATTATTGAAAACAGTCTCCGATTTAACGACGAAATGCAATAACAGAGACTTCGATTCAAAGCTGTGTGGCGCAATGAGGAAAATCTCCTTCTCTCCACTGCTTAGTTCATTCTCCGAATAGATGATCTTAGTTGTAGTATTCAGATAGAAATTCAGCCCGTATTCTATTCGCCGAGGCAGTCCAAGAATCAATATGGTTTGGTCCACAAACCCTTCCTGCTTAAGGACGGCAGCCAGCTTGCGGGCAGATTCTATGTGATCTATTTGGGGAATAATCTGATGAGTGATCAGAATCACCATGAGCCCGGTCCCTATCAGGTAACAAGCCAACAATTGCTGAACCCGCCTCCAACAAACAAAAATCATTCCCAGACTTCCTACCCCTATGAGTAGTCCTTCCATCTGAGGTACAAAAGGGCCTATTTCGATATTAAGTCGATCTTTGATAATAGGCAGAACCGCTCCTAGTAGGCAGACACAAAGAGCCTGGAAGAAAGCTGCCCAACTAAACCATTTCTTGCCGCGACCCTCCGGGTTATCCGTCAAGAATAGTTCAAATTCACTTGCGATTAACAAAGCCATCGAAGGCGCGACAGGAAGAATGTAACCTGGGAGTTTGGACCGTGAAAGCGAGAAAAAGAGAAGAGGAACCAGCACCCAAAGCCAAATATATAATTCCTTGGCTTCAGCTTTGGAGCTGATCCTTAATCTCTTCTTAAAAAATCTTCTTGCTGGTGAAATGACTTGAAATATCCAGGGGAAAAAGCCGGCAAACAACACAGCAAAATAAAACCAAAAAGGCTGCGTGTGCTGAAAGCGAGTCGTAGTGAATCGTTCGAGATTGTGTCTCATCAGAAATTCGCCAATGAAACGATAGCCATTAGCCTGGTAGCAAAGCCAGTACCAGGGAAGGGCCACGACAAGGAAGATAAGAGTCCCGGACCCAAGCTTCATCTTTTTCAGAATCTCTAGTTGTCGTGTGACCAATAGAAATATGGTTAGAATCCCTCCCCATAGAACCAGCCCCACCGGACCTTGGATAAGTAAACTGAACTACCAGTGAAAATGCCCCATGAGGGACGTGTAAGGGGCTTAGACTTAAGGCGGGAAAACGCCGAAAGGTCGGAGCACCCCCGTTCAAGCTCCTCAGAGGGGAAGTGGCCAGTATTTTCACCGGCCCCTCCAGAAAATAGGAGAGCACGAGCGGTTTTTTTGGACCGACACGTCTCACCAGGTTTCTCTCCACGATTCCCAAACAAGACGAGGTATGAGCAAGCCCAGGATACCGAGAGAGTCCCAGTAAAAAGCATGTCCGTCGAGGCTGCTCGCGCCAGGGAAAAGTAAAGCACAGAAGTCGATAAGATTGAGGCAGCTATCAAGCCGCCTCGAACACTGATCCACTCCCGTCCGATCAGAAATACAACCACAATTCCAAGAGTTCCGGCCAGGGCAGAGGCGAGGCGCGCGGCAAGCTCGCTAACACCAAAAAGCCTGTAGAAAAGGGCGGTAA